>JAEZJJ010000106.1 GCA_023436395.1 Bacillota bacterium | reverse complement strand
GAGTGTATAAAGCTAATAAAGGTGATGTACTAGAGTTATTTAAAGAGCAGGAACAAGAAAAAAAGAAGGTGGCTATAGCAAAGTCAATTATTAAAAGGGGAACAAATAAGATGAAGAATCAGTATGTGGAAGAATTAAATAATATTTTTGTGTTTAGCCAAGGTAAAAAGAATGCAGTTTATACTGCAGTAAAAAATCTGAAATACTATAAAACGATTGAAGCATAAAAGAAATTACCTTAGGAAAAATCTAAGTTTAATTTTCCTACAGTAAATTGACACGATCCTCCAAGCATCATAAATGTTTCACGTGAAACATATATGATATAATATATTTTCAGTTAACATCTAAGTGATTTATCTGCATAAATAAACAAGTTAAGAACTATATTTTATTTATGGTCAATTATCATGGTTATAAGAAAAATGATACTGTATAAACTAGAAATAAAAATTTATTCCATAAAAGTTATACTAGTTAATCCTAACATTTAATTTTCTCAATTAAACTTTAATCCTAAGATAAAATACTAGTGAATATCTAAAAGTATACACGTAATATGCCTCACGAAATATCATCGTGCTTGTCATAATAAATGTTCATTTATTTGCTTATAAAACAACTATAAAACAAAAAAATAGAGTTAGTAAGTTATTTTTAAACTATACTAACTCCTATAACTATATCAATAATACACGTGGACAATATACTCTATTACATTTGTACTGGTGCATTAATGCCTAATAAATGCAAAGCATTTTTGATTGTATATTTTGTAGCTACAACAACTGCTAATCTTGAAGTTTTAATAGCTTCATCCTCTACTAGAATTGGTTGTTCATTATAAAATTTATTAAATGCTTGAGCTAAGTCTACTGCATATCTAGCAATATAAGATGGTTCATAGTTAGCTGCTGATGATTCAATAACATTTTTAAAATCAGCTAATTCTTTTGCTACAGCTAAAACACTATCATCTGCAATAGCATCCTCTGAAATTTTAAATTCTGGAAGATTTTCAATATCTAAGCCTGCCTTTTTAAGTAGGCTACATGCTCTAGCGTGAGTATATTGTACATATGGTCCAGTTTCTCCTTGGAAGTCTAATACTCTTTCCCATGAGAACTGAATGTCTTTAATAATATTATTGTACATGTCATCAAAAATAACTGCACCAATACCCACTTGATTTGCTACTTCATCTTTATTTTCAAGATCTGGATTTTTTTCTTCAATAATTTTCTTTGTTTTATCTATGGCTTCTTTTAAGATATCTTCTAAGAAAATAACATTTCCTGAACGAGTTGATAGCTTAGCTCCACCTTCCATACTTACCATTCCGAATGGAACATGCACTAAATCTTTTGCCCATTCCCATCCCATTTTATCTATTACCTTAAACCATTGAGCAAAATGAAGATTTTGCTGAAGTGCTGTTACATAAATACATTTTTTAAAATCATATGTTTCCTTACGATATTTAGCTGCTGTAATATCACGTGTTGCATAGAGAGAACTACCATCATTTTTAGTAATTAAGCATGGTGCCATATTTTCTTCATCTAAACGTACGATTTTAGCACCTTCACTTACTTCTATAAGCCCTTTGTCCTCTAATGCCTTAATAGCTGCATCCATTTTGTCGTTATAAAATGCCTCTCCATTATAACTATCAAATGTCACACCTAACATTTGATATACTCTCTCAAATTCATTTAAACTTACTTCTTTAAACCATTTCCAAAGTGCTAATGCTTCTTCATCACCTTGTTCCATTTTTGTAAAGTAATCTCTTGCCTCTTGATCCATCTCTGGATGTTCTTTAGCTTCATCATGGAATAATACATAGATTCTTAGTAATTCAGAAATACCTTTTTCTTCTACTTCTTCTTTACTAGAATATTTTTTATAAGCTACGATTAATTTTCCAAACTGTGTTCCCCAGTCACCTAAGTGATTTATACCTATACAGTTGTAGCCTAATGCTTCAAAAATATGATATAAACTATTTCCAATTACTGTAGAACGTAAGTGACCTACATGGAATGGCTTCGCAATATTAGGTGATGAATAATCAATAACTACATTTCCTTTATCTTTTTCTTTTGCTAATCCATAGTTTTCTTTTTCACTTAATACTGTTGCTAGAACTTCTTTTACAAACACAGATTTATTTAAGAAGAAATTGATATATGCATTCACGTTCTCTGCTTTATCAATAAAATCTATTTGCCCTAATGATTCTGCAATTTCTTTCGCAATAATAGGTGGTGCTTTTCTTAATGCTTTTGCTAATTTAAAACAAGGAAAAGCATAATCCCCCATAGATACATTACTAGGTACTTCAATCATACTATAGATTTCATCTACTGATAATGCTTCAATTTTAGTATTTAAAAGTTTGGCCAACTCCAATTTAAAATCTTTCATTTGTATTTCTCCTTCGTCCATTCAATATATTATTATATTTTATCGAAATATATCCATTATATCAAGTTATATCTCACATTATATTCCTTAATGACTATAACCAACTACCTAATCAATTAAGTTTTACTACATTAATTTATAGACTTAAATTATATACCTTTTAATATGTTCCTATCATTTTAACTTTTTACTATAAATCATCTATTACCTATTGTTTCCTATGTTTATATATATTAAGCACTTATTTGAAACCATTAGAAAAAAATAAAAAGCGGCTTTCTATAAACTTAGAAGCCGCATCTTTATGTAAACTATTGATTAATTGGTATCTTAATTCTAATTTCATAGCTGTCTGCATGCTCTTTCATTGTATACTTAGCATCTACACCTGCTTTTTGAATAAGGTTAACAGCTTCAGTAATTGTATTCGTAACTAACCTCATATCTCTAATATATGATTTTACCTTTTGATTAGCTTTATGCTTAATCATATCTTCTTTCGTGATATCTACTAGCAATTGTTCAATAATTTGCTCTGTTCTCTTTACATTAAGCTCTTGCTTAATTACTTTTTCTAAAGCAATAAGTTGGTACTCTTCAGTAGGCAACTTTAATAATGCTCTAGCATGTCTTTCTGTTAAATTATTTTCTATAAGTAATTTTTGAATAGTTGGAGATAATTTTAAAACTCGTAATTTGTTAGCTACTGTAGATTGATTTTTACCTAGTGTTTTAGCTAACTCTTGTTGTGTATAATTATAGTCTTGCATTATTTTATAATAAGCTTGACTCTCTTCTAAGAAATTTAAATTTTCACGCTGTAGGTTTTCAATTAGAGCAAGTACAGCACTATCCTTAGTAGTTACTTCTACTATTACTGCAGGTATTGTTTCAAGTCCAGCTAATTTTGATGCTTTTAATCTTCTTTCTCCCGCAATAAGTTCATAGGAATTTCCTATCATTCTTACAGTAATAGGTTGCATTAGTCCATGTTGTAAAATAGAATCTGCAAGTTCTTGTAATGCCGCATCACTAAATACTTTTCTAGGCTGATATGGATTAGGTATAACGCGGTCAATTGCAACTGTTTCTATTTTTAAATCTTTTTGCATTTAAGTTCTGCTCCCCTCTAAAATAACGGTTTTTGCTACCTATCAGTATAGCATATTCTTCCTATAAAATCCATAATATAATAGGTTATATCCTATTAAGACTTTCATCTATGAATTCATTAATATTATTCCCCTTACCTCTATATATGTGATTCTAACTCCTATTCCCTAGTATATTTATTATTAATTTAATTATTTTTATGCTGTGGATATTCTTCTTCTTTATTATGGTTTTATACTTACCTGTATACTGTGGATATTTTTATCTGCTATTAATCGATAATATTTCTTATCTATTTATCCACAATAACAATCTTACATATTTTATCCACAGTAATTTATTATTTTTATCTACAAATTATCTTTTAATCTTCTATCTTAATTAATTCACATCAATTTTAAATCCTATAACTTATTAATTTTAATTTTTTACTAGGGAATTATCTTTTTAATCACATATATGTTTCCATATCGCTACGCTACGCTTGCGACACAAACAGTTACATGAAAAAGTTGCATTCTTCTTACTTTGGTAGTATTATTTGCGTGGAATAGTAATACACTACAGAGCACGGGTA
>JAEZJJ010000090.1 GCA_023436395.1 Bacillota bacterium | reverse complement strand
TCCTTAACCACCTATACAATAAGTGTGTATTGTTAAATTTTTGATTTAAAGAGAAATCTTTAAATAGAGATGAGTGGAAAGGAGTCATGAAAATGATGTATTCACATGAAGTAGAACAAATGTGCCCTATCGCTAAAGGACCAAATCATGGTCCAGCACCAATCCCACAAGAGGGTAAATGGGTACAAGCAAAAGAAATCAAAGATATTAGTGGTCTTACACATGGTGTAGGCTGGTGTGCGCCACAACAAGGTGCTTGTAAATTAACACTTAACGTAAAAGATGGTATTATACAAGAAGCCTTAGTAGAAACAATTGGATGTTCTGGTATGACTCACTCTGCAGCTATGGCAGCAGAAATTTTAGCAGGTAAAACAATCCTTGAAGCGCTTAACACAGATTTAGTTTGTGATGCAATCAACACAGCAATGCGTGAGTTATTCTTACAAATTGTGTACGGAAGAACTCAAACTGCATTCTCTGAAGGTGGACTTCCTATCGGTGCAGGTCTTGAAGACCTTGGTAAAGGACTTCGTAGTCAAGTTGGTACAATGTATTCAACAGTTGCTAAAGGACCAAGATACCTTGAAATGGCAGAAGGCTATGTAACAAACATTGCCCTTGATGCAGATGATCAAATCATCGGATATCGTTTCATTCACTTCGGTAAAATGATGGACATGATCAAAAAAGGTATGGATGCAAATGAAGCAATTGAAAAAGCTACAGGTCAATACGGCAGATTTGATGATGCTGTACGTACAGTTGACCCAAGACACGAATAGGGAGGTGCCAAACAATGCCATTATTTGAATCATATGATAGAAGAATTAACCAAATTAATGAAGCTTTAAATAAATACGGTATCAAAGATATTGAAGAGGCTAGAGCACTCTGTCAAGAAAAAGGCTTTGATCCATATGAAATTACAAAATCTATTCAACCAATCGCTTTTGAAAACGCTTGTTGGGCTTACGTTGTAGGTGCAGCAATCGCTCTTAAAAAAGGTTGCAAGAAAGCAGCAGACGCAGCAGAAGCTATCGGAGAAGGCCTTCAAGCATTCTGTATTCCAGGTTCTGTAGCTGATGACCGTAAAGTAGGTCTTGGTCACGGTAACTTAGGAGCAATGCTTCTTAGAGAAGAAACAAAGTGTTTCGCATTCTTAGCAGGTCACGAAAGCTTTGCAGCAGCTGAAGGTGCTATCGGTATTGCACGTTCTGCAAACAAAGTTCGCAGCGAAGATTTAAGAGTTATCTTAAATGGTCTTGGTAAAGATGCTGCTCAAATTATTTCTCGTATCAACGGGTTTACTTATGTTCAAACTCAATTTGATTACATGACAGGTAAAGTAGCAATCGTTAAAGAAATCGCATACTCAAACGGTGAACGTGCTAAAGTACGTTGCTATGGTGCTGACGATGTTCGTGAAGGTGTTGCAATCATGCATATGGAAGGTGTTGACGTATCTATTACAGGTAACTCAACTAACCCAACTCGTTTCCAACATCCAGTAGCTGGAACATACAAAAAAGAATGTATCGAACAAGGTAAAAAATACTTCTCAGTAGCTTCTGGTGGTGGTACAGGTCGTACACTTCACCCAGATAATATGGCTGCTGGTCCAGCTTCTTATGGTATGACAGATACTATGGGAAGAATGCACTCAGATGCACAATTCGCTGGTTCTTCATCAGTTCCTGCTCACGTAGAAATGATGGGACTTATCGGTATGGGTAACAACCCAATGGTAGGTGCTACAGTTGCTGTAGCCGTAGCTATCGAAGAAGCAATGAACAAATAATTCTTTTTAGGAATCACAAAAAGCACGGATGACCTAGGTGATCCGTGCTTTATTCTATTTAAAATAAAAAATGCCCCACGTATTTGTATAGACGTGGGGCATTTTGACTTGCTCCAGACTCTTGCTGAACTTTCATCACGCCTTAAGAAATGAGACTTTAAGCATAGCAATGGCTCCTCAGCACAATATGCACTAAAGTCTCATCTACTCAAAGGAGTGGTTATGAAAGTTCAACCCATGAGTGAGGAGCTCCTTAAAGTCTTGGTCTGGACGTCCTACCCTAGGAAACCTGACCTTAAGACTCTGGTTTGAAACTTTATTTGGTGAAGCTAGGTGTAAAGTTATTCAAATAACCTATAAAAGTGCGCCTCCCTTTACAGCGCATCAGTAAACATTTTCCTTAGAGCCAGAGGTACCTGTAACGACAGATTGAGACTTGGTCGACCCGGTCAGTTTCTCAGATTGATGCTGTGGTGATTCTGCTACAAGAAGTTATTTGTTTAACTTTTACAATATATTATATGTGATGAAAAAGGAGATTCCCTAATAAAGTTTGAATATATCTTTTTATTTTTATAGTGTAAAATTATTAGTGGTAAAAATAAGCTAAAGAGTTGTATTTAGAAAGATTAAGCAATATTTTTGTATTTTATCAAAGGAAAAAAGAATCTAGTCTTTGAGGTGGTAAGGAATTTAAATTTCTATAGATAAATTGGAGTATGGAGAATTATACCTTAGGGAGGAAAAATCTAAAACTTATTTTCCTACAATTAATTAAGAAGTATTTTACATATTAATACATGTGTAAAATAAAACTATTTAAAATGAATTATATTAATGATAAAATAAGACTGAATAATAATTAAATAAAGAAAAATATATAAAAAATTAATCAATAAGGGGCTTGAAATGAAAGTTATGAATAAAAAAAGTATTGACTTAAAAAATAATACATATATTGGGATACTATTTCTATTATTTATCATTACATATTTACAAGAATTTATTTTTAGAGGAAATATAGAGGAGACTTCTCTTTGGATTTTAAGTTATGTAGGGTTGTTTCTTGCAAATTATGTTATAAATATTCTCCTTTATTTAATAATATTTATGATAAGTGGGAGTTCGAAAGTTGCATTTTATGTACATGCACCTCTAATCATTCTTTTATCTAGCATTAATCACTATAAATTGACGTGCAAAGGGGATGTACTACTATTTTCAGACTATAAACTGATATGGGAAGCAGTAAGTGTAGTTAAAAACTATAAATTAGAAGTTTATTTACCGATTATTATAGCAATAGGAATTCTAGGGCTATTGTTTTTTTTCATTAGTAGGACTAATACTAAAAGTCTAGAAGTGAGATATCGAGTAATTGGGAGTATAATGAGTGGAATAGGGTTAGTAGCGGCTATTGTTATTTTAAGGGGGAACATATCTTGGTTAGAAGGTGAACAATCAGGATATATATTTGCTGATAGATATAAGGTTAGAGGGATTCTAGTAGGAATGATAAAGGAAATACCAGATACAATTCAGCAACCTACAGAGTATAGTAAAGAGAAAATATATAGTATATTAGAAAGTATGAATATTGAAGATGATCAACAAGCTGATAAAGTATTACCTAATATTATTATGATAATGAATGAAACTTATTATGATATAGAAAAATTTGAGGAATTAGAATTTAATCAAGAAATTATGCCAAACTTGAGAAAGTACCAAGAAGAATTTGCAAGAGGACAGCTCATTACACCGTCCTATGGAGGATTAACATGTCAGGTAGAATATGAAGTTTTGACTGGATATCCTAGTAGTAATTGTGAAGGGAGAATAGGTTATTTAGAATTAATTAATAAACCAACAAAATCTATCGTGAGCGCACTAAAAGATAATGGTTATGTTACATATGCTATTCATCCTTATGCAAAACAATTTTTTAATAGAAGTAGAGTTTATGAAGCATTACAATTTGATGATATATCATTTATAGAGAATATGGTTGATTTAGAGTACGAAGGGCAGTATGTTAGTGATAGATATGTATATAAACAACTGATAGATAAATATAAAACCAGGGATAGGAAAAAACCATTTTTTGCACATATTGTAACGATGCAGAATCACGGAGGTTATAACTATAGGTATGATAAGTATGGGGTCAAGGAGAAAAAAAAGTTTAATAAGAGTAATGATGGAGTATTAGAGACATATGCTAATTTACTGAAAGAATCTGACAATAGTTTAAAATATTTAATAGATTATCTATCAGATATAAAAGATCCTACTATTGTCATCTTTTATGGGGATCATGCTCCTAGTTTTGCAATGTCGTATAAAGAAGCTTTTGATGATAGCAAAAATCTGGAAGAATTACTATGTCAATATTCTACGCCATTATTAATATGGGACAATATTGGATTACCTAAGAAAGAATATGGATATATAAATGCATATAAATTAGGAGGAGAAGTATTGAGACTGGTTGGCAATAGTAAAGATTATTATTTTAAATGTATGGAAAATAGTAGTATGATGAGTGTAAATGGAATGTTTATAAAAGAACAGCAAGGGCTGATAAGTAGAGCAAATGATGAAGAATATACAGAAGAAATGAATGAATTATATTTATTGCAATATGATAGGCTTTTTGGTGAAGATTATGGAAGTAACTATTTTGACGTGAAATAAAGTAAATATATTGTATGTAAGTATAAACAGAAAACATCCCTATAAGTAGTTGTACCTAGGGATGTTTTCTGTTTGTGAGGATTGAATAGTTAAGGTGAAACTTTCTTATATAAATAATATGTAGTAGGAGCATCGCGGTAGTCTTGATGAAAGCAAGAAATTAACTTGTAACCACTAAAAATTTCAGGATTTTCAAGCGTATTAGTTACCAGTACATAATCAACTTGCTGAGAACGAATAATAGATTTTTGTTCTTTTAATATTTCAGGGAATTCTTCCTCAGTAAAATTAGGAAGGTGGTAAAATCTAGTATTTGGAAAGATGTTAGTTGTAGTATAAAGACCACGGTCTAATGAATTGTAGTTGAGCAGGGTAGCATTAGGTGTTTGGTTGATAATTTCTTTAAATTTAAATTGTGCTAGACTGTCTCTAGAGGTAAATAAATAACACGTATTAGGACTTAGTGTATAGCTCATGTAGATACAAAATAATATGTTGAGCGGTAGTATAGTTTTCATAAAGACACATGAAAAAATTTTTTTATTTTCTATAACAGATAGAAGATATATAAATCCAAAAATTGAGAATGATGCTATAGGAAGATAATAGTAAACATAGTTAACCCCCCCTATATATATTCCAATAATTAAAAATAAAAAACAAGGTATTATACCAAAATTATATTTAGAAGGAAACTTATAAATATAAAATACTAATCCTATAAATGAGCATATAAAGACTAGGAAATTATCTATACTACAACATGTATAATTTAAATAAATCGAATAAAAAATATTAAGTGAAGAGGTTTTTGTATAACTAAAAATATTTTTGATTATATATATGTATATATAATCATATAACGCATTGTTAAGTATAAAATATATTACCCAAGGCAAAATGGCTATTAACATCCCTGATATAAAAAAAAGAATGGCTATAAAAAGTTTTTTGTAATTTTTATTGAAGAGTAAAAAAATAGAAATAACTAAAATCCATCCAAACCAAAAACCGAGCATTGTATATTTAATACAAAATACATTACCTGCAATAAAACCATTTAATATAAAATACCGATTAGGCAAATGAGAAAAATTATTTGTAGAAAATTTTAAATATATATAAATAGATACTAAAAATAAGGGAAGAATAAATTCTTCTGCACTTCCACCACACGAAAAGCTATTAGAACTTAAAATAATCGATGCAATAATTGGAGCAATATAGAAGATATAATTTTTTTTAAAGTAAAGTATTAATATAAAATGAAAAACAAATAAAAAGGCAGAAAATGAAATTACTTCTATTAAAAATAAACCTAAAAAAGAAGTATTGCTAATAAAATAACTTATACCAAAAATAAAAAACAATAATGGGCCTTTAGTATCTACTAAGTCTCTATAAGGTATTTGACCATGAAACATTCCTTTTCCTACAGTAAAAATTGCATTGACATCTACCCAGTCATTAAAAGGATATAATAAAGAACTTTTAGAGCAGATTGATAGAAAAATAAAGGATACTAAAATACAATATGCCAATATGATGCAGTTTTTTTTAGTATTTAATAAAGTTTTTAAAAACATATATGACTCCTTTAGTTATTAATGATGAAATTATCTTATATATCAAAAATAAAAAATATATGATAAAATTAAATTATTAAATATAATTTGAAGGTGATATAGATGATATCTATTATAGTACCATGTTTTAATGAAGAAAAGTCTTTAGTTGAATTTTACAAACAATTTTCGATAGTAAGAAAAGAAATTCGTCATCAATGTTTTGAAATAATATTTGTGGATGATGGTTCACAAGATAAAAGTTTACAGATTATTAAACAGATTACTAAGCAAGATCCAGAGGCTTATTACATAAGTTTTACAAGAAATTTTGGGAAAGAAGCTGCTATTTTGGCAGGTTTAAAACAAGCAAAGGGAGAGTATGTGGCTATATTAGATGCTGATTTGCAAGATCCTCCAGAATTACTGATAAAAATGTATGATTTGATTCAAGAGGGAACATACGAATGCATTGCTACAAGAAGAGTTAATAGAGAGGGGGAGCCTAAGATTCGCTCTTTTTTTGCTAAGTTATTTTATAAATTGATTAATAAAATTTCAGATATTGAAATTATGGATGGGGCTAGAGATTTTAGATTAATGAAGAGAGAAGTGGTTAATAGTATATTGCAATTGGGAGAATATAATCGCTTTTCAAAAGGAATATTTGGTTGGGTTGGACATAGAACTAAATGGATCGAGTATGTTAATCAAGAACGACGAGCAGGAGAAAGTAAATGGTCTTTTTGGGGGTTGTTTCGTTATGCATTAGAGGGCGTTGTAGCATTTTCTACAGTGCCTTTAGCATTATCGTCTTTAGTAGGGATCGCACTATTTATTATGTCTATTATATTCATTGTGGTAATTGTAATAAAAACAATAATATTTGGGGATCCAGTAGATGGATGGCCATCCTTGGTGTGTGTAATCTTTTTTGTAAGTGGTATTCAACTTTTATGCATAGGGATATTGGGACAATATTTAGCAAAAACATACATGGAGACTAAAAAAAGACCTATTTATATTGTAAGAGAAATGAGTAGAGATTTAGAAGCAAAATCTATGAGTAACATAAAGGAGTACGATGATGCAGGAAAAGTTATATGAAGAGATGTATGAATTAGAAGAAAAGCACTGGTGGTTTAAATCAAAAAGAGAGATAATATTAAAGTTAATAGCTCAAAATATATCACCAAATGCAACCATAGTAGATTGTGGTTGTGGTTGTGGATATCTGCTAACTTGCCTAGAATTATATGGAAGAGTTAAAGGAATAGATTTTAGTGAAACAGCATTAACTTATAGCGCTAAAAATTTTAAAGGGGAATTAATGCAAGGCGATTTACAACAACAACTCCCACTTGATTTAGAGAGTGTAGACATGGCTGTGGCATTAGATGTAATAGAACATCTCGAGGATGATGAAAAAGGAATAGAAAATATCAAACATATTCTTAAAGTAGGTGGAAAGGCAATCATAACCGTACCTGCTTTTGGATTTCTATGGTCTTATCATGATGAAGAGCATATGCATAAACGACGCTATTCTATTAAAGAAATGAAAAAACTTCTTATGAAATCAGGCTTTAGTATCGATTACATAAGTTATTATAATTTTTGGTTGTTTATTCCTATATGCATCGCTAGATTTCTAAAGAAAAATGTAGTTTCACATAAAAGTGATGCCAATATGCCAAATAAATATGTGAATGGAGTGTTAGAGAAAATTTTTAGTTCAGAGATGATATTTATTAATAGACGAATAAAACTTCCTTTTGGTGTGTCTATTGTTGTTGTAGCAACAAAAAAATAAGTTAATATAGTAGGTGAGCTAATGAAAAAACAATTGCAGTTTTTAAAAGAGGAAAAGTATGTAATAGGGGGATTTGCTCTTCCGTTATTGTTTATGATATTTATCTGTATGATTATGCAGATTACACCTTTTGGTGAATTTACTTTTTTGATTTCGGATTTAAATGGCGTTTATATAGATGGTTTTACTGCATTAAGAAGGATTGTATTAGAAGGAGGAAGCTTAACTAATACATGGGCGCAATTACAAGGGAGCACGCCACTAGGATTTTTAAGTACTGGCATTTTGTTTAGCGTCTTTAATGTACTTATTTTTATTTTTCCCCAAGATGCAATATTAGATGCATTAACGTGGATGATTATATTTAAGATAGCCAGTTGTGGGTTAACATTTGCTATTTATTTAAAAAGGGTGTTTAAAAGAAATGATTTAAGTATTAGCATATTTGCATGGTGTTATGCTCTAATGGCATACAATATGACGTATCATTTTCAAGTTATTTGGTTAGATCAAGTGATGATGCTACCACTAGTGCTCTATGGTGTAGAAAAGATTTTGCGTAATAAAAGAGAAGGTGGTATGTTTATAGCAACTTTAGTGTATATTTTTTTAAATAACTACTATATTGCCTATATGATAGGAATCTTTTCTTTTATTTATTTTTTGTACAGATACTCAATTTTAAATGACAAGTTTGAGGCAAAAGATTTCTTAGGGAAAGTAAAGACTTTTATACTTAGTCCAGTAGTTGCTTTTGGTTGTAGTGCTTTTTTGTTACTACCTATAATTTATCTACTGATGTTTCGGGGAGGAATTTTTTCTATAGATCAACTAACGCCTTATTTAAGGTATGATTTTCAGATGCTATTTAGTAAATTCCTTATAGGAACATATGATACCATTTTACCAGGGGGGACACCACTTGTTTATTGTGGAATTGGGTGCATTGCGTTTGTATTATATTTCTTTGTAAGCTTTAGTATTACTTATAAAGAAAAATTATTAACCTTCTTATTTTTAGTATTTATGTTGTTATCTATGACATTTAATCCTCTTTATATGGCGTGGCATAGTTTTGAAAGCCCTACTTATTTTGAAGGAAGGTTTACCTTTTTAGTTTCTTTTTTGATAATAATAATTGCATATAAAGGATTTAAGGTGATTCAAACAGTTTCGTTAAAGAGTGGGCATATCATCTATGGTATTTTAAGTGGATTTGTCATTATAATAGGCAATAAAAAATATAATTTTGTACAAGATGATGTAGTGTTATTAACAATGGTATTTTTGTTGTTGTATTACCTTTTATTTGTGTTAATAAATAAGAAAAAAGAATATAAGAAATATCACCTAGTATTATTAGCGTTATTAATAGGTGCCGAAGTAGGTAATAATGGCAGAATGCTATTTGTGAAGATGGATCAAATAGTACCATTTACTTTAGCAGACGACTATTATATGATGTATGGTACTTTGAGAAAGAATACACAGAAAATTTTAAATGAAGACAAGGATTTTTATAGAATAGAAAGTACTCAGAAGAGAGCAATGAATGATGGTTTTGGTGTGGGTTTTCCAGGGATTGCACACTTTGATACAGTGTATAATGAAACTAATTTGAACTTGATGGAGAACTTAGGGATGAGAGTTGGACATAATTGGATTGCATATGGTGGGAATACCCCTATTATGGATATGTTGTGCAATATCAAATATGTTATGAGTACATATGAGAAATACAATGGTTACACTGAATTAGACAGTATGCAAGAAAATCTAAATGTATTTATGAATCCCTATAATGTAGGGGTGGGCTTTATGATAAGTAGTGAGATTGACCATAATTTGTTGTTAAATGAAGAGGGGTTGCTGCATAAGCCTTTTACACTACAAAATCAACTTTTAAATAATTTATTGCAAGAAGATAACATGGATTATTTAATTCTTGTAAAAGCGACTTCCACAAAAGAGGAAAATTTAGGATTTGTAGAGGAGAAAAAAGAAGGATATACAATTAAGCATTATTATAAAAAAGATGTGAGACAAAAGTCTACTATTGATTATATACTAAACAACAAAGTTGAAGGGCCTTGTTACATCTATATACAAAGTGAAAATTATGCTTATTCAGATATAATAGTTAATGATAAGCCATTAGAGCTAGAGTTTATGAATAATAAGGCAATTGTTTATTTGGGAGATTATAAAAAAGATGAGGAGATACATGTTCAGATTGATTTGAAGGAAGAATATTTTGATTTAGTCGATGTTTTCTTTTGCAACGTGAACCAGGAAGCGCTAAAGATGATAAGTGAAGAACTAAGTAAGTATGCCTTGAATGTCCAAGAGTATACTAGTAATACTATTAGGGGAACGATAAGAGTACCTAATAATAAAACACTATTATATATGGGTATCCCATATGATAAAGGTTGGAAACTATATGTAGATGGAGAAAAGTATCCTATTCAAAGTGTGTATGGAGGTTTTTTGGGAGCAACACTAAAACCGGGAGAATACACAATTAGATTGCTGTATCAACCTATAGGATTAAGATTAGGGAGTATTATATCCATAGGAACATGGGGAATTATTGTTTTGTTGACAGTAAGCAAAATAAAAAAAAGTAAAAAATCTAAGAATAATTCAAAAAAGGCAAAATAATACAAAAAGCTTTCTAAATCTTTATTGAAAAAAATATTAGAAAAGTTTATAATTTATATATTATATAAAAAAATGCCTATATCATGTATCAAAGTGAACGAAAGGAATGGCTTTCTATTTTTAAAGCAAGGCATATCTTACAGACTATTGAAAAGGGTATTTTGAATAGGGAGAAGTATATGAAAAAAATACAGAGACGAAGAATAGGGGATTTACTATTAGAGACGGGTATGATTACCCAAGAACAATTAGATAGTGTCATTAAAGAACAAAGGCAAACAGGGAAAAGAGTAGGTGAACTTCTAGTTGAAAAAGGGATTATCACAGAAGAGAATATTTTGGGTGCTTTAGAATTTCAACTCGGTATTCCTCATATGAATCTTGAACAATACAATATTGATTATAATATTGCCTCCATGGTACCAGAGAGCGTAGCAAGGCGTTATACAGTTATTGCTGTGGGCATAGAGGAAGATAACAAGTTGAAGGTTGCCATGAAAGATCCACTCAATATGTTTGCCTTAGATGACTTAAAGCTTAGTACGAAGATGGAGATTATTCCTATTCTAGCTTCAGAAAAGGCAATACTTAATGTCATTAATCAAACGTATACTTCTGCTCAGACAAAAAATATTGTAAATCAAGTAGAACGTCAAATGAAAGATGAGCTCCAAAGGCAAAGTGCGGCAGAAGAAGAGGAATCTGATGATGATGCACCTATGGTACAATTGGTAAACAATATCTTACAACGTTGTATCCTAAAAGGTGCGTCAGATATACATATTGAGCCGTTTGAGTATTATATACGTATCCGTTATAGAGTAGATGGTCAGCTTTATGAACTGACTCGCACCAAGAAGGAAATGCTTAACGGCATTACTACACGTATTAAGATTTTATCAGGGTTAGATATTGCAGAAAGACGTTTGCCACAGGATGGGCGTATGACGAAAACTGTAAATGGTCAACAAGTGGACCTGCGTGTTAGTGTTTTACCAACAGTTTATGGAGAAAAAACAGTTATTCGTTTTATTTACCGTACAGGTAAAGCACTAGGTTTAGATGAAATAGGGTTTTATCCTGAGGATTATGAGAAAGTCATTAATATGCTTAAAAATCCTCATGGCATTATTCTTTTAACAGGGCCTACAGGAAGTGGTAAATCTACTACTTTAGCAGCAGCTTTAAAGGTCTTAAATAAGGACAATGTGAATATTATTACTGTAGAAGATCCTGTAGAAAATATGATAGAAGGTATTAATCAAGTCGCAACAAATACAAAGATTGGCTTAACCTTTGCCAATGCCCTACGTTCTATTTTACGTCAAGACCCTGATATTATCATGATTGGAGAGATGCGTGATAGTGAAACGAGTAGTATTGCCATTCGTGCAGCTATTACAGGACACTTAGTATTAAGCACACTCCATACCAATGATGCAGCAAGTTCTATTCCCCGTTTAATAGATATGGGAACGGAAGCTTATATGGTAGGAGCTGCTATTAAAGGAGTTATCTCTCAAAGGCTTGTAAGAAGACTTTGTTCTAACTGTAAAACTAAGCATATTGTAACAGGAAGTGAAGCTAAGCTTTATAATGTGCCAGAAGGTACGGAGGTTTATGAGCCAAGAGGATGCAGTGCCTGCAATCAGACAGGGTATAAAGGTCGTTTAGCTGTACATGAGGTATTAACCGTTGATACTCATTTGGAAGATCTAATTTCAGCAGGTAATATAAGCACTGAAGAACTAAAATCAGAAGCAATTAAGAGAGGGATGCGTACCCTATGGGATAATGCCCTATATAATGTGCTACAAGGTAAAACAACCTTAGAGGAAATGCTAAGAATTGCTTATGAGCAGTAGAGTGGGGGATAAAGATGGATATTAATGATTTATTGGAAATTGTCGTGGAGCAGAAGGCTTCAGATTTGCATTTAACAGTTGGTATACCTCCAACCTTAAGGTTACATGGCAAGTTAATACATTTAGATTTACCACCCCTAAGAGAAGCAGATACCAGGGAATTAATAGGTCAACTTTTAGACGGAAAGCCCATTATTATGGAAAAGTTTAGAGAAAAAGGAGAGGCAGATTTCTCCTATGCCTTGCAAAAAATGGGACGTTTTCGTGTGAATGTCTATAAACAAAGAGGAAGTTGGGCAACCGCCCTACGTTTAGTAGGGGTAGATATTCCGACTATGGAATCATTAGGACTACCAAAAAAAATACTAGAAGGCCTAGCAGATGAAAAAAGAGGGTTAATCTTAGTGACTGGACCTACAGGAAGTGGTAAATCAACTACTTTAGCTACCATGGTAGACTATATGAATCGTAAAAGACAAGAACATATTTTAACACTAGAAGACCCAATAGAGTATTTACATAGTCACAAAAATAGTATGGTGAATCAAAGAGAAATAGGTTTTGATAGTAATAGTTATGCCAATGGCCTTCGTGCTGCTCTCCGTGAAGATCCAGACGTGATTCTAGTAGGGGAAATGCGAGATCAGGAAACGATAGGGACAGCCATTACAGCTGCTGAAACAGGACACTTAGTACTCAGTACCCTACATACTATAGGAGCTCCTCAGACGATAGACCGTATTATAGATGTTTTTCCACCTCATCAGCAACAACAAATTAGAGTGCAACTGGCTAATATTCTAAAGGGAGTTGTTTCTCAGCAACTTTTGCCTCGTAGTGATATCAAAGGGAGATGTGTTGCTCTAGAAATAATGATTACCAATGCGGCAATTGCCAACCTCATTCGTGAAGAAAAGACTCATCAGATTTACTCACAAATACAGACAGGTACTTTAACCGGAATGATTACCATGGATGCATCCGTAGCTAAACTTTATAAAGAAGGTAAGATTTCTTTAGAAACAGCTTATCAGTATGCACAAAATAGAGATGAATTTAAACGTATATTAGGAAGATAGAAGGGGGGATAAGATGGATACATATTTATACATAGCTAAAGACTTACTGACACAGAAAAAAGTAAAGGGACAATTAGAAGCTGATAGCGAAGAGAAGATTCGCAAGGTCCTTATGGATAAGAATCTTTATCCAGAATCCATTAAGAAAAAAACAGCGTTAAATAGTGACATTAAACTTTTTGAATCAAAGGTCAAAATGGCAGATATTAATTTCTTTTGTAAGCAATTTGCAGCTATGATTCAAGCGGGTATTAGTATTGCTAAAGGATTAGAAATTTGCAGTCAACAGTGTAGCAATAAGACACTTAAAGCTCATCTAAATAATATTCATGCTGGAGTAAGTGAAGGGAAAACACTTTCAGAAGCAGTAGAAGATGAAAAGATTTTCCCAGATATTCTAACAAATCTTATTGCTTGTGGTGAAGCTTCAGGTAACTTAGATGAAGTTATGAACCGTGCAGTAGAGCACTTTGATAACCAAATGGGTATCGTTAAAAAGGTAAAGAAGGCGCTTACTTATCCTATTATTGTTTTATGTATAGTCGTCGTAGTAGTAGTCATACTGATGATGAAGGTAGTACCAGCTTTTCTAGGTTTATTGCGAGATACAGGGGCTGAAATCCCTGTACCTACTAAAATTGTTATGGCTATTAGTGATTTCTTTGTAAATGAATGGGGATTTTTACTTGCTGGAGCTATTGGGTTAGCAGTTATTATTCTCAATATGAAAAAGGTGGATGCCATTAGGAGGACTTTAGATCGACTAAGTTTAAAACTACCTGTTTTTGGAGATTTGAATAAAAAGAATTTATCAGCCACCTTCTCCAGTACGATGTCTATGCTAGTAGAATCTGGTATTCCTATGTTGCAAGCTATGGAGATTACTAAGCGTGTCATGAGCAATGCTGTGGCAGAAGAAGAAATGAATAGGGCAATTGAAATGCTCAAGCAAGGAAGTAGTTTATTAGATGCAATTAGTGGCAGTACTATATTTCCACCTATTCTGATGAGTATGGTTAGTATAGGGGAGGAAAGTGGTGCTTTAGATGAGATGCTAGTGAAGATTAGCGGGTACTTTAAAGAAGAAGTAGAAATAGCTGTAGATAGTATGACTATGCTGATAGAACCGATTATGATTATATTTGTAGCTATTATTGTTGGCGGTATTATGCTAGCTATTATGTTACCTACCTTTGCAGCAGCAACGGCTGCAATGTAAAATGGTGTAAATGCCACTTGGCTTTACTATATATTAAAAATATAAGGGAGTGAATACAATGAACAAACAAAGAAGCAATGAGAAAGGTTTCACCATGGTTGAACTTATCATCGTAGTAGCTATCATGGGAATCATTGGGGCGTTACTTGTACCAGCATTTGGCACAATGTCTATGAAAGCTAGAATAAGTACAGATATTGCCACAACTAAAACAATTAAGAGAACTGCTGAAGCATTTAAAGCTGAGCAAGGTTCTTGGCCTGCTGCAACTAATTTAGCAGGGTTAAGTACTTCATTTTCAACTTCAAATTATTTTGAAGCAACCATGAAATTACAGGTACCAGGAGCTGATATCAGTTTTGATTCTGCCACTGGAGCGATGAAGTTAAACCTAGCAGGTGCAACAGATGCAGCAGGTGCAAAGAAAGCGCTAAGTCAAATTGATGCCTCAACTAGAAGTGAGTGGGTTGTACCTCCAAGCTAGAAAGGTAAATTACACTAATAAAATAAGCAGATATTCTGTGGGATATCTGCTTATTTTAAAAAAGGAAAGGAAATTATGAATATATATATATATATGATTGTTGGGATACTAGGTTTAGTAATTGGTAGTTTTTTAAATGTTTGTATTTATCGTGTTCCTCAGAAGGAAAGTATTAGCTTTCCGCGCTCCCATTGTATGAAATGTGGCCATGTATTAGGTCCCTTAGAGCTTATTCCTGTAATAAGTTATTTGGTTTTAGGTAGAAAATGTAAACAGTGCAAACAACCTATTTCATCAAGATATATGTGTATTGAACTCTTAACAGGTATAGGATTCTGGCTGATTTATTATCGATATGGTTATAGTATAGAGACTTTAATAGTTATAACATTTTTTTGTTTTGCCCTTGTACTGACAATGATTGACTGGGACTATATGTTATTACCTACTAGTATTATTAGATGGGGAATAGGCATAGGCTTGATGGAACGTTTAGCACAAAGTTTAATACTAGATAATTGGTACATATTAGTAGAGGCTTTATTGGGTGCTATTATAGGTTATGGACTTTTTGTGTTAGTGTACTATGGCTCACAATGGTTATTAAAAAAGGAGGGCTTAGGCTATGGAGATGTAAGACTTATGAGCTTTATTGGCCTGTTCATAGGTTTGAATTATCTTTTTTTAATGATTGTTATTTCATGTATAGGAGCTAGCATTTTTGGCTTAATCCTATTGAAAATAAGGAAGTCTAGCAAACCTTACCCCCTAGGCCCATTTTTAAATTTAGGGGCCTTCATTGTAATAATAGGGGGAAATCAGTTGTTAGCAAGCTATTTAGGTTTATTTAACCTATAGTGAAGGGGTGGGATGAGGTGAAAAGAAGAGAGTGTGGCTTTACACTAATAGAATTAGCCATTGTTATGGTATTGATTTGTATTTTAGGCGTAGCCCTTATACCCAGCATGAAGATGGTGTATAAGCAAGAGATTAGAAAAGCAGCAGATAGTTTATGTGGGGACTTAGTTATAATGCATAAACAAGCTATAGTGACGAGTGAACCATACACCTTAACAATAACCAATAGATATCAATATAGTATCAGTCCGAAGCTTATCCAAGGAGCAGGCGATGGGAAACTGAATAATGACAAAGATGATATTAGTCCTAATATTACATATACGATTGTAAAGGCAAGTAGTAAGAATGAAGATGGGACTGATTATGGAAGTGAAACTGAAATCTGTTATCAGGGAGGAAAACTAATAGATCCTACAGCTACAACAAAGCAAGCAGATTATTTAATTATTAAGGTGGAGTATGATGGCACTAATGAATATGCGGAAATTAGGTATGATGGTTTATCAGGGCGCTATAGTGTAACATTTATGCCATAGAAAAGGGGGAGGCTATGAAAAAAAATAGTAGAGGATTTACATTGTTAGAAATATGCGTATGCTTCATATTATTCGCCATTCTCTTAGAGTCACTATGGGGGTTCTTTAGTAATACCTATGCAGAATTTTTACAAATGGATAAACAGGTTATGCTTAACAATGAAGCTGATGCAATACAGAGTTTCATTAAAAATTATATAAGGCAAGAGGAAAAAATAAAAATTACGACACAAGATGATAGTATTATTCAAGTGCTTACAGGAACTGGAAATCCTAGCAGTGATATTACGGGGGATTTGAAAAGTATTGAAGGAGATAGTAGTCAATTAAAAATAGGAACCAATACACCACCCATAGCTAGACAAGGGTTGTTAAAACTAGAATATATATCCGGAGGAACAAGCAAAGTAGTTTCAGATCAAATACAGAATATAAAAGTTACGCAAAAAAAAGATTCAGATTTAGTGGAATTTGTGTGTACGCTTCATAAAGCTGGCGAATCTAATAATAGATCTAAAGTGACAATTAGATTTATAGAGTCATTAACTTATAAAGAAAGGTTGATAGGAGCAACGCCAGCTCCAGGTCCATAAATATGAATGGGGTTACATTTGGTGAGCATAAGAAGGATATGAAAATATCAAAGTAAAATGAAGTTATGTGTAAAGAAATTGAAAGAGGTGAGTGCATGGCAAGAAGCATAATGGGTCTAGAGATTGGGAGTAGTAATATAAAAATAATTGAAGTTGTAAAGAAAGGGATCACCTTAGATGTACAGAAATTTTCTCTATTAGATACACCTATAGATGCTATTAATAATGGTGTTATAAGTAATATTGAGCCTATTCGCAAGGTGATTGCAGAAGAACTAAAACTTAAACGTTATAATGCAAAACAAGTAGTTGTCATTGTACAAAGTAGTAATATAATTATTAGAAATGCTATAATGGATAAACAACCAGAGAAGGTGATTAGACAATTACTAGAAATTAGAACAGAAGATTACTTACCAGTAGAGAGGGGTCAATATCAAATAGATTTTAAAATTACAGATGAGTATGAAGAAAATGGTGTAGTAAAAAATAAATTAGTACTAGTAGCTGCACCCAATACTGTCGTTTTACCAGTAGCAGCTTTAGTGAAAAGCTTAAAATTGACACCTATCTTAATAAGTATTCCTTCAGAGGCATTAGGTTATGTCTTTAATGCTAATTCACGTATGATTTATGAGGGAATTAAACATGTAATGGTATTAGACATCGGTGGTAAGTCCACTACGGCCACTATTGTATCAGAGGAAGAGTCAATTTTAACAAGAATAATTGATTTTGGGGTAGAGCATATTAATGAGATTATTAATGAATCAGGGGTGGCTCAGAAGATACAAGGAGAAGCTGAGGAAGACTACCTATCAGGCATTATTCGACCAGAGATTGAGTACAATATTGTATCAGAAGTAGAGCGTATTTTACAATTCTATTATTCTAGTTATAGTACTGGTGTGGTAAAGAAGATTTATTTAACAGGTGGGGGAGCAAACATTAAAGGGATTAGAGGATATATTAGAGATGCACTTAATATTCCTACAGAGAAACTAAGTAGATTTGATACCGTAACAGATAGTAAGGGAATTGAATTTGATGATTATGCTAGGTTCTTTGTCAATATCTTAGGTGCTATTAACGGATTATAAGGAGGTCAAGTATGAGGGCAAGAGTCAAGGGAATAAATCTATTACCTAGAGAATACATACAAGCTGAGCAAGTTAAATTTGTACAAATTATCATAAGTGTAGTATTAGTATTAGAAGTGTTTGCCTTTATAGGTGGGATAGCTATTCCACCTAAATTAGAGGAAAAGAAGGTGCAACAACAACTTGAAGAAATAAGTAATAAATTGAATGATAGTCGCTTTGCAGATGTAAATAAGACGATTCAAGAGTTAGAGGTTGCTAAAGCTGATGTAGAGCAATGGGTAAATAAGTACGGGGACTTAAAACAAGAAAATTTTGTGAGTGGTAGAGTGTTAGATAGCTTAACAAGTCGTTTACCTATAGGAATAGTAATTGATAAAATGGAAATAAAACCAGGTGAAAAAAATACTGGAAAAGAAACAGAAGTAGGTGAAGGAAATAGCGAAAAGGGAATAAAGATAGAGGGGTCATCTGAAGAATTAGAATCTATTATAAATTATGCAACAATCCTCGAAAGTGCTTATGGAGTAGGAAATATATATTATGAGGGAGAATATGATAAAGAATTAGGAGTATATAAATATGTAATAGAAGTGAAAAATCCTGTAGTTACTATATCAGAGACAGAAGCTATCCCATCATCAGAAGTAGCACCATCAACAGAAACAATACCACCAGCAGAAGGAACTGAAGGGGGGACTAACTAGTGAAATCAATTAAAAATGTCATTTTTGCTATTATTGTTTTAGTGGTAGTAGGGGCACAAATTGGATATTTATTAACAGTTTTTAAAGATGATAAAGATAAAATTACTAAAGGTAAAACTGAGATTATATCTATCGAGCGTCGAATTGCACAGTTAGAGGAACGTGTTAGAATGTTGCCAGAGACACAAAAGGAATTAGAGTTAGTAACTGCGAAGAAAATGGCGATGCTGAATACGATTCCTATTTTTACAGCTACTAGCAAGGAAACTATGGATTTTTTTAGATATATGGGACTTAAAGATTTTATGAAAATTAGTATTAAGATGGAAAAAGAGGAGGAAGGAACAAGAACTAAGGATGATATGATTATCCAGAATACATATGAACTGGGTTTTGTAGGAAGGTATAGGGATATACGAGATTTTGTCGATAGCCTTAATGCGTCTTATCAGATTATTAATGTAAAAGAATTTACTATTGATAATGCTATTCAAGATACAAAAGGGAAAGAAGTGTTACCTTATAAAGAACACTATGGGGAAGATTTCACACAACTTGTAGAAGCTAAAATTAGATTGACTATGTATACTAGGGTCAACGAAGAGAAGGTAGATGAGATTTACCAACCTAACTTTGACTTGACGGTAAAAAATCAGAATAACTTTAAGCGTGTTATAAAATCAGAAGATGAGGTGAGTCCCTCGGTAAGCCAAAATGAACCTATTGAAATTCAAGAGCCAAATCGTGTTACGGCAGCTAATATTTTTAATTTAGGAGTAGGTGATATATTTACATCTGGGGATACCTATAAGTTATCAGGACCGGGAGAAGGGGGATATGTGGGGTTGATTTCTCAAGCCAATACGCATATTAGCATTGTGGTCAGGGAGGATGGCTATGAAATGAGTATTGAAGATGAGAATGGTAATGTTAAGCAAACCTCAGTAGATATGCCAATTACTAATCCAGGACTTAATATTATTTCTACTATGAGATCCTTAGAAGAGGTTATGCCTAATGTACATGTTTATGTCTATAACTATACCTCACAGATTATGGAAGTTAAGGTGAGTGGCTCTATGCTAGATAACATTCATGTATTTAATGAATCAGATCAGCAAGTAAGGGTAGGGCAGACTAAGGGGAATATTAGAGTGAGTTAAAGATAAGTAGGGATGTGAAATGATGTTAAGAATATATAAACAAAATGAACAAGGCTTTACTTTTGTAGAAATATTAACTTGTCTCGCCGTGGTTGCCTTGATTGTAGGCCCTATTTGCTTTTCTTTTTTGTCTTCTCTAAAAACTAAGGTGACAGCAGAGTCTATTAATGAAGCTACTGCCTATGCAGAAAAAATGCTAGAAGATGTAAAGGTGCAAGTAACAAATGATATTATTTTAAGACAAAAAATTATAGGCAATAGAGTTGCTACAAGTAGTTATAATGCCATTGATAAAGATGGTATATGTAATTATCTGGTAGATTTAAGTTCTGGTGTAAGTAGTAGAGGTAGCGCACCTATGACAAGTTTCTTCAAAGGGACAGACACAAATGCGCTAAATAGTAGCTATAATACAACGGATTATGCCTATGAACTGGCAATATGGCGTATAAACGATCTTTCTTTTGTAGCTGGGGGCGTGAGTACTAAGAAATTTACTTTGGATGCAAGTACTATTGGCAAGGCTGCTAAGTTATATACAGATAGCAATACTAATTACCAATTTAATGCAAGTAAATATACAGGAATTGTGAATCCTATTACTTTTGAAATAACTGATGAAATGTTTAAGATTTTTAAAGATAATACATTAGATTATGTACCTAATCAAAGTATTAGCGAAGGTGCAAAGAAGGTTGCGGATAAAAATACCATTACGCTTAAGACAGATGTTAATACTGTACCACCAACAGTAACAGATATAGAGAACTGGCGTGAAAGTAGTGGAGAAGGAAATAAAGCTATTAAGATAAATAAAATAGATACCATTAAAGATGTAGCAGGTAGTCATGTGGGCTATACCTTCTATATTGAAAATGGAGCTGATGCAACGACTTTCACCTCAGCAGATTGTAGAAGTATTATTGAATTAGATATTAGAGCGTTACTAAGAGATAGTACAATGGCTACACTGACAACTTATGATGCATTAACCTTTAAGTTTATTAATAATACAGATTTTGACCAGTTGATAGTTGTTAAGCAAAATGCTCTTGAGTCTGAGAGTATTGATAATATTAATGAAAAATTTAATATTGTAGCATTGGATAAGCAAAATGGAAAAAGTAGCATTGTCCGTATTGATGATATGAATACCTTTGAGAATTATTTGATTGCAATCATTGTAAGGGAGAAGAACCCTGTTTTAGGAACACCAGGTAAAATTGTTAAGAAACTTATAGATGTGTTTAGTTATGATATAACAGCGTATCAAAGGAGGTGATAGCATGAAAAAGTTAATAACTGCTCATAAGGAGAAAGAAGACGGAAGTGCAATGCTCATCACCATTATTATTTTACTAGTCCTTATGGTAATTGTAGCTACAGCTGGTAGTATTTCAGGAATGCAGTTCAATCTAGCCATACTCAATCGTAATACAAGTAATACATATTATCTAGCTAAATCAGCTATGGAAAAACAAGTAGATACCATGAATAAAGCCGTAGAAACTCAATTAACTAAAATTGTTAAGGAAATGAATAGTTCTTCAAATGGCTATATTACCAAGTTGATTAGCGAAGACTCTAGCATTACGCATAATACAACGAAGATTCAGGTAGATAATACAACACTACGAAAGGAAATATGTAAGGAGCTTTATACTTATTTAAAAGATAGCTATAAAACTAATACAATCACTTATACAGTGCAAAGTGATCGCTTAACCAGTGACTATGTAACGCAGATTGAAATTGAGATTACAGATGAAAAGGCAGTAGCTGGGACTTACTATAATGAAGATGATCCTAAATTTAGAGTGATTACAACAGCGACTACTAAGAAGGGTTCAGAGATTTATGATAAGCAAACTGTAGAAGGACTTATAGAAATTATATTACCAGCTACGATTAACAATGAGATTCATGAAAAGTATGAATTTGCTAAGGAACCCAGTGATGGTAGCAAGGTTGTTGTGCCAGAAATATTGAAAAGTGCTTTAATCTGTTATTCAGATGTAGTGGTAAGTGATAGTGGCGAGTTAAATGTGGCAGGTGATATGTATGTAGGAGGGACCCCTAATATTGCGCAGTTTGGCACAAATGAGTATCCGGAAGCTGATCAAAATGGGGGGGTAATTGTTTTAAATGGTGGTAAATTAAATGTGACAGGAAATCTCTATACTACCCGAAATGTATTGGCAACAGCTGGCTGGGGAGGAGATTATGATGGTGGTGGAAACATTACTGTAACTGGAAATTTAATTGCTTATACACTTGGAATTGTAGATGATTTCTATGTAGGTTCGGATAATCAAAGTCCTTTTTCTTCCGATAACCAGGTACAAGGTGCTCAAATTACTGTACAAGGAAATGTAATGGTGGATAATGATGTAATGATTGATCGTTGGGTAAATGGAGGGGAAATTAATGTAAGTCATACTCTATTCGGTGTGAATGGTGGTACTGATGCCACACCTACTGGTATTGATCCTAATCAAAGTAGCGGTGTTTTCTCCCAAGGACCTGGAAGCCTTATTACAGCTGAACGGATGTTAGTAGCAGGTCAACCATATATCACAATAGCTGAAGGTCAAAAACCTCTTAAGTTATGGGAAAGCATAGGGGAGCCATTTGATGGGTTAGCCTCTTATGAAGGGTATAAAACTAATCATGATGTAAATGACAATGCGAATAACCCTAAGTATCTAGAGAGTACTTCCCCTTTTTATGATTTTATTGCAAGTAATAAAATTAAAACAAACTTTGCAAAAACTTATGCAGTTGCA
This sequence comes from Bacillota bacterium, assembly GCA_023436395.1. Lineage (GTDB taxonomy): Bacteria > Bacillota > Clostridia > Lachnospirales > Cellulosilyticaceae > Cellulosilyticum. Next base: position 44,794 of record JAEZJJ010000090.1, on the reverse strand, counting down.
AAAGTTTCAGGAATAGATACATCTAGTACTCCAAATGCTGAAAAAAAAGGTCAGAGTTGTACAGGAACTTTAGGTAATAACCAAATGGATGCAGCTGACTTTTTGTTTCAAGGTAGTAGCTCAATTCTTGTAACAAATGCCACAACTAGTACTGATGCGACCAATATTCAAACTGTTATTACAGGCTTGGCGACCTATTATGCAGGAACTGCAATAGGGACTGTAAAAGAAATATCAGGTTTAGTGCCTACTAATAATTTCAGAGGTGTACGGGGCTATATGACAGTGATGCGTTCAATTTTATATCAGAAGTTTGAAAGTAGTTTACCAGTAACAGAGACATTTGCAACAGCTTTAAAAACAAGTGTTATGCCAACATCTACAAATGAATGGAGCTATGCAACACCTATTGTTGTAGTAAAACCAACAGCAGCTACAGGGGAAGAGGTAGATATATCAAAGTTTTATGTAGATGAAGGGGATGGGAATTATAAACCTTATCCAAGTATTATCATTAATATTAGTGACAAGCCACTTGTTGTTAAATTCGGTGAATCAGGCAAAAGTGAGTTCACAGGTATAATTATTAGTCAAGGTCCTATAGAGTTTAAAGCTGGCTTAACCATAATAGGAACGGTAATTGCAGGAGGTCCTACAACGATGCCTACTCCTGGAGTGGATGACCGAAAAGGGATTTTTGAAGGAAGTTATGCAGGAATTATAGTTAATGATGGAGATGTAACTATTCAAAATGATCCAGATATTATTCTTGATATATCAGTAAAAAATCATGCGTTGTATAGAAGCGTTTTAGATATGCTCTATATGACAAACTATAGTGAATCAGCATTAGGAAATATTATGGCAGCACAGGCTCCTAATACTAAGAAAGTCCTAAAATATACTAATAAATCTATCTTGGAAGTAAGCACAGAAGGCATAGAAGTTGCTATTAAGTCACTTAAAAAAATACAGTAATGAGATAGAAAGGGGAGTAAAGGATGAAGAAAATAGAAATCGTAATTCTTGTCGTCTTGCTGACTTTAGCAGTAGGATGTGGAAAGGGGAATAATACCCCTATAGAGCAAGCTATTCCAGAACCAACACAGGAAATAGCTAAACAACAAGAGGTAAATAAGTTTGTTGAGAAAGACTTTGAAAACTTTTTTAAAGATTATTTTTCATTTACAGATGAGCAATTGCTAATTTTAAATCAACAACATATGACCACCGATACAGACTATGGGAAAAATGCAATAGAGGATTATAGTAGTTTTATTAATAATCAATTAGGCAAATATTTAGCTGATGGTTTAAAAAATAGACTTAAAGTACAGTATACTAAGGATCAGATTAACTTACCCAAGTTTGTACTACTTAATAATTATGTTGTAAGTGGCGAGGGAGAGGTTGAAAAGATAGAAATCAAATCTACAAGGGAATTAGGAGAAAGTACAATCTATGAGGTTTCCGTTACCACTATGAATAAATGTTATCCTGTTAATCAGTTTGTTAAGGATTATGTTTGGGGTGATACAGAGGGGTATTTTATCAAAACGGTATCAGACACAGTACCTATGAGTCTTCAGGGAGTGAACATGGAGAAACTTAATACACAGACTTATTTGTTTTCAGCAAGTAATACCACTGATGAAATGAAGCTAGAGCAGAATTTTTGGCTCACAGTAGAGAATGATAGTAAATTAAAGGTGGAAAGTATTAAGACAGCTAGTGATTGGGGAGTTGCTACTAAGGATAAAAATCAAGTATTAGATGCCCAGTATATTAAACGTGTAGCCTTTGAAGTAGAGCCAAAAGAAGTAGAGCAAACATTGATGAAGAAGTTTTTTGTAACTTTATTTGAACAACCTAGAAGTGTTTATGATTATATGGAAACTGCCTATAGTACAAGTGTAGAGACTTTTAGCAAAGTTTTTGATGATTTAGGCTTTGAAGGAAAGTTTAAGTTTGACCCTATTACTTATAAGGCAGCTTATAGTCAAGAGATGAATCCTTATAAAGATGAAATTGCAGTACTTAAAGCCAATGAAAAAACCATTAAAGTAACGCCAAGTATCTATAGCACCATGCATCAACCACGTTTTGTAGTAACTGTTCCTGTAGAGGCTTTACATAACAATAATCAGGTAGTATATTATAGCTATAAGTATTATGTTGGTATGGAAAGTGGTTCTGTTGAATTTATGCAATTTATGGGTATAAAGCCATCGGATCAATACGAATATGAGTGTGGTATGGATGAAGCAGCAGTGATGAAGTTAGCACAGGAATATAGTGTAGATAAGGATGCTTTAGCAGAGGCAGCTAAGAGTGTAGATATGACCCTTGAAGAATTAGTAACTAAGACCAAGGTGGAGGATCTACCTAATCCTATTAGTGTAGCAGAGTCAATCAAAAGCGCTAAGGGAAGTATTGAAGAAGAGGTAACTCCAGAAGGGGAAGCAGCACCTACTACAGAAATAGTCCCTACCAACTAATAGAACTAGAAAATAACCTAATACGAGGCAGCAGATGATCAAGAAATTATATCCAACGGAGTACATAGCCTCCGTTTATGAATTAGATTTAGAAAGACTTAAGCAAGCAGGAATGAAGGGTATTATCTTTGACATAGATAATACCCTAGTTCCATATGATGAACTAGAACCTAATGATGAGATTATAGAGCTCTTTGAGAAGATTCGTGAAGCAGGCTTTAAGATTACTCTTGTATCTAATAATACAGAGGATAGAGTCGTTAGATTTAATGAAAAACTAAAAGTCTTTGCACTCCATAAGTCTCAAAAGCCATTCATAAAAAATTTTAAAAAGGCACTTACCCTTATGGCGTGTCAAAAGGAAGAAGCCGTCATTGTAGGAGATCAAATATTTACGGATGTATACGGTGGCAATATGGCTGGTATTAAAACGATTCTGGTACAACCCGTGAGTGATAAGGATGAGTGGAAGACTAAAATAAAGCGTGGATTAGAAAGAAAGGTTGTTAAAAGTTATCAGAAGTATTTGAATAAAAAGAATAATATTTAATTAATAAGTCAATCCTATTAAAAACCTGAGTATTAATAGGAGGTGACCTATGAAAGAGAAAGGATATACCCTAGTAGAATTGGTAGTTGTTATTGCTATTATAAGTATAACGCTTGGAACCGTCCTAAATAGTGTGAATGACATTCAGAAAATGACATTTAGAGCATCTGTAAGAGAAGTGGAAGAAGCACTAGTCTATGTGAGGCAGGCAGCTGTAAAGACTGGGAGACAGTATAATGTCTACTGCTTTTCCAATAGAATTTTGGTAAGGCAAGGTGTGAATAAGCCTCTTTATACCATTCGCCTAAGTAGAGGAACCTACATTCCAGATAACATTACAGGAAAGCATTTGATTTTTAGAGGATCTATGGCCTCACCTAAGACAGGAACGATTACGCTTATTAACAAAGAAATTAATGAATATGTGGACATCACTGTTTATATTGCAACAGGGAAAATAGCTGTTAAATATAAAAGTTTTTAATAATAGTGGGGGGAATCATGAAGCGTTTAAAGTCTGAGTCAGGCTTTACCATGGTAGAATTAATTATTGTGGTGACAATTATGGGCATTATCGGAGCTATTTTAGTACCTCAGTTTTCTACAGTCACACAGAAGGCAAGAATCACAACAGATATTAGTTCAGTAAAGGGGATACAGAGGCATATTGACCGATATAAAGCGGAATTTGGAAACTATCCAGGAACTACAGCTGAGGCTATTATGGAGGAATTGGTAGATAAGAGCTATATAGATAGTATATATATAACGGTTGATAACAAATTAAAGGTGGAAACACCAGGGGCAGAAATGGTCTTTGATACAGCCAGTCAGCGGGTAAAGCTTAAAGTAAGCCAAGCGGAGTATAACTTGTACTTGGGGCAAGCTGAACCTTTAGAGTGGCTAGTGAAGTAATCAAGATTATTAACAGACATGAGGTGAAGGCATGGAGGAAACCATTTGCTTAATAGGATTTATGGGAAGTGGCAAGACTACTATAGGGAGGTCTTTAGCAATTCATCTTTCAAAGACTTGGGTTGACCTAGACCTTTATATAGAAGAAATGTTAGGCAAAGACATAGCAAGTTTATTTGCAGCTAAAGGCGAAGCTTATTTTAGACAGCAGGAAGCTTTTTATTTAAAGGCAGTACTAGATAGGAAAGTGGGGGTGCTCTCTACAGGCGGTGGTGTTATCGTGACAGAAACTAATAGAGCATTACTTAAAAATAAAAATACGTTTTATTTAAAGTATGATTGTGATACCTTATATAAGCGTATTGGGGAGGATCCTAAAAGACCACTGGCTTCTAGTTATGAAGTAATTAAAGCACGTTATGAAGAGCGGCAGGCACTTTATGAAGCGTCAGCTAGATATATTATTGAAGCAGAGGGGAAAACAGTGGAAGAAGTCACCACTATGATTTTGGAACGACTTAAAGAAGAGTAAGTGTTGTGTGAATTTGGAAGAAAAAACATGCATGTTTTTTTTGTGGACACCTCACAATAACTACTTAATACAGAAAAGGAAGATGACAGCATGAATAAAAGAATACAAAATTTACGTAACTACATGAAAGTAGAAGGGTTAGATGCCCTTCTGATAGGTAGTGAAGCAAATCGTAGATACTTAAGTGGTTTTACAGGCTCTAATGCTATGCTCTATATTTCATTAAAAAAATTAATGCTTGTGACAGATTTTAGGTACCTAGAACAAGTGGCAAAAGAAGCACCAGACTTTACTTGTGTGGATCAAGGACAAAAAGGGCTACTTGCAACTACTGTAGCATGTGCAGAGGAAGAAGGGGTAAAACGTATAGGTTTTGAGGCCCAACATACGACTTATAGCAATTATTTAGAGCTGAGTAGACATGCAGCATTTGAATGGGTACCTACTACTAAAAGTGTAGAATTGCTAAGACAAATAAAGGATGAAGATGAACTTGAGAAGTTAAGAAAAGCAGAAGCCATTGGTGATTTAGCTTTTAAAGAAGTCATTCCTTTTATTGAAGCTAATTGGAAGAGGGGACTTTCAGAAAATGAGATTACTCTCCATTTAGAACAAAGTATGAGACGTCATGGAGCTTCTGGATTATCTTTTTCTGCTATCGTAGCAGCGGGAGCAAAGTCTTCTTTATGTCATGCCCAGCCAGGCGAAGAAACGTTACAAGCAGGGGACTTTGTAGTCATGGACTTTGGGTGTATTTATGAAGGCTACTGTTCAGATATGACGCGTACGATTGTGATTGGTGAAGCAAGTGAAAAACATCTTAAAATTTATGAAATAGTACTTCGTGCTCAAAAAGCAGCTCTTGCAGCTATTCGTCCAGGTATGAAAGGCTCTGAAGTAGATGCAGTAGCAAGAAATATTATTAAAGAAGCAGGTTATGGAGAATATTTTGGTCATGGACTTGGCCATTCTGTAGGCATAGAAATTCATGAGAATCCAAGGTTCTCAGTAGCTGAGATGCAAGAGATTAAACCAGGCATGGTGCTGACTGTAGAACCAGGCATTTATCTTCCTGGGTTTGGTGGAGTACGTATTGAAGATATGGTAGTGGTGACAGAAACAGGAATAGAAAATTTCACTCATTCGCCAAAAGACCTTATTATCATTAAGTAAAGTAAAAAAATCGTTGAAAATTTTAATAATGTAGTTTACACTATATGAGAAAAGATAATTAGGAGGAAATGTAATGATTTCAGCAGGTGATTTTAGAAATGGTGTTACAATTGAGTTTGAAGGTAACATTTATCAAATTATTGAATTCCAACATGTAAAACCAGGTAAAGGTGCGGCTTTCGTTCGTTGTAAAATAAAAAATATCAAAACTGGCGGTGTAGTAGAGAGAACTTTCCGTCCTAGTGAAAAAGTACCTAAAGCTCATATTGAACGTAAAGATATGCAATATCTTTATTCAGATGGTGAGTTATTCCACTTCATGGATGTTAACACATATGATCAAATCGCTGTTAATGGCTCAACAGTAGGTGATAGCTTAAAATTCGTTAAAGAAAACGAAATGGTTAAAGTAGCTTCTCACCAAGGACAAGTATTCGCAATTGAGCCTCCACTTTCAGTAGAACTTCAAATTGTTGAATCTGAACCAGGTATTAAAGGGGATACAGCACAAGGTGCTACAAAACCAGCTATTCTTGAAACAGGTGCAAAAGTAATGGTACCATTATTCATCGAGCAAGGTGAAGTGATTAGAATTGATACACGTACAGGTGAATATACAGGTAGAGCATAAGTGCTTCTATCAAATGCTTCTTTTAGGCAGGTCCTAGAAGGAGCATTTTTTTGTGCCATTTTTTAAGTTCTAACTCGTCCTCTTTTGGAATATATTAAATTATCCATGTACAAAGGAGGAAAGCAATGAAAGAGGATAGTTTGTTAAAAGTTTTACCACCTAATATTAAACGGGCAATGCAGCAGCTTACCCCAGAGACCTATGCTACTTTGCAGGAAATCAGATTAAGGGCAAATGGACCTGTTTTACTAAAGGTAAAAGGAGAGGAATGGGGCATTCATGAGTCAGGGCTATGTAAGGCTAAGGAAAGTTTAAGGCTAATACCTCAGGATATTACAGATATTTTACAGTGTATGAGCGACTTTTCTCTCTATGCTTTAGCAGATGAGGTAAGACAAGGTTTTATCACTTTAGAAGGTGGACATAGAGTAGGGTTAGTGGGAAAAGCAGTATTAGAACAAAATCAAATTAAAACACTTAAATACATAAGTGGTATGAATATTCGTATTGCCCATGAGGTGATTGGTTGTAGTAAAGGGATTATGCCCTATATTTTGAATAAAGACAGGGTGTATCATACCTTGATTATTTCCCCACCAGGTTGTGGTAAAACTACTCTGCTAAGAGATGTGATTCGTCAGTTAAGTGAAGGTTTTTGTGGTTATGGACCATATACAGTAGGCGTGGTAGATGAACGTTCAGAGATAGCCGCTTGTTATCAAGGGGTCCCTCAAAATAGGTTAGGGGAGCGTACAGATGTTTTAGATGCTTGCCCTAAGGTGGAAGGAATGCGGATGTTACTAAGAGCCATGGCACCTCAGGTCATTGCTGTAGATGAGATTGGAAGCAGGGAAGATTGCATGGCATTAGAGGAAATTTTAAATGCAGGTGTCAGTCTCATCTGTAGTGTACATGGCAAGAACATCGAGGAATGCTTAAAAAGGCCTGCTTTAAAGGAACTTTTAGAGAAGGGAATGTTTGAACGTCTAGTGGTCTTATCTCATAGGGGAGGACCATGTACCTTAGAGACAATTAGAGATGGTGTGAGAGGCATAAGCCTATTAGGATAGGAGGAAGGGAAATGAAGGTATTTGCCATTGCCCTAGTATTTATAGGATGTATTGTAGGTGGCTTCTGGTTAGATGAGGATCAAAAGAAGCGTATACAGGAATTGGAGAAGTTTATGTATTTATTTGAACTTCTTAAAGCAGAGATTGACTATAGATTGACGCCTTTAAAGGAAGCTTGTCTCATCGTGGGTAAAAGAACCAATAACAAGGGGATAGAAGCAGTTATGCTCAATTTCTCCCAAAGCTTAGAGGCAAGAGAAAGTGTCCATCTAGAAGAAATGTGGATTAATGCCATCAATACGCAAAAAAAGACATTTCATTTACAAGCTGAGGATTATGCCTTGCTTTATAGCTTTGGTGGGGCTTGTGGTTATCTAGATAAAAATATGGAAAAGCGCAATATTGAAATGGTATTAGAGGGACTTAAAGCACAAACCCATGGGGTGAAAGAGAAGTATCAAAGGACGAGTAAGTTAAATAAATCCTTAGGACTGCTCATAGGTTTAGGGATTAGCATCTTTTTATTATAGGAGGAGAGGAAATGATTGATTTTGCTATTATTTTTAAATTAGCAGGGCTGGGCATCTGTATTACCGTCATTAATATTTTGCTAGAGAAGGCAGATGCCAAAGAATGGAAGTTTCCTATTTCTGTAGTAGGTGTCATTATGGGATTATTCATTGTGATGCAGTATATTAGAGAATTTTTTCAAGTGGTACAAACCTTTGCACGTTAAGGGGGGACCAGGATGGAGATTATGAAGTTAGTGGGATTTGGTCTAGTGGCAACTTTACTCATAGGGCTTGTAAGTTATTATGATGGCTATAGCAAAATGTATGGGAATCTCATTCGTATTGCAGTCGTTACAATCTTTATGAGTATCATAGTAAGCCAATTAGATGGTGTGTTTACAGTGGTAAAAGATCTAGCTGTGAAAATGAATATGGACAATACTTACTTAAATATTGTGCTGAAGGTGGTAGGGATTGCTTATCTTGCTGAATTTGGAGCCCAGCTTTGTGAAGATGCAGGAGAAAAAGCTATTGGGAGCAAAATTCAGTTAGCAGGGAAGGTAATGATTTTTGTCATAGCATCTCCTGTGATTTTAGCTTTAGTGGAACTTATTACAGATTTGATTTAGAGCGAGGGGGAGGAAGATGAGACCAAAGAAAATCTTGCTGAGAATAGGGATTATACTCATAGCATTTTTTTGCTGCAATCTGACTTTGAAAGCGGAGGATGTGCAGGTACAAAAAGAAGAGGTATTAGAATATGGTATGAATTTATTTGATTGGTCAGTGATTGGAGAGCTTGAGAATAAGCTTAAGGCAGAAGCACCCCAGCTAAATCAATTTCATTTAAAAGAAGCAATGACAAAGCTAATGAGTGGACAGGCAGATTTATCCCTTGACAATATTTTAAGGCAGATAGGCCATTTGTTTCTGGGAGAAATCGGCTTATTTCTAAAGCTAGGGGCAAGATTTCTTTTAATTGTTATTCTCTGTAATTTACTTCAGACTTTAAGCAGTGCCTTTAAGTCTAAGGATACGATTAAGGTAAGTTTTTTTGTGTGTTATATGGCGATTCTCTTAAGTGTGATACAAAGTTTTGTAGCCATGATTCAGATTGCCCATCAAACCATTGACCAAATGCTACAGGTGATGTATATCTGTATTCCGGCTCTACTTGCCTTTATGAGTACCACAGGTTATGCCGTTTCCGCAGCAGCAATGGCACCTGTCATTATAACGGGATTGAGTTTGGCGACTTATGTGATTAAAGTGCTAGTGCTACCGTGTATTATTTGGGTAATTGTATTAGAGGTGGTGAGTAGTATGAGCGAGGAATTTAAGGTGGATCAGTTTATTAAGTTATTTTATAAAGGCATTAAGTGGGCGCTAAGAGGTATTTTAATTTTAAGTATAGGGATTTTAAGTATTTATCGTTTAACCTTGCCTCTAGCAGATATGACAGTGAAAAGGGCAGCATTAAAGTTTTCTACAGCGTTTATTCCTGTAGTGGGGAATGCAGTAAGTGGTGCAGCCGAATTTCTAATGGGATGCTCTGGGCTACTCAAAAATACTTTTTCGGCAGGTGTCATTATATGGCTTTTAATACTAGTAAGTATACCCCTTATCAAGATTTTTTCTTATGTCGTGGTATACCAAGTAGCAGGTGCTGTGATTGAACCCTTAGGAGATAAGAAGATGGCAACTGTTGCTCATAAATTAGGGAAGGGCTGTGAATTCATTATGAGTGCAGTGGGGATTGTAGCCCTTCTATGTGTATGTAGTTTAGCGATTTGTATGAGTGTCGGATTTAATGTAACTTAGGAGGAATGAGATGCGAGAATATCTACAGATTTTAATTTGGATGATGCTCTTTGTCATTATTATAGAAATGATTTTTCCAGATTCAGCCTATCGTAAATATATTAAGCTCATCTTAGGTTGTATTTTAGTATATACCATGTTGCAGCCATTCATTGGGCTGGTGAATGGTGGGCATAATGACTACGATGATTATGTGAAGTATTATCAGGAACGTCTAGGTGGAGGAGAGGACGCTATGGCTGAATATAATAGGCAGAAAGAAAACCAAGAAGAGGTGCTCAAAAAATATTACGAAGAGGGGATTCTAACGACAGTAGAAAATAGTTTTGATGTGAAGGTAAAAAGTGTGCAGCTGAGCTATGATGCTAATGTCTTACAGGGGATTGATTTAACCATTGGAAAGAATAGAGAAGGCAAAATAGAAATAGGAAGGATTCAAATAGGAGATAAAAGCAAAACCCTAGATGGGGATGAGGAGAATTTAAAAAATAAAATAAAAACTTGTCTTAGTGACTTCTATAATGTACAAGTTTGTAATATACATATTACAGTACAAAAGAATTAAAGGAGGGAGAGCATGACAGAGAAATTTGCAAAATGGGCTAAAGAAGGTAGAGGCAATAAGTATATATGGCTAATCTTTGGACTTGTCATATTGGTGCTAGGAATTACCTTTTGGCCAATGGGAAGTCCTAATGGTACAGGTGTAAAAATACCTGTTACTAATCAAAGTAGTAGTCAATCAAAGCAAAGTCTAAGCTATGAGGAGACATTAGAGAGACGGCTTACAAGCATGTTATCAAAGATGGAGGGAGTTGGTGAAGTTAATGTGATGGTTACCATTGCTTCTAATGAAGAAAAGATCTTAGCAGAAGATACTACCATGAACATACAGCACAGTGAAGAAAAAGACCAAGCAGGAGGCAGCCGGGTAAATAACACAAATGATACCACCCGAAAGGTAATCTTGCAAAGTGGGAATACGCCATATGTGGTTAAGCAAAATGAACCTATAATCAAAGGCGTACTAATATTAGCTGAAGGGGCAAGTGATAGTGGGGTTAAAGAGAGTATGACCAATGCTGTTGCCGCACTCTTAGATGTTCCAGTACATAAAATTTCAGTTGAAAAAAGAAAATAGGAGGATTTATATGTTTAATTTAAAAAGGAATCAAATTATTATCACAGTCCTAGTTTTTATGATTGCTATTGCAGCCTATCTCAATACTCAGCAATCACCTATTACACAAAGTGGAAATCAAGTAGCAGATAATACGATTACGGGAGAAAATGCAGTAGAAGAAACTGATTTATTTTCAGGTTATGATGAAGTAGCAAGTGCAGATCCAGGTCAAGCAACTAATGCAGAACAAGTAACAAATCCAGAACAAGTGGCAACTGCTGAGCAAAGTATAGAACCCCAACAAAATACGAATGAGGATGATAAGCTTACAGTAGCTGAGGCTAATACCAGTGAAATTTTTACTGCTACGATTACAAAGAAAGATGAAGAATTAGTAGATTCAGCAGATGTAGCAGCAAGTAAAAGCTTAGATGTGAATTATTTTGCAGAGGAAAAACTACTAAGAGAACAAAGTCGTGCAGCACAAATTGAACAGTTAAGTCAATATGTAGCCAATGAGGCTCTTGATCAAGATAGCAAAGCAAAAGCAGCAGCTAACCTTCTACAAATTCAAGAAAGAATTGAAAAGGAAAGTAGTGCAGAAGCACTACTTCGTGCAAAAGGCTTCCAAGAGGTATATGTGAGAATTGATGATGATACTGTAGATGTAGTGGTCAATAAAGCTGAACTTACAGATACAGATATTGCACAAATTGAGGAGATTGTTAATCGCAAAACAGGTTATAGTGTGAGCAAAATTAATATTACACCTCTTAATGGCATTGCCAAGAAATAATGGATAATCAATAGGGTTGAAGTTTGATTCAATAAATTTTAATATAGTTAGTAGGAAAAGGCGCTTGTTTATAGGAAACAAGAGCCTTTTCCTATATTTGTTATTTTTGTATGATCAAATAAAATAAAATTGCAAGACATGGTATTTTTGTATATAATAAGACCATAAGATAGATGATAACCTATAGGAGGTACTAAATATGGACGAGCAAAAAATTATTGGATTAGAAACGACTCATGATATGGACCAAGTCCAAATTGCAGATGATGTGATTGCAGTTATTGCAGAGATTGCTGCATCAGAAGTAGAAGGTGTGAGTGGAACAGCGCCTACTAAAGCAGAGTTTGTACAACAAGCTATTAGCAGTAAGAAAAAACCAAAAGGTGTTAAAATAGAAGTAGGCGAAGAAGAAGTATTTATTGACCTTGCACTTATAGTAAAATATGGTGCTAAAATTCAAAAACTATGTTTAGAAGTGCAACAAAAAGTTAAAAATTCAGTAGAAACAATGACTGGATTAAATGTAGCTTCTGTTAATGTTCACGTTGTAGGCGTACAATTTGACAAGGGACAAGAAGTATAATACATGTAACACTAGCTGACTTCCACTAGGAGGTTAGCTTTATTCATAAGGAGGACAAAATGACTAGACGTAATGCAAGAGAGCTCATTATGCAAATGCTATATGAAGGAAATTTCCATCCAGAAGAGGATAGAGAACGTATTTTATATGATAAGATTAATGAGATGGATAATAAAGAAAAAAATAATAATAAAGCGATTATTAAGTTTATTGAAGACACCTACTTTGGCATTTATGAGCACTTACAAGAAATTGATGAAAAGATTATGGGGGCAGCTACGAATTGGTCATTTGCAAGAATTGCCAAAGTTGACCTTAGTATTTTGCGTTTAGCGATTTATGAGCTGAGTTATACAGAGGTTCCTGTAAGAGTCGCTGTTAATGAAGCAATAGAAATTGCAAAAGCATTTAGTACAGAAAAGTCACCAAAGTTTATCAATGGTGTATTAGGAAGTATCACTAAGACAAACGAGGCGTAAAAATGAAGAGAAAGATTGTATCGGTGTGGGAAGTCAATCAATATGTAGGTAGACTGATAGAAGAAGATTACATGCTAAATGATTTATGGATACAAGGTGAAATCTCTAACTGCAAATACCATCAATCTGGACATGTTTATTTCACCATTAAGGACGTCAAGGCAAGTATTAATGCGGTGATGTTTGAGAGAGATGTAAGGCGTTTAGCCTTTCGTCTAACAGAAGGCATGAAGATTTATGCAAGGGTACGTATCACCATTTATGAGAAGACAGGTGCCTATCAAGCTTATGTACAAGATGTGGAAAAACAAGGAAAAGGATTACTCTACGAGAAATTTGAACGTCTTAAGGCGCAGCTGATGCAGGAGGGCCTCTTTGATGAGGCTTATAAGAAGCCTATACCAGCCTTTCCAAAGCATGTAGGGGTCATTACTTCCCGTACAGGGGCAGCTGTAAAGGATATTTTACAAGTGGCCAAGAGGAGAAATCCAAGTATTCCATTCACCATTTATCCTACCCATGTACAGGGTGAATTGGCTATCCCAGAAATTGTTGCTGCTATTGAACTGGCCAATAGAGAAAGACGCGTAGATGTGATTATTCTTGGGCGCGGTGGAGGATCTATAGAAGACTTATGGGCCTTCAATGAAGAAGAAGTAGCAAGAGCTATTTTTGAATCGGAGATTCCCATTGTTTCAGCTGTAGGTCATGAAGTAGATTTTACAATTTCTGATTTTGTAAGTGATAAGCGAGCAGCTACACCTTCAGCAGCAGCAGAAATGGTGGTTCCCTCTAGAAGTGAACTAGTCGAGCTGATTAATAGTTATCAGCGTTCTATTAGAAAACGTATAGAAGAGAAGACGAAGGCGGCAAAAGATCAATTAAGTTATCTATTAAGTCGTCCTGTTTATGCCAAAAAGGATACGTTTTATAAAATGAAGATGCAAGAAGTAGAGGATTATTCTCGTGCCTTACAGATGGCGTATAAGCAGCAGCTTACAAAAGGTGAAAGACGCTATGAGTTAGCAATTCATAAGCTAGAACAATTATCCCCTCTTAATACCTTAAAAAGGGGTTATAGCTTAACGATGAAAGAGGATAAAATTATAAAGCAGATAGCTGATGTTGAACTTGGTGAATTACTGAGCGTAAGAGTAACAGATGGGAATATCGCTGTGCAAGTGTGTGAAAAGGAGAGTTTGAATGGCCAAAAAAGCGGATAAAAACTTTGAAAAGGCAATTTCTGAGTTAGAAGAGAGTGTAAGACGCCTAGAAAATGGAGAAATTACCTTGAAAGAAAGTATTGCAGAATATAAAAAAGGAATGGATTTAGCTGCTTATTGTATGGATGTACTCAAAAAAGCAGAACAGGAAATATATGTGTATGAAGAAGCAAATTATAAAAAGCTAGAAGAGGGGGAAGAATAATGGCAAAGGATTTTGCTGATTATACCCAAATGGTAAATGAGAAATTAGAAAAACTATTACCTAGTGGGAAAAATCCTTTTCAAATGCTTTATGAGGCCATGGCATATAGTCTGAGGGCAGGGGGAAAACGTATTCGTCCTGTCTTAATGCAACTTGCCTATGAAGCTGTAGGTGGAAAAGGTGAGATTGATGCCTATCTTTGTGGGATAGAAATGATTCACACTTATTCCCTGATTCATGATGATTTGCCAGCTATGGATAATGATGATTACCGTCGTGGGAAGTTAACGAATCATAAGGTATATGGAGAGGCGACAGCTATTTTAGCAGGAGATGCCCTTTTAAATGATGCCTTTACTTTAATGCTTGAAGATGCATTAAAGAGTGAAAGTATGGAAAAGGTATATGCCACCTATGTACTCAGCAAGGCAAGTGGTTCATCAGGTATGATTGGTGGACAGATTTTAGATATGGCCAGTGAAAATAAGGTGATTGATCAAAGTACATTAGATCTTATTCACCTTAACAAAACAGGTGCACTGATAGCAGCGGCTACTAAAATAGGTGCTATCTTAGGTGGTGCTTCTCCAAGAGAAGTGAGTTTGTTTGAAGCTTATGGAACGTATATAGGGAAGGTTTTTCAAATTGTAGATGATATTTTAGATCAAACATCAACTATGGAAGAACTAGGAAAACCTATCCATAGCGATCAAAAAAATCATAAAAATACGTACTTAAATTTTTATAGCGTAGAAGAATGTTATCATATTGCAGAAACGCTTACCCAAAAGGCAGTTAAGCTTCTTGAAGAAATTCCAGGAGACACCAATGTTTTAGAGGAGTTAGCGAAACAACTTATAAAGAGAAGAAACTGAGGGTGGACAGATGAATCCAATAGAACAACTTTTTCAAAATAAAATTTTAGGGGTAGCCATTACCAGTTGGTTTATTGCACAATTTTTAAAAGTGATTTTCACTTTATGGCAAGAACATCGTCTAGATTGGCGCAAAATGTGGGCTTCTGGCGGGATGCCAAGTTCTCATAGTGCCTTTGTAATGAGTTTAGCTATTAGTGCAGGACAAGTACATGGTTATGACAGTACCTACTTTGCCATTGCCATGGTTTTAAGTTTTGTAGTCATGTATGATGCTGCAAATGTGCGTTTAGAAGCAGGAAAGCAAGCGGCAATTATCAATCAGATTATTGAAGTGTTAGAAAACCCAGATTTGAATCCAGAGCAACGTTTAAAAGAAATATTAGGACACACGCCACTACAAGTAGCAGCAGGTGGTGTCTTAGGCTTTGTAGTAGCTATTTTAGCATTCGGTTAATTGACATTTTGTTATTAACTGGTAGTTATGTTGAAAATTAAAATTGAAGTTGTTATAATGAATGCAAGCGACTGATGACGCACTTTTCAAAGAATGAGATGCGGTATTCTAGTCAACCTGTTGTGTTTTGAAGACGGGCCTAAAAATCCGTTTAAGGGCATATCGATGAAGTTCCTGGTGTTGGCTTGTAACGCCCCGTTATGGGTTGATACTGGGGGTTAAGGTTTGTGGGCGATCCATAAGGGCATATGGGCGTTGACCCTCTTACCGTGGAGACCTATACTTGTGCTTATCCCTATGGGGATAATGTATGACTTAGGATGAAACCTACCATGCGGTGTTAGCTGTGGGTAGAGTAGCCTTCCTTGAGTGAAGGAAGGGGGACATTCATTTACTAGTAGGGACTTCGGCCAAAGTTCTTACTAGATTGTGAATAGAAACCTGATTCGCAAAAGAGGATAGAAGCATTATAGGTTGTTTGAGGAAAACTCCTAGACCGTTGCCAAGGCAGGTAGTGTTTGGATTACAGTGTGGCTCTAAGGCGATCTGGCGCTAAGCCCTAGCTTAGAAGTCTTTTTAAAGGGAAACCGCTCATTTGGTGACAAAAGAGTAGAGACTTGGGAAAACCTGCTAGACTATATGCCACAAAATTTACAAACATTATTATCTCGATTTTTGAGAAGTGGGTGATGAGTTGACATGAAGGAGCAATGAAAATGCCTAAAAAGATTAAATTCAAAATGGTGAGAGTTCGTCAACAAAGTAAAAGAACATTTGGGATTATTATTGGTGGTACTTTTACAGTTGCTATGCTTTTTAGTTATATATTTGAGGTATTATTAGCAGATTTACCTCTATTAATGGCTTTTTTGATGCTAATAGGCATTATTGTCATAGGGATTGTATGTGATGGAATAGGTAATGCAGTAGTTGCTGTGGATGAAACAACTTTTCATGCTATGGCAGCCTCTAAAGTCAAAGGAGCTAAGGAAAGTATTATCCTGATTCGAAATGCCCCTATGGTGGCCAATTTATTTAATGACGTCATAGGCGATATTGCAGGGATTATTTCAGGAAGTACAGGTGCAGCTATTGTACTTGCGCTAGAAAAGGGCTTTGGCATGAAGTCTATTTTACTATCTATTGCAATGAGCGGATTTGTTGCGGCTGTCACAGTAGGTGGGAAAGCCATTGGAAAAGGATTTGCCATTGCAAGAGCGAGATATATTGTTTATTATGTAGGTGTTGTTATATACTATGTACAACATCTATTTAAAAGTAAAAAGAAGTAAATGGCAATCTGCTAGGATTGTCTTTTTTATTAAGTTAAGTAAGAACAAATTAAGAATAAAAGTTAAGAATACAATGTAAAAATTCTCTAGCTTTATTTTTATTTGATAGATGAAAAGAGGCAAAGTTATGTTAGAGACACTAAAGACTATTTATAGTCCAGAAGATGTAAAGAAATTAGATACTAAAAAATTAGATGAATTAGCAAAGGACATAAGAAGCTTTTTAATTCAGTCCCTTTCTCAGACAGGAGGACATTTGGCTTCTAATTTAGGAGTGGTAGAATTAACCATTGCACTTCACTATGTGTTTGATTCGCCAAAGGATAAATTTATTTGGGATGTAGGGCATCAAGCTTATGTACATAAGCTTTTAACAGGAAGAAGAAAAGGGTTTAAAAATCTACGTCAATTAGGTGGAATGAGTGGCTTTCCAAAACGTGTAGAAAGTCCCCATGATGTATTTGAAACAGGACATAGTTCAACTTCTATTTCCGCTGCATTAGGGATGGCAAAGGCAAGAGATTTAAAGGGTGAAGACTATAAGGTGGTTGCCATTATTGGTGATGGGGCTTTAACTGGAGGTATGGCATTTGAAGCACTTAATAATGCGGGAAGAGGAAATAGCAATTTAATTGTTATTCTAAATGACAATGAAATGTCTATTTCTAAAAATGTAGGAGGAATAGGAAAGTATTTAAATAAATTACGCTCCAGTCAAGATTATCTAAAAGTTAAAGAAGATGTGGAGGACGTACTGCATAAGGTACCAATAGTAGGTGAGCATATGGTAAGTACCATTAAAAGAACCAAGGGAAGTGTAAAAAGTTTTGTCATGCAAAATACCCTTTTTGAACAGCTTGGATTCACTTATATTGGTCCTGTAGATGGACAACGTTTACCAGAACTCATTGAGTTACTTGAAAATGTAAAATCGATGAAAGGCCCTATTCTCATTCATGTAAAAACTAAAAAAGGGAAAGGCTACCTTGCAGCAGAACGTAAACCTAGTCATTACCACGGGGTAGGACCATTTTGTATTGCTACAGGTGAAGGGGCAAGTAAAAAAGGAAATGGTACATTTTCAGATGCCTTTGGTGAAGCAATGATTAAATTAGCAGGAGAAGAAGAGAAGTTAGTAGGTATTACAGCAGCTATGCCTGATGGTACAGGGTTGATTCCATTTGCAAAAGCTTATCCTAAACGCTTTTTTGATGTAGGCATTGCGGAGCAACATGCAGTCACTTTTGCAGCAGGATTAAGTACAGAAGGAAATAGGCCAGTAGTAGCTATTTATTCTTCCTTTTTACAACGTGCCTATGACCAAATTTTGCATGATGTCTGTTTACAAAAGTTACCTGTTATTTTTGCAATTGACCGTGCAGGTTTAGTTGGTGAAGATGGCCCTACCCATCATGGATTATATGATATTGCCTTTTTAAGTAGTATGCCTGGTATGACCTTATTAGCTCCTAAGTCACCTAGTGAGGTGGAGCAAGCAATGAGATACGCCTTAAAAGTCGAGGGTCCTGTAGCTATTCGTTATCCAAGAGGAACGACCTGTATAGATGAGGCGTATTTAAATGATTATACTTCTGTAAGTTTTAAAACGTTAAAAGAAGGCAATAATATGGCTATCCTAGCAGTAGGGCGTATGGTTGAAACAGCACTTCAAGTAAGAGAGTTACTAAAAGCTGAGGGTATAGAGCTTGCTGTGATTGAGGCACCTTGCATTTGCCCTGTGGCAAAAGAGGAAATACTTGCTTTGGCTGAAGGATATGACTATCTCTTTACTTTAGAAGATGGTATAATACAAGGTGGTTTTGGTGAGAAGGTATTTGCAATACTTGCTCAGTCAGGAAAAATGATTAAGGGAAATAGTTTTGGGTTTGAAAGTGGTTTTGTACCACATGGCAAAGTGAATGAGTTGTTTACAAGAGAAAAAATGGATGCACCAGGCATTGCAGAGTGTATTCTAAGAGATTTTAAATGAGAGGCAGAAAGAGAGCAGATTCATGGAAGGAAGAGAAAGAGAACAAAAAGCACTAGAAGAGGCCTTAAAAGCTGAAACGGTAGAGGTTGTTATTGATGCAAAGGTTCTAGAAAGTAAAGAAAGACTGGATGTACTTATTGCAGAGAGGCAATTAGCTGAGTCAAGAGAGAGGGCTAAAGCCTACATTATGGCAGGAGTTGTTTATGTCAATGGACAAAGAGAAGACAAACCTGGGCTGAAAATTAAGCGCAGTAGCACCATTGAAGTAAGAGAAAAGATGAAGTATGTCAGTCGTGGTGGTTTTAAATTAGAAAAGGCGATGGCAGTCTTTGATGTGACTTTAGAAGGTAAAGTTTGTATGGATGTAGGGGCTTCTACAGGGGGTTTTACAGATTGTATGTTACAAAATGGTGCCATAAAAGTGTATTCAGTAGATGTAGGATATGGTCAATTTGCTTGGAAGTTAAGACAGGACCCTAGAGTTGTATGCATGGAGAAAACCAATATTCGTTATCTGACCATGGAACGTTTAGAAGAAAAGGTGGATTTCTGCTCAATTGATGTTTCTTTTATTTCACTCACTAAGGTATTAGAGCCTATCAAAGCTTTATTACAAGATCATGCTCATGTGGTTGCACTAATTAAGCCTCAATTTGAAGCGGGTAGGCAGCAAGTAGAGAAACATGGGGTGGTACGTAAACCCAAAGTTCATGAAGAAGTCATTCATCATGTGTGGAACTATAGCAAGAGTCTTGGATTTGGCATTAGAGGTCTTGACTTTTCGCCAATCAAAGGACCAGAAGGAAATATTGAATACCTTATTCATCTTGAAAAAGAAGGAGAAGATTTACTAATAGATCAAGAAAGAAGTGTTAAAAAGGTAGTAGAGGCATCACATGACTGTTTATAAATGGGGGGATAGGATGAAGCATATAGGTGTTATTCCTAACAAGTTGAAAGATACTGATTTAAAAATAACAGAGCATATTGCAAATTGGTTTAATGAAAGACAGTTATCGGTGTATGCGGCTTATGATGTTGCAAGTCAATTAAAGGCACATACTGTGGCAGTAAGTATAGAGGAATTGTACGATATATGCGATAGCCTCATTGTCATTGGTGGAGATGGGACCATTTTAAGAGTGGCTGAAGCGGCAAGTGCAAAAGATATCCCTATTGTAGGTGTTAACCTAGGAAGATTAGGATTTCTAGCAGATATTGAGCCACAGGAAATAGAAGTTTCGCTAAAAAAGCTTTTAGATGGAGATTATGAAATAGAAGAGCGTATGATGTTAAAAGCAACGATTATAGCACCTGAAGGTGAGAAGTTTATTTATCATGCACTTAATGATATTAACGTAACGAGAGGGAACTTTGCCCGTTTAGTAGAGTTTGAAATTCGTATTAATAATGAATTATGTGATATTTATCCTGCAGATGGCATGATTATTGCCTCACCTACAGGATCTACTGCCTATAATCTGTCAGCAGGAGGC
The DNA here is from genome assembly GCA_023436395.1 of Bacillota bacterium. Taxonomy (GTDB): domain Bacteria; phylum Bacillota; class Clostridia; order Lachnospirales; family Cellulosilyticaceae; genus Cellulosilyticum. The sequence continues at coordinate 24,573 of JAEZJJ010000090.1, read as the reverse complement.
CCTATACTCGTTCCTCATGCCAATACTTATGTTGTGACACCTATATGTCCCCATACCTTATATGCAAAATCTATCATGCTTTCAGACCAAGATACGATTCAGATTACAACATTAGAAGAAGCAAAGGATATGGCGCTGAGCATTGATGGTAGACTTGAAATGTACTTAACCCCCCAACATGTAGTACATGTTGAGAAAGCTTCTCAAGTAACGAAACTTATGAAATTATCAGAAAGAAAGTTTTTTGGTATTTTAAGGGAAAAAATTGTAGAAAGGAGAAGATAGATATGGGAATGAAGGAACAGAGACAATCAAAAATCTTGAGCTTAATTCAAAAATCAGAAATTGAAACCCAAGAAGATTTGGCAGAAGCTTTAAAGAATGAAGGATTTAATATTACTCAAGCAACTGTTTCAAGAGATATCAGAGAGTTGAAGTTAACAAAGGTAGCCACTAAGACAGGGGCTCAAAAATATGTAGCGCTTGCTAATGTAGAACAGCAAGTATCCGAAAAGGTCATTCGTGTTTTTAAAGATGCTTTTGTGAACATTGATTATGCAGGCAATACCATTGTGATTCATACTTTAGTAGGAATGGGAAATGCGGTAGCAGCCGCAGTAGATGCATTTAATATGGAGGAAATCATAGGCACCTTAGCAGGAGATGATACCATTTTTTGTCTTGTTAAGCATGAAGAACATATTCCAGAAGTGATTGAAAAATTTAAAGAGATTCTGAATTCATAATCAAGGAGGACTCATCTATGTTAACTTATATTAAAGCCACCAACATTGCTTTAATCGAAGAGGCAGAACTTAGTCTTCATCCAGGTCTCAATATTTTTACAGGAGAAACAGGTGCAGGAAAGTCTATGCTCATTGATTCAATTCAATTTGCTATTGGCAATCGTACCTCTAGGCAAATTATTAGAAAAGGGCAAGATATGGCAAGTGTCATGCTTTGCTTTGAAGATGAAGTGGGAGTGGCTGCAGATTTTTTAAAGGAACAAGATATTATAGCAGAAGAGGGTAAAATTATACTAGAGCGTGTTATTTATCAATCTGGGCGTACAGCTTATAAAGTCAATGGAAATATTGTAACGAGGCAAATAGTTAAAGAGCTTTCCAGCCTTCTAATAGATGTACATGGACAACATGAACCTCAATCTTTATTAGATATTACAAGCCATATTCATCTTTTAGATAGTTTTGGGGAAAAGACTTTTATAGAGCAAAAAACAGCTTATAAAAAATGTTATGAGCGTTGGCAAGAAGTGAAACAAGCCATTCAAAAGATTGGTGATAATGACCGTAAGAAGTTACAATTAAAGGATATGCTTACTTTCCAAGTTCAAGAAATAGCCAGTGCAAAGTTAAAAAAGGATGAGGAAGAAAACCTAAAAGAACAATATGAAATGCTCTCTCATGCCGAAAAAATTATGACACAATGCCAAAAAGCTTATGATTGCCTAGATGGTGAGAGTGAGGCGAGTGCCACTATGTTATTAGGTCAAGCTATTCATGCACTTCAAGATATTAGTGGGATCACGGTAGAGATCAAGAATATCTATGAGCAATTTCTATCTATTCAGGCAGAACTACAAGATGCCACTTATCAAATGAGACGTTTGAGTGATCAAATAGAGTATTCTCCTGAACTTTTAATGGAGGTGCAAAATAGACTAGACCTCATTTATCGTTTAAAACAGAAGTATGGCAATTCCATAGAAGAAATACTGACATACGGGGCTGAGTGTGAAAAGGAACTTTTAGAACTAGAAGCAGGTGAACATAATATAGAGCAACTGGAGCAGGAACTTCAGGTCTTAGAAAAGGAATTAGTACGTCTAGGAACGATACTTTCTGATGAAAGGCATGAAATTGCCCATCGTATTGAAGCGGCCATAGATACCCATTTACATGATTTACAAATGCCTTATGCAAAATTTGAAGTAGCCATTAATGAACTAGACACTTTTAATAGTCTAGGACAAAATGATGTGGAATTTTTGATTTGTACCAATTTAGGAGAAGATTTACATCCACTTTCCAAAATAGCATCAGGAGGAGAAATTTCTAGAGTCATGTTAGCCATTAAAACAGTACTTGTATTAGGAGATACGATTAATACAGTTATTTTTGATGAGATTGATACAGGAATAAGTGGCGTAGCAGCTCAAAAGGTTGCAGAAAAATTAGCAGTGATTGCAAAAGCAAGACAGGTACTTTGTATTACCCACTTACCGCAAATTGCGGCAATGGGAGATATTCATTTCCTTATCGAAAAACAAGTATCCAATGAAAGTACGACTACACATCTAGAGGAGCTTCAAGAAGGGCATTTACATGAGGAACTTTGTAGGTTGATGGGTGGTATGATTACAGATAGTACGCTGAGAAGTGCAGAAGAAATCAAGAATCGGGCTAATTTATATAAACAACAGTTGGCTTAGAAAACATAATAAGTAAATAAGTGAAAAGAAGGTAAGATTTTTCGTGAGAAAATTCTTACCTTCTTTTTTGCTTTAAAAAGGAAAAAGGCAAAGAGTTTTTGGATAAAGTAGATGACTACTTGTATAAATAATGCTAAAAAAGGATATTTTAACAATAAGAGCTAAAAACATAGGAAGTGGAAAAATGAAACATAAAAAGAGAATACCTTTATTACGGATGGGTGTATTAGTAAGCCTCATTGTATTATTAAGCATCCCTCTCCTTGTTTCCTATTTTTATTTACCCTCCCATATAAGGATTATAGCGGGAGAAGAACACCTCTTTAATTTTGATATTCCTTTAAAGGCTAATATTATTCAAGGTGATAATTTAATTATAAAAGATACACATAATAGTGTTGTACAATCTGGGTTAGTCGATTTGAATCAACCCCTATATATTACTATGAAAAAGGAAGGGTGCACAGATGTGACACTTTCTTTTTTGGGGCTAATTCCCATCAAAACTGTAGAAGTGAAGGCACTTCCTTATGAAGAGCTAATTCCCTGTGGTCAGGTTGTAGGCATTAAAGTCAATACAGCAGGTATTTTAGTATTAGGAGTTGGAGAGTTTGAGACAAAAGGTGGGCAAGCTTCACCCTGTAAAGGTATTATTGAGACAGGCGATTTGATTATCTCTTGCAATGGTAAAAACTTAGAGACTAAAGAAGACTTAAGAAATTGTGTTGAGGAAAATAGTACCAATCATCTAGAGCTAAAAGTACTACGCAAGGGTGTGGAGAAAGCAGTAGAAGTAGAGCCTGTTTACTCGCAGTCAGAAGAAACTTATAAGATAGGGCTTTGGATTAAAGATAGTACACAAGGAATAGGAACCATTACGTATATCCATCCTGATACTGGAAGCTTCGGTGCCTTAGGCCATGGCATAACAGATGCAGATACCCATCGTTTAATTCCTGTTAAAGATGGCGAACTTATGGAAGCAGCAATTACTCGTATTAAAAAAGGAGTAAAGGGGAATCCTGGAGAGATTAGTGGTGTTATTGATTATGATGAAGCAAGTATCATTGGAGAAGTTAGCCAAAATAGTCCACTAGGGATTTATGGGAAGGTCAATCAAAATTTAATTAAAAGACAAACATTACCTGCTATCCCTATTGCATTTCAAGATCAAGTTCATGAAGGAAAAGCAAGTGTGTTAATAGACTTGACAGGAAAAGGCGTTAAAGAATACGAAGTAGAGATTCAAAAGGTATCTAAATATAGTAACGAGCCTTCTAAAAGTATGGTCATTAAAATTATTGATGAAGAGCTGCTAAAGTTGACAAGTGGTATTGTTCAAGGAATGAGTGGAAGTCCTATTTTACAAGATGGAAGATTAATAGGGGCTGTTACTCATGTGTTTATTCAAGATCCCACAAGAGGATATGGAATATTTATTGAAAATATGTTAGAGCATTCAGGAATAGAGTAAATTTATCTCATGAAATAAAAACTACTTTTCCATCCTGCTTTGAAATGTTAAGTATTTTATTGAAAATATGATTAATAATGAAAAAAGATAGAAATATATGTAAAATAAAAATAAAAATTACAAAAAATGGTATTGATATTTTCTAAATTATCTAATATAATACATTTAGTCGGAAAATTAAATAAACTGTTTGGGGGGATTTGTTTGTTAGAACAAAAAATGAAAATATTGATAGCAGATGACAACAAAGATTTTTCTGATATTTTAAAGGAATTTATCAATAGACAACCTGATATGGAAGTTGTTAACGTGGCTGGTAATGGAGAAGAAGCATGTAAAATGATACAAGAATTAGTGCCTGATATTGTGATCCTAGATGTTATTATGCCTTATTTAGATGGTATTGGTGTACTAGAACGTATTTCAATTTTAGAGTTAGAGAAGAGGCCATTATTTGTAATGCTTTCTGCGGTAGGTCAAGATAAGATTACTGAGCGCGCTTTATCTTTAGGTGCAGAGTACTATATTGTTAAACCATTTGATATGGAAACTTTGGTAAATCGTATTCGTCAACTTAAAAATACAGCATTTTCGTCAAATAGTATGACGAGAACAAGTATGAATACATTACCACCTTCTAGGCAACTATTACCAAAATCAAAAGGTATGCCTAGCGCACATAGTTTAGAAACAGAAGTAACAAGTGTTATTCATGAGATTGGTGTACCTGCACATATTAAAGGTTATCAATACTTAAGAGATGCTATTATTATGGTTATCAATGATATGGAAATTCTTAATTCTATTACAAAACAGCTTTATCCTAATATTGCTAAACAATACAATACCACCCCTAGCCGTGTAGAACGTGCAATCAGGCATGCTATTGAAGTAGCATGGAGTCGTGGAAAAATGGATACCATTGATAAACTCTTTGGTTATACTGTAAATAACGGTAAAGGAAAACCTACAAACTCTGAATTTATTGCATTAATTGCAGATAGATTGAGACTTGAAATGCAAGTTGGGTAAAATATTGATAGACAAGTGTTTTGGAGAAATGACTATGCCGACAAAATAATTTTGTTGGTTGGTGTAGTAGAGAATTTTTTGCCTTGATACCTACAAACTTATTAAATTTAGGCTTATAAACTCTTCTAATTATTTGGTTGGGACAATACCAATAATTAGAAGAGTTTTTGCGTGTTTACATAGTTTTTCTATCAAGTTGAGGATAGTATAGTTTTTTATAAAACAAAAGGAGAAATGAAATTTAAAAGCTGAAATGGCAAGATGTTTAGTAAAGTGTATTGATTTAGCTAATTTATTAGGAGTAAGCCCTGCAACTATATCTTTAAAGATTGGGTGTAAAAGTCTGTTTATCTTTGATGAAGAACAGAGTATTTAAGATGATGGCAATGAAAAGAATGAGAGATTAAAATTTTGTCGGTTATAAAGTATAGAAATAGATGTTAATATCATATGGTAAAAACTATTATGATGTAAATATAAGTCAACAACACTCCCAAGAAGAGCCCCAGCAGAAATGTTAGGGTTATTTGTATGAAAATATAGGAATACCAGAATATTTTTGTTATAATATTTTAAATAAGGATGCATATGAGAAAGATATGCAGTAAATGCGGTAAGACAATGGAATATAAATCAAATTGTAGTTGTAGGACAAGTATTTGGAAGATATCTAAAATGCATTATGGACAGAATTAAGGAGGATAAAGTAATATGAATAAGAAGATTACATATGTTTTGTTAGGATTAACAATTATTTTAGGTTCATCGGCATGTTCTAATAATATTAATTATGAACAGCAAATTGAAGAAGCAAATGCTGAGATTAAATCTCTAAATGAGCAACTAGATCAAGTTATAAAAGAAAAGGATCAAGTATCAAACGAATTAGAACGGCTAAAAGAAGAAATTAATAAGGAAAAACAGGAGATTACTATAACAGAGGGGGATGTAACGATTTCATTCGTAGACAAAGTAAATACACCTAAAAATACAGAAGCTTGGGTATTTTCTAGTTATTCAACTTTTCACATAAGCATTACTAATAATACTGATAAAGAAATAAAAGGTATTCAAGGTGTAGTTGATATTCAAGATATGTTTGGTGTAAGTATTATGAAGAGTCAGTGTGATTTGACAGGATTCACTATAAAGTCGGGTGAAACTATAGTGAATACAGATCTTTCTCTAGAAATAAATGAGTTTATGGATACACATACCAAAGTGTACAATACTGATTTTGAAGATTTAAAGTTTGTTTATGATGTACAAACAATAATGTTTACAGATGGTACAAGTAAAAGTAAGTAATGAAGTTAAATTCTCGCTTATCATGTTTTTTAAGAGTACATAACAGGATAGAAGGTAAGTGATATCATGGCTCGTCCAATAAAAGAGTATAGCAACAAGAACAAGACATATGAGTTTATACAAAGTGAAATAGTAAATCAAAAAGGAAAGGGCCTAGGTCCTTTCCTTTTTGATTTACTATTTAGCTTCTTCTTCAATTGGCATACGTTCATGAAGAGGAATATAATCTTTATGTTTTGCTACGCTCTTATAGGCAGGGCGAATGATTTTTCCTCTATTGACTAACTCCTCAATGCGGTGAGCGCTCCATCCAGCGATTCTTGCAATGGCAAAGATTGGTGTATAGAGTTCAAGAGGTAAACCTAGCATGTTATATACAAAGCCAGAGTAGAAGTCTACATTGGCACTCACACCTTTATACATTTTACGTTCACGGGCGATAACTTTAGGGGCTAAAGTTTCGATTTTAGTATAGAAGGTATATTCTTTTTCGAGTCCCTTTTCATAAGCTAGCTTTTCAGCATATTGCTTTAAGATTTCTGCACGAGGATCAGAAAGGGAATAGACAGCATGCCCAATACCATAAATAAGACCTGATTTATCAAAGGCTTCTTTGTGTAATAGTTTACAAAGGTAATCTTCAATAGCTGCATCATCTGACCAGTCTTCAATAGAAGCCTTCATATCTTCAAACATGTGTACCACTTTGATATTTGCACCACCGTGTTTTGGTCCTTTAAGTGAGCCTAAGGCAGCAGCTATAACAGAATAGGTATCCGTACCAGATGAAGTTACTAGGTGCGTTGTAAAGGAAGAATTATTTCCACCACCATGTTCAGCATGTAGGATAAGGGCTAGGTCTAGAAGTGTGGCTTCAAGATGTGTATATTTACAATCTGGTCTTAGCATATGTAAGATATTTTCAGCAGTACTTAATTCTGGTTTTGGTGAATGCACATAAAGGCTTTGACCTAGATGAGAATGAGCATAAGCTTGATAGCCATAAACAGCTAGGGTTGGAAAACGTGCAATTAAAGAGAGACATTGTTTAAGAACATTATACGTAGAAGTATTATCGGCTTCAGGATCATAGCTGTATAAAGCTAAAACACTACGCGCTAAAGAATTCATAATATCTTTAGTAGGTGATTTAAGAATCATATCATTAAAGAAATTATCAGGCAAATCACGGTAATTTCCTAGTAATTTTTCAAATTCATTGAGTTCTTCAGAGTTAGGAAGATGCCCAAAAAGAAGAAGGTAAGTGGTTTCTTCAAAACCCAAGCGATTATCCATTAAGTAACCTTTTGTAATTTGTTCCACATTCATGCCGCGGTAGAAGAGTTGACCTGGAACAGGAATCATTTCATTCTCATCTATAATATAAGAATGTACCTCTCCGATTTCTGTAAGACCTACCAGTACACCACGGCCATCTAAATCACGAAGGCCTCTTTTGACAGAATACTTAGTAAATAATTCAGGGTCAATATAATTACAGGATTCACACATTTGGGTGAGATTTAATAGTTGTTCTCTCATTTCGTTGTTTTCTTTCATTCGCATCACCTTTCCTTTGATAAGTTATTTTAATATGTTAAACTATTATGATTAATTTACCATAAAAATTTCAATTAATCAACAATTCAGCAAAATATATAAAATAAAACATTTTTTGAGATAAAATTTAATCAAAAGAGATAATAGAAAAATGAACAAAAGGATTATCTTTTCTATTGATGAGAAAAGACAATCCTTTAGGTGTATAGGGGATTAGGGTAAAAGTTTTTTAATAGCAGCTTCAGTAGGTGTTACATATAAGGTCTTAAATTGTGTATAAATCACCATACCAGGTTTGGCATTAGGAACTTTTTTGACATTTTTGCGGAAAGTATAGTCAATAGGTACATGGCTAGACATCTTACCACTACTATGATAAGCCGCTAATAGAGCTGCTTCTAAAGTAACGTGCTCATCAATTGGGTGCTCATCTAAATGCTTAACGATGACATGAGAACCTGGGCCGTCTTTAATGTGTAGCCATAAATCGTTATTTTTAGCAAATTTCATGGTGAGCTCATCATTTTGAAAATTATTTTTACCTACATAAATATCATGTCCTAGAGAAGATTTGAAATGAAGGTAAGGTAGCTGTTTTTTGGAAGACTTCTCTTTTTTAACATTGGTACGCTTTTTCAAATAACCCATTTCTACTAATTCATTTCTGAGCTCGGCAATATCTTCCTTGGTCTCAAGTAAATCGAGAGAGAGAAGAACAGAGGCTAAGTACTGCAAATCTTCTTCAATGCTTAAAAGTTGCTCTGTAGCAGCAAGTTCTGTACGTTTAGCTTTGCTATAAAGTTTAAAATAACCTTGTGCATTTTGAATAGCTGTTTTGTGAGGGTCTAAAGGAATGACAATATCCTCATAGGGCTCTGTATAATAATTTAATGTAGCAAATGATTCTGCACCACTAGGAACTTGATGGGCATAGGCTGTTAGTAATTCCCCATACATTTTATAAAGGTCTTTATGGGTACATTCTTCTAGCGCTTTTTCTTGAATAGCCTTCTTGCGTACACCACGTTCTATAAAGGTATGAATAAGTTTTTTGATATCCGCTGTTTTTTGTGCTACATTAAAGCGCGTACTTCTTTCAAAAAAGTAATAATCTAATAGAGCACTCATGCTAGTGTAAGTTTTAGATTCTAAAGTGCTATAGAGACTAATAGGTAGGCAGTAGAAATCCTCAGGTAGTTCTTCTGCACTTAGATAGAGTGTAGGTGTAAAATCCCCTGTCGTTAAGGGTGACAGTAGGGTATTAAAGCTAAGATAAAGTTTTTGGTAGTCATGAGATGATATGGAAAGAGTGGAAGCATCATCTGCTATGCCTGCCTGGTGGCAGATTTCATGACAAATCATGGGACTTAATCCATTAAAATTCATATATAGTGCTTTAAATAAGGGATAATCCGTTGCCATTAGCTTTTGAATGAAATCTATCTCTAAGATACCAACAGGATTTAATTTCCCTTGATCAGGTGGTCTTTGATACATGCGATTAGGGAGGATTTCCCTCACACTACTTTTATCATTGGAGATATGTTTAATACTATCCAGGATTAAGCCATCTTCTTTGGTAAGGATGATATTACTGTGTCTGCCCATAATTTCAATGATTAATTTCTTAGTTTCTCTATCCCCTAGTTCGTTAGTGGCTTCAATATGGAATTCTAGAATACGTTCTAATTCCGGCTGAATAATATTTAATAATCGTCCACCACCTATATGCTTGCGAAGGAGCATACAAAACATAGGGGGATCCTGCGATGGATTTTTGGCAAGTTCAGTAAGATGTACACGTGGATAATTGCTATTTGCGGTTAAAAGCAAACGGTAAGCATTGCCATTATTACGCAGGGTAAGAAGAATATCTTCTTTTTCTATTTGGTATATTTTATCAATACGACCGCCAATAAGTGCATCTTTTAATTCATGCACTATACTAGCGAGTACGAGACCGTCTAATGCCATATGTGTTGCCTCCTGTAAAATAATAAGGAATGATATCCTATTCAGTATAGGAAAAAGTATAGCATAATCTTTTTGAAAATAAAAGGAAGGTGTGTTATAATAAAAAGCAAATGTCTAAGAACACATGATGAAAAGAAAGTAGGAAAATGCATGATATATAGTATGACTGGCTATGGTAAGTATGAAATAGAGGAACATGCAAGAAAGATAACTGTTGAAATCTCTGCTGTAAATCATCGCTATTTAGATCTTAATATTCGTATGCCACGTATGCTCATGCATTTAGAAGACAGAGTACGTAGCATCATTAAAGAGGAAGTAGCACGAGGTAAACTGGAAGTCAGTATTATGTGCCATAGTAGTGCCAAAGAAGACTTGGAGGTCAATATCAATGAAGCTTTAGGACAGGCTTATCTTGAAGGTGTACGCTCTTTAGGTAGTAAGTTTAGTTTAGAAGATGATTTAAAATTATCTCATTTAATAGGGGTAAGTGATCTAGTGACAATTCAAAAGCAAGCTGGTAATTTAGAAGCTGTAGGTGAGATAATAGAAAAAGCACTTAGAGAAGCACTTAAAGCCTTTTTAGATATGAGAGGCAAGGAAGGTCAAACCCTTAAAGAAGACATTTTAAGTAAGAACACGGGGCTAAGAAAACTTTTACAGGAAGTGAATAACCGTAGTGCATTTGTGGTGGAAAATTATCGTGAACGTTTAAACAATAGACTAGACCAACTTCTAGGAGATGGGATGAATATAGATGAAAGTAGGCTGGCTATGGAAGTAGCCATCTTAGCAGATAAAAGTGCAATAGATGAAGAAATCACAAGATTAAGTAGTCACTTCAACCAATTAGAAGAGATCTTACAAGAAGGTGGATCAGTAGGTCGTAAATTAGATTTCCTCATGCAGGAGATGAATAGAGAAGCGAATACAATTGGTTCTAAGGCAAATGACTATGAAATTACAAAAGTAGTTGTCTCTTTGAAAACAGAAATTGAAAAAATAAGAGAACAAGTTCAAAATTTAGAGTAGGTGATTAGGTGAGTCAATTTATAAATATTGGTTATGGAAATATTGTTGCAGCACATCGTATTGTAGCCATTGTGACTGCAGAATCAGCACCTATTAAAAGGTTAATTACAAAGGCAAGAGAAGAGTCAAGACTTATTGATGCTACACAAGGGCGAAAGACAAGAGGTGTGATTATTACTGATAACAATGAAGTTATTTTATCAGCTCTCCAACCAGAGACTATGGCAAGCAGGTTAGGAAGCCCGAAAGAATAAAGTAGAAGGAGTATATGCATGAAAGAGGGATTAAAAATCGTTTTATCAGGACCATCTGGGTCAGGTAAGGGAACAATTGTAAGGGAACTGATTAAAAATGAGCAATTTTTACTTTCTATTTCCGCAACAACACGTCAGCCTAGACAAGGAGAAGAAGAAGGTGTACACTATTTCTTTAAGACAAAAGAAATGTTTGAAAAAATGATTGCAAACAATGAACTTTTAGAATATGCTTGTTTTTGCGATAATTATTATGGTACACCGAAAGCTTTTATCGAAGAAAGTGTAAAAAAAGGAAAAGATGTTATACTAGAAATAGAGGTACAGGGAGCTCAGCAAATTAAAGAGATTTACCCTGAAGCTATTTTTATTTTTGTCATTCCCCCTTCACTTACTGAACTAGAGAGTCGTTTGGTAGGAAGAGGAACGGAAGAAAGGGATGTCATTGAGCGAAGATTAAAGCGTGCAAAGGAAGAACTAGCCCTTTATCAAACTTATGACTACATTGTAGTGAATGACCGTTTGGTAGAAGCTATAGAAGACATCAATCGTATTGTAGGTGCAGAAAAACTAAGAAGTTGTCATTATACAAAAGAAATAGAAAAAATTATTAGTCATTAGGAGGATTAAAAATGCTACAACCATCTTATACCCAAATCATGAATAAACTTAATAAAGAAGGAACTTCAAAACTCACAAGTCGTTACTCCATTGTTATTGCAGCTTCAAAAAGAGCAAGAAACATTATTGATGTGATTAATGAGCAAGCAGCAGCTACTAAAGAAGCAGATAAGACAGGGGAGAGAATTATCGACCCAGAAAAAATCAAAGAAGCTGCTAAACTTAATGAATTATTAAAAACTAAAAAACCAATTTCTATTGCAGTAGATGAAATTTATGAAGGGAAAATTACTATGCGTGAATTCCATCCTCCAGTAGAAGAAACAGAAGTAGAAGAAGAAGAAAGTATCTAAGAGGCAAGTTTGAGGGAGTCTGTCAACAACTGTTGGCAGACTTCTTAAACATCAGGTGAAATAATCATTATTGCTTAAAGGAAGAAGGGAAGCGTATGCCTTGCTATGCACAAATTATTATTCAGTTTGCAACAGTAAGTGAGATTGACCGTCCTTTTACTTATGAGGTGGCACCTGAAATCAGTTCTCGCATCCGTATAGGGCAGCGGGTTAAAGTCCCCTTTGGAAGAGGCAATCATTTGCAAATAGGCTATGTTGTTAAACTCATGGATGAAGTCGAAGAAGTGGGATATCGTTTAAAGCAAATCACTACTTTAGTGGATGAAGAGCCAATTCTTGATGAAAGGCAGATGGAACTCACTGTATTTATTGCAAAGCATTATGCAACAAGTTATGCAGCAGCCATCGATGTGGTATTACCACCAGGATTAAAGGATGGACCTATTAAAAATAGTGACATATATGAAAAAAGAGTAAGGCTTACAAGCGATGAAGTTAAGCTGAAAGTGTACTATCATGCCAATGCACATAAGCAGAGTTTTAGTAAGCAAAGGTGGATTTTAGAGTATCTACAAGCTCACCTTTATATGCTTTACAAACAATTAATTGCCTTACCTGAGGTAAGTACTTCATCCCTTAAAACATTAGAAAAAAATGGGCTTATTAATATTGAAGAAACAAAGATGGTTTATAAGCCAGATCCTATTTGTGAAGAAAGTTTTAAGCCTTTAAATGAGGAGCAGGCTAGAGCGGTAGAGTATTTAAAGGTGCTTAATGAAACCAATCGTTATGAGACAATACTATTAGAGGGTATTACAGGGAGTGGAAAGACAGAGGTATTTTTACATGCTATTAGGCAAGTTTTAACTCAGGGTGGAACTGCCTTGGTCTTGGTTCCTGAAATTGCACTTACTGACCAAACTTTAAAACGTTTTAAAGAACGTTTTGGAAATCGCGCGGCCTTAAGTCATAGTAGGATGAGTGCTAGAGAACGTCAAATACTTTATATGAAGGCAAAAAATAATGAAGTCTCTATTATTATAGGGCCGAGAAGTGCAGTATTTATGCCACTGGTTAATTTGAAACTCATTGTCATTGATGAAGCTCATGAAAGTAGCTATAAGTCAGAAATAACGCCTAAATATCATGCCATTGATATTGCTCAAAAGCGGATGATGCAAAATACAGGGCAAGTCCTTTTAGCGACGGCTACGCCAAGTATAGAAAGTTATGCAGCAAGCCGAAGGGGTGAGTATGGTTTATTAACCCTGAATCATCGCATAGGTGAAGCAGTACTCCCTGAAGTTGAGATCGTGGATATGCGGCTGGAGATTCAAAAAGGGAATAATACAGTTCTTAGTCAAGCCCTTTATCAGGCGATTAAAGAGGCGCTTGAAAGAGATGGCCAAGTTATGTTATTACTTAATAGAAGAGGTTATGCTACTTTTATTAATTGTAGAAGTTGTGGCTACGTGGTGAAATGTGAACATTGTGATGTGTCCATGACTTATCATGCCAGTGACCAAACACTTCAATGTCATTATTGTGGAAAAACTACAAAGGTACCAGAAGTATGTCCAGAGTGTGGCAGCAAGTACATTCGTTTTATGGGAAGTGGGACGGAAAAGGTAGAGGCTTATCTCAATGAATGCTTTGGAGAATATGGTGTAGCTCGAATGGATATGGACACGACTTCAGGCAAGGAAGGGCATCAAAAAATTTTAACTGCCTTTAGAAATAAAGAAGTAAGGCTGCTTATTGGAACACAAATGATTGCCAAGGGCCATGATTTTCCTAGTGTTACCTTAGTAGGCGTTTTATCTGCGGATTTATCTCTTTTTATGCAAGACTTTAGAAGTAATGAACGAACTTATCAGCTCCTCACACAAGCTATGGGAAGGGCTGGTAGAGGAAAGGACAAAGGGAAAGTTGTTATTCAGACTTATAATCCAGATCATTTAGTGATGGAAGTGATTAAAAATAATGCCCAAGAAGCTTTCTATCAGCAAGAGTTAGCCAATAGAAAGACCTTAGGTTATCCACCTTATACTCATATTTTTTCATTACTTGTAACAGGGACAGATGAAGGAGAAGTCATTCGTACCATCCAGCTCTTAAGTCAATACTATCGTTTTTATAGTAATAAAGGGCAAAGTCACTTTAGAGTGATTGGACCAACTAGTGCAGTGATTAGTAAAATAGGTGATGAATATAGGTGGCGTTTATTAGTAATAGGTGATGTACGAGAAAAATTATTGATTTATGGTAAATTTTGCTTAGAAAAGTTTTATAATAAAGAGAAAATAAATGGTGTAAAATTGCAATGGGATGTTGACCCATTAGCTATGTTATAAATAAAGGAGGCAATTATGGCGATTAGAACAATTAGAACAGAAAAAGAAGAAGTCCTAAGAAAAATATCAAAACCTGTGAAAAAATTTGATGAAAGCTTATGGACATTACTAGATGATATGAAAGAAACCATGTATCTTGCTGAGGGAGTAGGGATTGCAGCACCACAAGTAGGCTTACTTAAACGCGCCTTTATTGTAGATATTGGTGAAGGGCCTATAGAATTTGTGAATCCTGAAATTATTGCTGTAGAAGGGGAACAAATTGGTGAAGAAGGGTGCTTAAGTGTTCCTAAAAAATATGGAACAGTAAAACGTCCTAATTATGTAAAAATGCGTGCTTGTGATCGTCATGGCAATGCATTTGAGATTGAAGGATATGAGTTTATGGCAAGAGCCATGCTTCATGAATTTGACCATCTTGAAGGAAAGTTATTTATTGATGTTGTTGAAGGCGATTTATTTGAAGTAGAGTAAAGGTAAGAAAAGAGGAGAAGGCTATGAACGTTGTATTTATGGGTACGCCTGATTTTGCAGTACCAACTTTAGAAATGCTTATAAATGAAAACCATATGATAAGTGCGGTAGTGACACAACCTGATAAGCCAAAAGGAAGAGGCAAGAAAGAAAGTATGCCACCTGTAAAAGAGGTTGCACTTGCTCATGGTTTACCAGTTTTACAACCAGAAAAAATAAGAGGGGATGAAGCGTTTTATAACCACATACTATCTTTAAATCCAGATGTTATTGTAGTAGTAGCATTTGGACAGATTTTACCTGAGAGTATTTTGAATATTCCAAAGTATGGTTGTATCAATATTCATGGTTCTCTACTTCCTAAGTATAGAGGAGCAGCGCCTATTCAGTGGTCTATTATTAATGAAGAACCTGTAACAGGTGTGACCATTATGTATATGGATAAGGGAATGGATACAGGAGATATGCTCTTGAAAAAGGAAATCTTAATAGGTGAAACAGATACCTATGCTTCTCTTCATGATAAAATGAAAGTAGTAGGTGCCATAGCACTAAAAGAAGCATTTCCTATGATTAGTGCAGGAGGCAAAGAGAGACAAAAGCAAGAAGAGAGCGAAGCAACTTATGCCCCACTTATTCAAAAAAGTTTAGGTGAAATTAAGTGGAATGTGTCTACGAATAGTATTGATGCATTAATTAGAGGACTTAATCCTTGGCCAGGTGGTTATACTTACTATAAAGGTGAGGTGATGAAAATCTGGAAGGCAGTTAAAATGCCAACACAAGGAGAGGGGGCACCAGGTACGATTTTAAAAGTGGGGAAGGATGGTATCCTTGTAAAAACTTTAGATGGAAGCCTATGCATTCAGGAGATTCAAATGCCTAACAAAAAACGTATGCCAGTATCTGAATATATAAAGGGCAATATGCTAGAAATAGGTGTGGTACTGGGTATATAAAGTTAAGGAGTGAAGTGTATGCTCTATGGTTATGGTTGGAGTAATGAAATACTTTTAATTACTTTAGCAATGATGGTTATCCCTCTTTATGCAAGTTTTAAGGTACAAAGTACCTTTAATATCTACTCACGTAAGAAAACACTTTCTGGATATACGGGAGAAGAGGCAGCAAGGCGTATTTTAGCTATCAATCATATTGATATTCCTATTCAGCCAGTAAGAGGTTCGATGACGGATTTTTATAATCCGCTGAATAAAACTTTAGCATTATCAGAAACGGTTTATGGTGTGGATTCCATTGCAGCACTAGGTGTAGCGGCTCATGAAGCAGGGCATGCTATTCAAGATGCAAATCATTATGCATTTTTACGATTTAGACATGCCATTTATCCAGTGACTAGTTTTGCTAGTCGTGTGTCAATGCCGCTTATATTTATAGGATTATTCTTTGGAAGTATGCCTTTCTTAGTAGACCTTGGGATAGGGCTATTTGCCATTACAACAGTCTTTGCAATCATAACATTACCTGTAGAATTTAATGCTTCTAAAAGAGCTTTAGCAACATTAGAATCAAGTGGTATTTTAGCACCTGAAGAACTTAAAGGGGCTAAAAAAGTATTAGATGCTGCAGCTTTAACTTATGTAGCAGCTGCAATGGCATCTATTTTGTCTTTGATTCGCTTAATTATGATTAGCAACCATAATAATGACTAAAAAGGAAGGGGAGTGTTGGACTCGAAAGAGGACGCACTTCCTTTTTGTAGTCTAGGAAAGGGTGTTTTTTACTTTCCTAGACTACGGGGAGTACAGAGGGGAATCCCCTCTGTCGTATTGAGGAGGGTGCTCAGCTGACCGCTTTTTGTCAGCGCCGAAGGGAACCTAGGGTTCCCTAGCGGAAGAAATGTGGACGCTAGTCCACTTTCTTGATAAAAATAGTGGTTAAATCATAAAATGCGTGATACATTAAGTAATGGAGCATTGGAAATAAAGACCGAAGCAAAGAATACGCTTTTGTAAAAAGAGAGGTTTAAATTATGAGTAAAACATCACGAGAACATATCGTGGATTTATTAATAGAAATTGAGAAAGAAGAGAGTTATGCCCAATTAGTGTTGAAACGTGCACTAGGTGAAATAGATGAGAAAGATCGAGGGTTTGTAACAGAAGTAATTTATGGAACACTGAAATATCAGATTAAGTTAGATTATATCCTCAATCAATTTTCAAAGACACCTGTTCATCGTATGAAACCTCTTATTAGGAATGTAATGCGTATGAGTGTTTATCAAATGTTATATTTAGATAAGGTACCTACCTCTGCCGTTATTAATGAAGCTGTTAAAATTGCTAAAAAGAGAAAGTTTCACAATCTATCTGGGTTTGTCAATGGCCTTCTTAGAAATATTGATCGTCAAAGAGCAGAAATCCACTATCCAAATAAAGATAAAGACCCTGTAGTAGCTATGAGCATTAGTTATGCTATTCCAGAATGGATTATTGAAGATTGGCTTAAGGTCTATCCAAAAGAAGAAGTAGAGGCCATATGTGAAGCGCTTAATGAAAGAGCAGAGGTTTGTGTACGTTATAACACTTTAAAAGTCACTGAGGAGCAATTTAAGACTGCTTTAGCATCAGAGGGAATAACGCTTAAAGAAGGTGCTTTGTTAGAAGAAGCATACTATCTAAAAGGTGTTCAAAACCTTCAAAATTACCCTTCTTTTAAACGTGGAGAATGGACAGTACAAGATGAAAGCGCTATGCTTGTGGCCCATGTTATGGCTCCACAAAAAGGGGATAAAATCTTAGATATGTGTAGTGCACCTGGTGGGAAGTCTATTCATATGGCTGAACTTATGAAAAATGAGGGACAGATTGTGAGCTGTGATGTGCATGCTCATAAATTAGAATTGATTGCTAAAAATGCAGAGCGCATGGGAATCACTATTATAAGCCCAACACTACAGGATGGGACTGTCCATAATCCGGATTTTGTAGAAGCTTTTGATAAGGTTCTTCTAGATGCCCCTTGTTCAGGGCTAGGCATTATGAAGCGTAAGCCAGACATAAGAGGGCATAAGTCAAAAGAAGGATTATTAGAAATTGTAGCCTTACAGAAAAGGTTAATTCAAGAAGGGATATGCTATGTTAAGCCAGGTGGCCGCTTTCTATATAGCACTTGTACCATTTCTTATGAAGAAAATGAAGGAATGGTAAGCTATATTAAGTCATTAGGTTTAGAATTAGAAAATATAGTAGATACTATACCTAATCCTTTGAAACAAGCGGTTAAAGAAAAGGGTATGATTCAAATTCTACCTCATATGGCCCATACAGATGGATTTTTTATAGCAAGTTTTAAAAAAGGAGTTTAAGTATGAATGAGATTTTAAATTGTACCATTCCAGAATTAGAAGAAATCATATTGGAATGTGGAGAAAGTAAATTTAGAGCCAAGCAACTTTTTGAGTGGTTTCATAAGAAAATGGTATGGGATTATGATGAGATGTTAAATTTACCCGTAAAGCTTAGAGAGAAATTGAAAGCCCAATATCCCATTAGACCCCTTAGAATTGTAGAAAAGCTTTGTTCGGAAATAGATGGAACAATAAAGTACTTGTTTGAGTTATCAGATTCACATATAATAGAAAGTGTTTTAATGCGTTATAAGCATGGCAATTCTGTGTGTATTTCTTCCCAAGTGGGATGTCGTATGGGATGCAGATTCTGTGCATCAACAGTAGAAGGACGTGTTAGAAATCTCTTGTCTGCTGAAATGGTAGGTCAAATCTATGCTATATCTAAGGACACAGGAGAACGTGTGTCTAATATTGTCATTATGGGAAGTGGTGAACCTTTAGAAGAACTAAATGTTACCTTAAGGTTTATAGAACTTATTAATCATCCAGCAGGACAGAATATTGGACAACGCCATATTACAGTATCTACCTGTGGACTAGTACCAGAAATAAAAACTTTAGCAAATCAGCAGCTCCAAATTAATCTAGCACTTTCTTTACATGCAACCACTGATGAAAAACGTCGAGCTATTATGCCTATTGCGAGAAAATATAGTTTAGATGAAGTGTTAGATGCATGTCATTATTTCATTGAGAAAACAAATAGACGTGTGACTTTTGAGTATGCTTTAATTGAGGGGGAAAATGACGGGGAACAAGATGCAAGACGTTTAGGTACCCTTTTAAAAGGGATGCTTTGTCATGTTAATCTTATTCCTGTTAATAAGATAGATGAAAGAAATTATACAAGCAGTAAACTTACAAATATTGAAAGGTTTAAAGGTATATTAGAGCAATATGGTGTACCTACAACGTTACGTAGAACATTAGGTGCGGATATAGATGCAGCTTGTGGACAACTACGTCGTAGGTATCTAAAAAAGCGAGGTGAATAGCATGCAAGCTATTGGCAAAGTAGACATTGGTAAAAAAAGAGTGCGAAACGAAGATGCCATCTTCGTTTCAAATTCACCTATTGGTATTCTGCCAAACTTATATATTGTTGCAGATGGAATGGGTGGACATAAAGCAGGAAGTATTGCGAGTGGATTAGCTATTTCCTCTTTTTGTGAGTACTTAGAAGCACATAAGCATATTGATATTAAGACAAGAGAAGATGTGTTGATTTTATTAAAATTAGGAATTCGTAATGCCAATCATATGATTTATGAAAAGTCGAAACAAGATGAATCTTATACAGGTATGGGAACAACAATGACTGTAGCAACTATTATCGAAGACATTGTGTATCTTGCTCATGTAGGAGATACGAGACTCTATTTAATAAATCAACAAAGTATTTTTCAAGCAACGACAGATCATTCCTTAGTACAGGAAATGCTGGAACAAGGCTATATTTCTGAAAATGAAACAAAAGCACATCCACAAAGACACATTATTACTCGCGCTGTTGGTACATATGCAAAAGTTAAAATTGATACGCTCATGTATGATTTAAGCAAAGTACAGTATATGTTGCTTTGTTCAGATGGGCTAACATCAATGTTATCAAATGAGGAGATTCATGAGTGTGTACTATGCAGCGGCATAGAAACAGAAGAAATCGTTGATTCACTCATAGAAAAGGCCAATTTAAAAGGTGGATTGGATAATATAGCAGTAATCATTGTGAATAATAAGAGGTGAAAAACATGTTAACGCCAGGTACCCTTTTGGGAGAACGTTATGAAGTAATTGAAAAAATTGGAGCAGGTGGGATGTCTATTGTCTATAAAGCAAAAGATAATAGATTACAACGTTATGTTGCCATTAAAGAGTTAAGAGAAGAATTTGTAGAAGACGAGCAATTCGTTGCAAAGTTTAGAAAAGAAGCACTTTCAGCAGCAAGTCTTTCCCATCCTAATATTGTGGGAATTTATGATGTAGGAAGTGATAAAGATTTACATTATATTGTTATGGAATATGTAGAAGGTAAAACACTGAAAGAAGTCATAGCAGAAAAGGGCCCATTTCCAGCTAAAACAGTTTTAGAATTAGGTATGCAAATGGTATCAGCTCTCAAACATGCCCATAGCAAAAAGATTATCCATCGTGATATTAAGCCACAAAATATATTATTAACCAATGAGGGGGTTTTAAAAGTAACAGATTTTGGTATCGCCAAAGCTGTAGACTCATCCACTATTGTTGCAACAGGTAATGCTATAGGTTCCGTGCATTATTTCTCACCAGAGCAGGCTAAAGGAAAATATGTGAATGAAAGTAGCGATCTTTATTCTTGTGGTATTGTTCTTTTTGAACTTGCGACTAAGAAACTACCTTTTGAGGCAGATTCACATATATCTATCGCACTTAAACATATTAATGAGGAAATCCCACGTCCATCTCAATTTAATGTAGCTATTCCTAAGAATTTAGAAGATCTTATTTTAAAAGCCACAAGTAAAGGACAGTTGGAGCGCTATCAAAATGCAGATGAGATGCTTTGTGATATGAAAGGCATTTTGCTAAATCCTAACTATGAAATTAAAACAAGTGCGCTTAGTGAACATACTATTCTGTTAACACCAGCTGATACCCAACTTCTAAGGGAACACAGCAAAGAAATAGGTAGTGAGACTGATTCAGAGAATTCAGATTATGGAATTTATGAAGAACAGACAGGTTTTCTCAGTGATGAAGATGAAGAGGATGAAGATGTTTCTAAAATGTATAAAGTTTTAGTAGGAGTAGGCGGTGTTTTTGCTACTTTAGCATTAGTTGTAGTGGTTACTTTGGCCGTTTTCTTCTGGGTACCATCCTTGGGTAAAAATGCTAATATGGTAGCAGTACCAAGTATTCAAGGTAAGTCTTATGAAGAAGCAGCTCGAATCCTTAAGGAGCGTAAATTAGAAATTAAGCTTGCAGAAGGAAGTAGTGAAGAGGGTATAGTTATTGACCAGAAGCCAGCAGCAGGTAAACAAGCTAAGAAAAATTCAACTGTAGAGGTAAGTCTTGGACAACAGGGAGAAGATACACCAGAAAATACAGTAGTGACTTTACCTGACTTCAAGGGACAAGATCAAAGAGAGGCTTTAGCTCAGATTAAAGAACTAGGCTTAGATATTAGTGCTGTAGATATTAGACCACAACCAGATGAAAAGATAGAGCTTGGGAAGATTATTAGTCAAACACCAGTAGGTGGTAGTGAGGTGGCAACAGGAGATCCTATTGTCTTTTATGTAAGTTCAGGCCCAGAAAGTAAAATTGTAATGACAAGAGTACCTAATATTGAAGGAAAATCCACAGAAGAAGCTCAGGCTATCTTGGCACAATTTAACCTTGCATTAGGCAGTCAGAAAATGGAAGCAAGTGATACAGTTCCAGAGGGAATCATTATTATGCAAGCTCTGGCAGCAGGTACTGAAATAGAAGAAGGACAAAGTATTAATGTGACCGTAAGTTCTGGCCCAGCTACTCCTTCACCTGAACCATCAGTAGAGCCAAGTCCTGAGCCATCAGTGGAACCTACAGCGCCAACAGTAATGAATTATAATTATTCACTGGTATTACCAAGTGATATACCAGAAAAAGAGAGTTATCATGTGTTAGCTGTTTTTAATGATACGCAAACCGTTTTTGATGCAACTGTAACAAAAAATCAGTTCCCTATTAATATTTCCTTAAGTGGAACAGGAACAGGCAATAGAATTACCGTATATTTTGATGGTGAGGTTAAATATACTGATAAAATCGATTTTGATGAGGTAGAATAAATGAGACTAGAAGGTACGATTATTAAAGGTATAGCAGGCTTTTATTATGTAGAAGCCAAGCAGACTATTTATGAATGTAAAGCAAGAGGTATATTTAGAAATAAAAACATTATCCCCGTGATTGGGGATAATGTGCTTATTAGTCTAAAACAAGAGGGAAATACAAATGATCGCTATCCTGAGGGAACTATTGAAGAAATTTTAGAGAGAAAAAATAGTTTAATTAGGCCAGCAGTAGCCAATGTAGATCAGGCAATGGTTGTTTTTTCGGTGAGTTATCCTGAACTCCATATTGACCTTTTGGACCGATTTTTGCTGCACATTGAAAAAGAAAATATCGTTCCTTATATACTCCTTAATAAAATAGATGAAAGTAACGAAGCTATGTATGCCAATATTGTTGAACGATATACAAAAATTGGATATGAAGTGATTTGTTTATCTGCCAAAATGAAGATTAATACAGAAAAACTCTTACCAAAGTTAATAGATAAAACCACTGTTTTTGCAGGACCATCAGGGGTGGGTAAGTCTACACTGATTAACACCATTGAGCAGAACTTAAAGCTAGAGACAGGTGAAGTAAGTGATAAGATTAAGAGGGGGAAACATACCACAAGGCATGTAGAGCTTATCCCTCTTACTGAAGGTGGTTTTGTATTAGATACACCAGGGTTTACCTCTCTACAATTGGAAGGAATGGAGGAGGATAACCTCCAGTATTATTTTCCTGAGTTTAATAACTACTTAGGAACTTGCAAATTCCGAGGCTGTACCCATTTACATGAGCCAGGTTGCAAGGTGATACAGGCTGTGGAAGCAGGTGAAATCTACCAGGAACGCTATGAAGCTTATGGCGCCTATTATAAACAACTAAAAGAGAAAAGGAGATGGTAATGTGATACATTTATGTCCTTCAATACTTGCAGCGGATTTTGCTAATTTACAGAAGGAAATAGAGGCTGTGCAGGCAGGAGGTGCCACTTATATTCATGTGGATGTTATGGATGGTGCGTTTGTGCCTAATATCTCATTGGGTGTACCTGTTGTAAAAGGTATTAGACCTCATATTCAGGGAATAATGGATGTGCATTTAATGATTGAGAAGCCCGAGCGTTATTTAGATGAGTTTAAAGAGGCAGGTGCAGATATACTCACAGTGCATTTAGAAGCTACTCATCATATTCATAGGGTGATTGAGCGCATTCATGATTTAGGAATGAAGGCAGGGGTATCTATTAATCCAGGAACGCCTGTAAGTTTATTAGAACCCATTATTGAGGATGTAGACTTAATACTTATTATGTCAGTCAATCCAGGGTTTGGAGGACAAAAATTTATCCCTTACTCTCTAGAAAAAATTATGGCCGTTAAAGCGCTAGCAGAAAAGCACAATCGCAAGGAATTACTCATTGAAGTAGATGGTGGTGTGACGATGGATAATGCTGAAGCCATTATCAAGGCAGGGGCCAATGTGCTGGTAGCAGGTTCATCAGTATTTGCTGGTAAAGGGGCTACAGAAAATACAAAAGCCTTTATTCAATTATTTGAAAGATGCTAAAATTATGAAGATACTTATTTTAACCAATGGAGAATATGGGGACTATGGTTTTTGCATCAACCTTGAGCAATATGATTATATCATTTGTGCAGACCACGGGATGTGTCATGCGAAACATTTAGGGATTAAGCCCCATTTAATTGTAGGCGATTTTGATAGTAGTACAGTAGAGGAGCTAGCTTATTTTGAAGCATTAGGAGTAGAAATTCTTCGCTTTAATCCAGAGAAGGATGTGACTGATACAGAAATTGCCATTCAAAAGGCTGCCCAGTTAGGAGCAAAAGAAGTGATTATTTATGGTGGATTAGGCAGTAGATTAGATCATAGCCTTGCCAATGTCCATTTAGTCTATCAATTGCTAAAACGAGGGATAAAAGGTTATTTGATCAATCCTAATAATAAAGTCAGTGTCATAGATGAAAAGTGTGTCGTTACAGGAAATATAGGTGATTTAGTAAGTCTTATTCCTTTTTCAGGAGATGTAGAAGGGGTTACCACTAAAGGATTAGCTTATTCACTTAATGAAGCCACTATTTCTATGGGAAGCAGCTTAGGAGTGAGTAATTATCTAATAGAAGAAAAAGCAGAAATTACCATAAGAAAAGGTGTTCTTATTGTTATCGAGGCAAATGATTAGTATGAAGCCAAGTTATTAGAGCAGTAATGACTTGGTTTTTAGCATTAGAATAAATGCATGCAAACAATCTGGTGATTTAATAATAGGTAAATCAGAGAATAGATTTTAAGAATAAGTCAAAAATAAAAGCGATTACCAAATGGTAATCGCTTTATTTATAGCAAGCTTATAACTACGCACGTGCTACTAAGTTTGAACGTAAGCAACGTGTACAAACATTCATAGTTTTAACAGCTCCGTTTTGGTTAACTCTAACTTTTCTAACATTAGACTTCCACATTTTGTTAGATCTTCTA
>JAEZJJ010000076.1 GCA_023436395.1 Bacillota bacterium | reverse complement strand
ACCACACCTGGATTCTGAGGAACTGACCGGGTCAGCCAAGTCTCAATCTATTGTTATAGGTACCTCTGGACTTAAGGAAAATGTTCACTGATTGCCAGTGTAAAGGGAGGCGCTCGTCTTATAAGTTAATTTATATTCTTTATATCTAGCAAGACCAAATAAAGTTTTTAACCAGAGTCTTAAGGTTTCGGCTTCCATGATAGGACAGTCCAAGCCGAGACTTTAAGGAGCTCCTCACTCATAGGTTAAACTTTTATAACAAGTCTTAGTAGGCATCTTTCTGTGGAATAAAAGTGCTGAGGAGCCACTTTATGTCTTGAAATAAAGTCTACTTCCTTGTTATAGAAGTTTAATTAGGGGCTGGAATGAAAAAGGGTTGTTGCACTTAGATAATTAGTGCTCAGCTCCTTAGTTACGCTAAAGCACACAAAAATAGGCACATAGATGTCCTTTTCACATCTATGTGCCTATTTTTACTATACTATTTACATCACTTCCAAACTCTTGCAACCACAATAGTCATATCATCATTTTCTTCCCCTGCTAGAAGATTTCTGGTCTTCTCTAGTAGATAACTGGCTAAATACTGAGGATTATTACTTTTTGCCTCTCTTATAAAGTGCTTAAAGGTCTCTTCTTTATCCATATAATTAGTCCTACTTTCCAAAATACCATCTGTCACCATCACTAGTACATCTCCATCTTTTAGCTGTTTTTTACAGCTTACAATATCAACACGGTCTAGGATCCCTATAGGAAAGCTACTTGCTTTTACAGTGATGACCTCATCATCTCTCACTAAGAAACTAGTGGATGCTCCTAACTTTAGGAATTCTGCCACCCCTGTGTATTCATCG
This sequence comes from Bacillota bacterium, assembly GCA_023436395.1. Taxonomy (GTDB): domain Bacteria; phylum Bacillota; class Clostridia; order Lachnospirales; family Cellulosilyticaceae; genus Cellulosilyticum. The sequence continues at coordinate 18,514 of JAEZJJ010000076.1, read as the reverse complement.
ATTAAAGTAATATCCATAGTTGAGAAGTTTTCTATATCTGATTTTAATACCAGAGCCGAATTAATCATTTTTACAGCTACTTCATTTTTAAAACCTGATTCCATAAAACTTTCTAGTAGCTCAATGGTAGCTGTACTTTCTTCATTGGCAAGCTTACCACTCCCCATCCCATCTGCAAGAGCCATAAGATATTTACCACTGGTCAGCTCCATAAAGCTATAGACATCTCCGGAAATTTCTCCCTTGGCTGCTATAGCTGCTCCAGCTGTAATATGAAATTGCTTTTTTACCCCTAATTTAAAATAACAGTATTTTTCTTCAATATTATATTCATACTTAATGACATCTACCTTTAGCTCTAAAGCTTCTTCTATGCCCTGCACAAGACGTTCTCTTACATCTAGCTCCCCTTTGTAGTGAAGATAAATATGAATTTCTTCCTTTCGCCCATTATTCTCTAGTACCATAATATCTTTGGTACGAATACCTTTAATATGTAACTTTTCTCTAATAGTCCTTTCATCTTCTTTATTAAAATAAAATTCGCTTTGTACATCATTTGAAAGCTTTTCTATACTTTCAGAAACAGCTTCAAACTGTTGACTAATAAGTCCTCTTGTTTCTACGAAACGTTTTTGCCATTGGCGTTTTAATTTTAGCAAATCCATCTTAAATCCTAGAGTAAAAGCAAAGCTTTCAGCATTAATACATGAGCTTTTAAACTTAACAGGAATATCGCCTACTGTAATGGTCCCCTTTTTTTCTATGGTTTTTAGCATCTCATAGCTATAACTATAAGTATTTTTAATATAATCATTCCAACAGAAATTTTTCATAGAGCAGTTAGCGCAAATACACTCTCCTGTATCCTCTATTAAATTCTGTATTTCAACTTGTCCAAAATGAATCTCTTTATCCGAAATACGTTCAAAGGTTTTGCTTAGATCACTATATGCCTTTGCAAAATAGTTAAGACGCTCTGTAATAATTTTTTGAACATGCATTAAATGCTTTTCTTCATCAATATCTATGCCATATCCAAACCAATCCCCTAATCCAAAATAATGTCTAGGTATGCATAAGGTAATGAGCGCAGCACTGGCATAAGCCCCAATGATGGGATAGTCTATCATTCGTTGATTAAATAAGGCAAAACCCAAAAGTAAACCTAAACCTGTAGCAAAAATAATGCCTATACGGTCTAAGAAATTAAAGACTCCCCCTAATAATGCTGCAAATAAGTATATTGCTACAAACTGAGTGGGCATATAGCCAATTACCACTAGTACTGTACTAATGATTAATGTCACAATAATACCACTGGTCATCCCACCTAAAAAGATAACCGATAATACTACTATAAAAATCAATAAATCTTTAAAGTAGACTCTTTCAAATAAAGGCACCACCATATAAAAATCTATCATCCCTCCTAGAAGACCTGCTAACAAAAATCCCATGCTTGCCATCTCATTTTGTGTTAAAGGAGTTGTCCTCTTTTTTTCTAATACTTCAACACTATAGGCGAGAACTGAGACTAACCCTATGGTAACAGCTGTTTCTAATAAACTTACACATAAATTAAATAAAGTGACTTCTCCTAAAAGAGTGACCATTAAAGAAATAATAAGTGTACTAAGCCCTGTTAAGACAGCTTGGTTCTTTGCATTATATTTACTTTCAAAAACCTTCATAGCTCCTCTACAAGCTACTAAAAGCATAATAATAAAGACATACTTTAAAATGATGGTATCTATCTTACCAACTGAGAATAGCCCTAAAAGCCCTAATAATGTCCCCCATCTTCTAGTTTGAGAAGTACTATACATTGCGCCAATATACGCAATGCCTAAAGTGTAAAAGCCACCAAATAACTGGATTCTTCCCATAAAAAATGCCATACAGCATAACATTACTGTAACCCAACTAATCCCTTTTAAAATTTCTCCTATAGTTTTTTTATTTTTCTCTTCTGTATTGATCAACTTAAATCTCTCCCTCCTGCAGCAATATTAATTATACAAACAGGAGGATTAGTATTTTGTAAATATTTGGTAATTATATCTAAAAAGTTTACGACATATTTTATTGATTTATCGTGGAAACGGGTAACATTTCCCAGGAAAAGCTTTTATGGGCTTTTTCTTGATTTATATCTTGTCGAATACCTAGGTTAAATTGTAGTACCTGTTATATTCTTCTCTTTCTTTCTCAGTCAATCTATCTTTAAAGGCCTTTTTGATATCTAAAAAATACTCCATATCATTTAAAAACTGATAAAGCATCGCTCGATTCTCAAATTCTTCTCTAGAATGAGGAAGCTCACTTTCTCTAAAGCTTTCTCTTAAGATTGCTAAAGCTTCTAGTAAATCCTCTACCATAATTTTCCCTTTCACAGATTCTGCTACTTTCCTTGTAAAATCAGCCACCTTATATCCTTGCTCCACATTCATAAATAAGTTTTCCAAATGAATAAGCATATAATGAAGTACTTGGAACTGACTACTACGCATATGAAAATATTTTTCATATGGAGAGTCAAAATTAAAAAAGTAATTATTGGCATTGCGATGTGCTCTTTTTTCTCCACTAGAAAGATGAGCCTCTAGCTCTCTAGTTAATTGCTTCTCATTGATGTTAGTCTGCTTCCCTTCTAAAGTATCTGCTATAAATGTAAAAAGTTGATACATTCCCTCTTCAATTGCCTGTTTATCCTTTAAAAGCTCAGTTTCAATACTAGGCATATATAAATTAAGTATTAAGGCTACACTAGCTCCTACCACCATTAATAGAATTTCATTGCTCATTAGACTAAGCGTTACACTTTGCTCCCCTAACAAATGAGTTACCAGCACAGAAGCAGGTACAATTCCCTCAGTCATCTTAAATCGAGCTGCTATAGGAATAAATATAATTAAATAAATGCCAAAAACAATAGCTTTAAAACCAAACAAACTAAATAAAGCTCCTCCTACCCCAAGGGCAACAACTGTAGCCACTAATCTCCTTATAGCAATTTGTACGGATTCTCTCTTGGTGCTTTGTATACTAAGTATTGTAATAATCCCAGCTGATGCTATATATTTAAGACCTATAAACTGCGCAATCATCATAGCTATTGCTGCACCTAGTCCTGTCTTAAGTGTTCTTACACCAATGATTTTTTTCATTATATCCCCCCTATTTATCTCATAAGATAGTGGATTTGCCTCTGCACTCCTAATATTCTAAGAAAGTAAAAATGAGTTTTTCTAGACTATGAAAAAAGGAGCTATAAAACATGATGTTTTACAGCTCCTTTAAATATGGTCGCTATAGGGCTCGAACCTATGACCCCCTGCTTGTAAGGCAGGTGCTCTCCCAGCTGAGCTAAGCGACCAAAGTAGCGGAAAAGGGATTTGAACCCATGACACCACGGGTATGAACCGTGTGCTCTAGCCAACTGAGCTATTCCGCCATATTTATTCCTGTGCCTCAAGCACTTTTGTAGTATATCTCAATACTTGTCATAATGCAAGTGTTTTTTTGATTTTTTCTCAAGTTTTTTCAGCATTATTTTCCTAGTATGGTTTACAAAAGTTTTACTTATACTATTATCATAAAATGAAGTAAAATCTTTATTTTATATTGCTTTAGCGATACCTCACCTTAAAGGTGGTTTTTACCACACACGGATTATGTTGTTTGGCTTTAGCACATTTTATTAATACAGAAAGGGATTATCCAAAAATCTCTTAAGGAGATATAATCTTGGACTAATCCCTTTATACTTGCTTTCCCTTTACATAAGCCCTCTACGCATTAACTCCCCTAATAATTTTCTATTATATTTTTCAAAATCTCTAGCACTTCTTTCACGGTCCCCTGGTATATTAGGCGAATAGACTATATATTGTCTAAGCACATCTAATTGTTCTTCTTTTCCATCACTATAAATCCGTTCATGTAAATGTCCCCCTGCTGTATGTGTAGCATAATACTCTACATATTTACCTTGTTCATCTTCCTGCATAATCATTCTAAGAATCCATCCTTGAGTAGGAATTATCTTTTTATTTCCTACATATAAATCTTCTTCAGTAAGTACATCTTCTACTATGTCAAACTTACTATTAATTTTTTCTTTTATGATTTTATACATATCTCCATCCCCCCTAATCTATATGCAGGTGAATAAGGTTTATATATATATATCATACTATATGTAGATTATTTTGAAAAGTTTTATTTATTTTTTCTACTTTTTATATAGATTACCCTTTTATTGCTGTTCATTTTCAACAATAATTCTCTATATTCAACCTCATTATAGTCTATTTTTTATATCTTATCTTTTTTCATATATTATTACTATATATACAAAAAGCAACATAGGTCGGAGATTCTACCGCCTATGCTGCTATTTGTATAAAGATAGTTCTATCACCTAACTAATCTAATGAATTATGGGACAGCCCTTCATTTTCTATTCATTTTTACCACAGCAAGCTTTATATTTTTTCCCACTACCACATGGACAAAGATCGTTTCTACCAATCTTTTCTTTTTTAACAATAGGTTTTGCACCTAAGCTATCATCATGGTGGTTAACAGCTACTGGCTCTGCTACACGCTCACGCTTAATTTCTACATTTTCTCTAATTCTTACATGGTATAATGCTCTAACTGTTTCTAATTTAATATTTTCTGTCATTTCTTCGAAAATATCAAAGCTTTGGAAGCGATACTCTACAATTGGATTTCTTTGACCGTATGCCTGAAGGTTAACCCCTTGTTTCATCTGATCCATATTATCTAAGTGATCCATCCATTTTTGGTCAATAACTTTTAGCAGAATAACACGTTCAATTTCTCTTAATTGCTCTCCTACTTCTTCTTCTTTGGCTGCATATAATCTTTCAGCTTCTTCATATAATTTTTCTTTTAACGCATCTACTGTAAGGCTTTCTTGTTCTTCTTTAGTATAATTTAAATTTTCTAATGGTATGATGGAACGAAGATGTTCAAACATTGCTGGAAGGTTCCACTCTTCTGCATATTCAATACCATTAGTTGCATTATCTACAATCGTACTAATAACATCTTTTGCCATACTCACTATATTGTCACGTAAATTTTCATTCTTAAGCACTTTATAACGTTCAGCATAAATGATTTCTCTTTGTTCATTCATAATTTTATCATATTCTAACAAATGTTTACGTACACCAAAGTTATTTCCTTCTACTTTCTTTTGAGCACGCTCAATAGCAGATGAAAGAATCTTGTGTTCAATAGGCTCATCATCTGGTAGACCAAGTGCATCAAACATTTTAAGTGTAGATTCTGGTGTAAATAGTCTCATTAAGTCATCTTCAAGAGCAAGGTAAAATCTAGATTCACCTGGGTCACCTTGACGTCCTGAACGTCCACGAAGCTGATTATCAATACGTCTTGACTCATGACGTTCTGTACCAATAATTTTAAGACCACCTAAGGCTTGTACACCTTCTTCAAGCTGAATATCTGTACCACGACCAGCCATGTTTGTAGCAATGGTTACCGCTCCTTTTTTACCTGCAAGAGCAATAATTTCAGCTTCTTTTGCATGATACTTGGCATTAAGAACTTGATGTGGCACCCCTTCACGTTTAAGGAGTTTACTTAAAAGTTCTGAAGTATCGATTGTTACTGTACCTACTAGTACTGGTTGCCCTTTAGCATGAGAGGCTTTAATATCTTCAATAACAGCTTTAAATTTAGCTTCTTCTTTTTTAAATACGATATCTGAATGATCTTTACGTATGACAGGCATATTAGTTGGAATAACGATAACATCCATGCCATAGATATCTCTAAACTCAGCCTCTTCAGTAAGCGCTGTACCTGTCATACCTGCTTTTTTAGTATATTTATTGAAGTAATTTTGGAAGGTAATTGTTGCAAGTGTTTGGCTTTCTTTTCTAACTTCTACCCCTTCTTTTGCTTCAATAGCTTGGTGAAGACCATCTGAATAACGACGACCGTCCATTAAACGTCCTGTAAATTCATCAACAATAATGATCTCACCTTTTTCATTAATAATATAATCTTTCTCTTTGTGCATTAAATTATGTGCTTTAAGCGCAATATTAATATGATGTTGAATCTCCATATTTTCTGGATCTGCAAGGTTATCAAGCCCAAAGTATTGTTCTGCCTTCTTGATACCATCTTGAGTAAGGGTTACAGTCTTTTGTTTTTCGTCTACTACGAAATCCCCTTCTTCCTCAATTTCTTCTCTCATTAAGGTACTCATCGCTGTTTCTTCCCCTAGTAAACGTCCCTTAGTTAAACGACGTACGAATACATCTGCTGAAGAATACAGTTTAGTAGATTTTGAACCTTGGCCAGAAATAATAAGAGGTGTTCTAGCCTCATCGATAAGAACAGAGTCAACCTCATCAATTACCGCATAATTAAGGTCTCTTTGCACCATTTCTTCTGCATAGATAACCATATTGTCACGTAAGTAATCAAATCCAAATTCATTATTTGTTCCATAAGTGATATCACAATTATAGGCTTCACGTCTTTCATCATTTTTCATATTGCTTAAGATACAACCTACGCTAAGACCTAAGAAGTTATGAACTTGCCCAATCTCAGCAGAGTCACGTTGCGCAAGGTAATCATTAACTGTTACAACGTGTACCCCTTTGCCCTCAAGGGCATTTAAGTAGGCTGGAAGCATACCTACTAAAGTTTTACCTTCACCAGTTCTCATTTCTGCAATACGTCCGTTATGAAGGATAACCCCCCCCATAATTTGCACACGGAAATGTTTTTTACCAAGTACACGCCAGCTAGCTTCTCTACATACAGCATAAGCTTCTGGCAAGATATCATCTAAAGTTTCTCCATTTGCTAAACGTTCCCTAAACTCAACTGTTTTATGCTTTAATTCCTCATCTGTGAGTTTTTGCATTGCTTCATCATATGACTCTACCTTTGCAACGATAGGATCAATTCTTTTAAGTTCTCTTTGAGAATGTGTCCCAAAAATTTTATCTATTATCTTCAAATTGTTCACCCTCTTTAATTTATATGTATATTAAGTATTACTCTTCTCCTAGTTCCTCTATTCAAACATCAGCCTTTAGTATAACAAATATCTAATAGCATTACAACTAGGCTATTTATCCAATTATACCCATTATATTAGCTTTAAACGTATGATTTATTAAAGTTCTCGTCTAAAGAGTTTATATTTTCCTTACTTCACAAAAAAGTGGACTAACGTCCACATTTCTTCCACTAGGGACCCCTAGATTCCCTTCGACGCTGACAAAGAGCGGTCAGCTAAGCACCCTCCTTAATGCGACAGAGGGGATTGTCCTCTGTACTCCCCATAGTCTAGGAAAGTAAAGAACGCACTTTCCTAGACTATAAAAAGAGTGTAAGAGCAAGTACTACCTCTTACACTCTTAAATTAATGATAAAGTCTTGCTTATTCTAATACAGGTTCAATAAGACCATATGTGCCATTCTTTCTCTTATAAACTACGTTTACTTCTTCAGTATCCGCATCTAAGTACACGAAGAAATTATGTCCAACTAATTCCATTTGAAGTACTGCTTCTTCAGCATTCATAGGCTTAACTGCAAATTTCTTTGTTTTAGCAATTTTAAGTGTTACATCATCTTCTTCCTCTGTTTCAAAGAAAGCAGGTAAAAATTCACTTGATGTATTTCTATGTCTATCTCTTAATCTATTCTTATATTTATTAACTTGTTTTTCTATTACTGCTACTGCATCATCCATAATATTGTACATATTTCTTCCTTCGACCTCTGCTCTTAACACTGAACCATTAAAAGGAATAGTAATTTCAATAATATGACTTAATTTTTCTACACTAAGTGTAACCTGTGCAATAACACTATCATTAAAATATTTATCTAATTTAACAATTTTCTCCTCCACTGCATTTTCTAGTGCTGCTGTTAATTCAATGTTTTTACCATTAATGTTGTATTTCATATTGTATCTCTCCTTTCAACTCTATGATATCTCTTGCCTTAGTATCATAGGGTTATATTATATTATTCTACATTGAATAGGCTTTTCCTCTTTTTTTTAGTATATTTTTAAATTTATTTTAAAATTCTATTATAAATTTAGTATGAAATGTGGAGAAATATAAAGTTTGACTTATTATATCTCTATAAAAATTGACTTATTACTCTTTTATACTTACTTCTAATCAATAAGGTCAAAGGAATACCCATGGCCACTACTACTAAGAATTCACCTACACCTACACTTGTCATGGTCCAAACAACTGTTGCAAGTGCACCATATTCACTTGATGGTATAAATCCAGCAAAATAAAGCATCCCCCCTACAATAACCCCATTGAACAAGACTGGCCATATAGATGCAATCCATATGCCCTTCTTACTTCCTTTAAAAATTTTCGCCGTGTAGCTTATAGCACCTACACTTAATAAAGTAGCTAATGTCCCAAAGATACAATCTAGCACGGCTGTTGGTGAAAAAAGTAAGTTTGCAATAAAACAGCCTAATGTTAGGCCAACAACTGCAAGAGGGTTAAAGTAGGCTAAAAATACCATAATCTCTGATAGTCGTAATTGAAGTGGTGTAAAACTAATGGTCATGAAAAGACCTGTTAATGCAGCATAAATAGCTGCTACTAAAGCTATTTGTATCATTTGCTTAGTTGTTATTCTAGTTTTCATCATTTTATTTCCCCTTTTTAATTAATATTTAGCCGAGGTAAATGATTAATCCATTATGATGCAAATAAAAAAATCGTAGGATGATTTTCCTACGATAAATGTATTATTGGACATCAAAAACACTCATAGCCTTTTAAGAAGGCTTTGATGCGCCCATTATTAATCTCATTATTTACCGTAGTTTTGTTTAAAGACAGGAGGCTTTCGAACTGTCTACTTTAATTATCTTATTCAATAATCAATTTATTATAACCCTTTATGTTATAACTTTCAATATTAACTCATTCCCTCTTCTTCTTTTCTGATGACCTGAGGTTGTGACAAACAAGCTTCACTTTTAGCATGCATATACTCTGCTACAATTACAGCAATCAGTATTAATACGGCACCTATAATCATCTGGATAGTAAGGACTTCCTTTAAAATAAATACAGACAAAGTTGTTCCAAAGACGGATTCCATGCATAAAATAATGGCAGCTCTTGAAGAGGACGTATACTTTTGCCCAATTGTTTGACATAAAAACGCAAGGAAACTGCTAAATACTCCTAGATACACTACTGGCATGGCCATATCCATAGTGATTTCCTTAGGAGGCTGTTCAAAGATCAAGGCGCAAGTAAGGCCTAAAATACAGCAAGTAATCATTTGTAAAATAGCCAATACAATAGCATCTATTTTCCCTACATATTGTCCCAGTGTGGAAATATGTAATGCAAAAAATACGGCACCTAAAATAGCCAATAGCTCTCCAATGCCTATACCTAATCCAACTTTTTCGTTTAAGTTTAAAAATCCAAAACCTATTATAGCAATAAATGCTGCAATTAAATTATATTTCTTAATCTTTTCTTTAAAAATAAAAAAGGCAATAAAGGGAACAATGATAACATTTAATGCAGTTAAGAAAGAGAGTTTACCTACACCAATAAAGCATGCCCCTGAAGTTTGGCAAGTAAAACCTAAAAACAAAAAAGTTCCTATTATAAGACCTGGTAATACATCTGCTTTCTTTATCCTTATAAATTTTTTCCAAAATATAATAATCATTAAAAAACTAGCGATTCCAAAACGAATGGCAATCATATAAAAGGGAGATAAAGTATCTAATGCTTTAGAAACCCCTATAAATCCTCCTCCCCATGCAATTGCTGTTATAAGTAGCAATATATCTCCTAATCCTTTAGGTATACCTTTTGTTCTTGTCATGTCCTATCACCTTCTATGAGTAATTTGCATACCCCTTATTATAGTCCATCTACTTCAATATTCAAACTTTTTTTGATAGTAAATTAAGTAATAGCTAAAAAACCCCTTATCACTTACACCACATAAGTCATAAGGGGCTTTTCCTATTAATTCATTGGCATTCCATACTGGCTAGCGATATCCTTAAGCCCTTGTAATATTTCATCTTTACCATAATCATGGGCTTCCAAAAAGTCTTCTTCTAGGGTATTAAGCGTATTATAAAAATCTAAAACAAGCTTTAGATAGTTTAAGTTTGATGAATCTATATTGTCATATAATAGATTCTCTGCTTCATTAATTTTCCCCTCACCAATGAGCTTTTGAACACGTTCATATAATTCATCTATAAAGGTATCTTCTTGCATTTCATATGCAATACTTTCTTTGTTAAAGAAAATCTTTGCTATAGCTTTTGCTAAGCCTTCTATTTGTGTGAAGATATAATCATTTTTTAACACGCCTTACGCACTTCCTCTTCTATTTTTCTAACATTCTATACCCTTTATTTCTAGCTTTCAAGTTAATTCTTCTTAACATTAAACGCATAGGCATACTTTACTTGTTATAAGCCATACATCAGATAACCAACGATTAAATAAGATAACACTTATTAATCTCTTCATTCGTTTTTCTCTATCCTTTTATTCTCATAGGAATCCCACTCACTACGAAATAAACTTCAACACTTACCTTGGAGATAAGCTGATTTATACGCCCTATAATATCTGTATAAATGCGCTTCCATGTGTCTTGCAAAGTAGGGAATATAGGCCCTACTGATTTAAAAATAAGCCATGAAGTTGCAGGAACCACATAAGTTTCATATTTTGGATTCACTTCTGTATCCTTTGACGGTTGCACTGCTACCATATATGTATTTTTACCCTCTTCATCATACCCAAAGCATAGACCTAATGAGATATTATCCATACAATAAGCTTCCAGTTCTTCTAAAGTCCCATCACTTTTCACCTGTCCCCACAAGCCTTGGTTAACATCACCAAAAACCCCTACTACTTTCATTTCTTCCTTTTCAACTACTTGATATTTCATAGCAATCCCTCCTGTTATAATTAGACTAAATATAAGACGAGGATCTGATTTAATAGTACTATTAGATTGCTTCGCCTCTATAGGTGTTATACCATGTTGTTTTTTAAAAGCAACGCAGAAAGCATCTGAGGATTCATAGCCATACTTCACCGCCACATCTATTACCTTAGCATTCAATACTTGCAGATCATATACTGCCTCTGACAATTTTCTTCTTCTAAGGTACTCATTAATGGTGGTTCCTGCAATATAAGAAAATGCCCTATGGAATACATTGTATTGACAACCGGTGATTAATTCTACCTGCCTTGGGCTTATTTTCTCATCTAGATGTTCCTCCAAATACTCTATTAAGTGGTTTAACGTATCTATCCAATTCATAACCTCACCTCCATTATTATTTTATAACTATTGGTTTTTGCTAACCCGATAAAATCGTATCATAATATAACGGTGTTTTGATCTTAGCTGTTACTAGCTGCTCTTGTTACCATGTTCTCATATAAGTAATTAATTGAAATTTTTCTCATTTCTTTTTACTCCTAAAATTTCATATATAGCTGCTATATCTACGTGCTCTCTAAGTATTTGTGCTAGCTTGTCATATTCACCTTGTTTGAAAACCTCAAAAGAAATAATACTATTTTCTACTGCTTCTAAGCCTTTCTTCACTCTTATAGCATTTAAAAGTTTTCTAGTAAAGTCCATCTCGTCAAAGATACCGTGTAAGTAAGTGCCAAATACACTACCAGCTTCATTGCAAGTTCCTTCTATTTCATTTATTGTTTCCCCTAATTGCTTTGTAAGAGTCATTAAAGCTTTAGTTTTCTTTGCCATTTTTGTCACACCCATATGGATTTCGTAGCCTTTTACCTTAGTAGATGCCACTGCGCCTAATAGCCCTGGTAAGTCTTTACAAATAGTTCCCTCTACCTGAGTCGTTACCTTCTCATCTTCAAGAATCGTGTCAATAGGAAGTAGACCTAAGCCAAATGCTTCTTTCATATCACCTTCTACACCATAAGGGTCTGCAATTTTTTCACCCAACATTTGATAACCACCGCATATCCCCATAATAAGAGTACCTTGGATATGAAGTTTATGAAGTTCTATATCTAAACCACTTTCCTTTAAATAAGTTAAATCTGCTAAAGTATTTTTACTTCCTGGCAAAATAACTAGGTCAGGTGTTCCAATTTTTTCACCACGTCTTATATATCTTAGTTGTACATCTTCTTGTATTTCTAACATATTAAAATCCGTAAAATTGGAGATATGGGGTAAGTGGATAATGGCAATATCAATAGCATTATTTTTTCCAACAGTTTGATGAAAACGACTTGTTAAACTATCTTCATCCTCTACTTTTAAATGGTTATAAGGTACCACTCCTAATACAGGTATTTTTATTAAATCCTCTAGCTTCTTGATGCCTGGTTCTAAAATACTGTAATCTCCTCTAAATTTATTAATAATCACACCTTTCACTCTCGCTCTTTCTTCCTCTCTTAAAAGCATCAGTGTTCCTAAAATCGAAGCAAATACCCCTCCCTTATCAATATCTCCAATTAGAATAACAGGTGAATCTGCTATTTCTGCCATCCCCATGTTAACAATACCTTTATCTCTTAAATTAATCTCCGCAGGACTTCCTGCTCCTTCTATAACCACAACGTCATATTCACTACTTAAAGTCTCATAATGCGCTTTAATCATTTCTGCTAGCTGTGGTATTAATTCTTGATATTCTCTAACTGTCATATTGCCATATACTTTCCCATTTACAATCACCTGTGAACCCTGATCACTTGTAGGCTTGAGTAAAATAGGATTCATCTTAGCACTAGGTTTAATCCCTGCCGCCTCTGCTTGAAAAACCTGTGCCCTTCCCATTTCTAAGCCTTCTTCTGTTATAAACGAATTAAGAGCCATATTCTGAGATTTAAAGGGACTAACTCTCAGCCCATCTTGCTTAAATATCCTACAAAATCCAGCAGTTAACAAACTTTTCCCTACATTAGAAGCCGTTCCTTGAAACATAATACTTTTTCCCATATGTACTCCTTTACTTTATTTAATGAAAGTGATGCATCGACTCTATAAAAAAACAACTCCCTTTTCCTTAAGTCTTTTATTCAGCTTCATAGCCTTTTTTTTAAATATTGTTCCAACTGCTTTTGTATAAATCGAAACCCTAAATCCTTTTTTAATGCCACCTAATGCAGTTGTAGCTACACAACCCCCACCATCTACCCCCACTAATTCTATTTCTTCAATGCCTTTTCTTTCAAGGATTTTTGCTAATTCAGGATTACTAAAGGCATCACCCTTATATTTATTTAGTACCGCATTATTAACAACCATTAACGTATTGACTAATCTGGCTTCATTACTACCTTCATATGCACTAAATGGTGCCAATTTATTAATCAGATTGTTTTTCATTATAGTACATATATATATAACGTCCTCATTGCTATACTCATTAATTCTATCATTTACACTTTTGATTAAAGACTCATTATCATAATGAAACATTTTTGCATGATGCTCTCCAACACATACATTTTGCATATCTATTACTAACAATGCTTTTTTCATATAAGACTCCTCCAGATAACAATTAAAAAATGTAACTACTCAGCCTTAAGCTGAATAGTTACTGTCTATTTAAAATCTTTTTTCTTCCATATATTAAGGCTAATGCGGTAAGAGATATAATAAACGATTATTCCTAATATAAGCATCAGTATTGGCATAATATGACCTAGTTTGTTGATATATACTACTATACTTTGCTCTACAGGTCCTATACTGCTGATTGTATTAGCAACTACAAAGATGAGAACATAGCTAAACATTAAATAATATCTGGCTTTAATCGTTCCAAAATAAAAAACAACTGGTAAGATAATACTGTTATAAATTGCCCCTATTAAGAAAGTAACAGCTAGTAAGATAGGTGTTATCTTAAGTATTTCTCCAATCACCATATGCAGCTGAGATATAAAATTCAGCCATAAGCCTATTTGGGCAAGGATACAACCACCTACAAGATAAATAATGCTTTCTATATATCTTGAAGCACACATTTCCTTTCTACTTATAGGCATTGCAGCTGTCATTAGCTCTACTTTACTACGCTCTTCATATGCCATAATACTATAAATTAAAATATACCCTAGTAATGCAGGCATAGCAACACCAAAGCCAATACTCCATATCGGCATAAACAAGCAGAAAAAGATACTTGTTACTAAAGCTGATTTAATAGATGTTGTTAGAAAAATCAAATTCTTCTTAATGAGTAAAAGTGTTCCATTCATCTTCTATTCCCCCCTCTTGCTAGATAAGAGCACCATAACGTCTTCAATAGTTGGTACTACATATTTTACTTCATCACCAAAAAGCTCGTTTGCTAATGCTCTGCTTCTCACTAGTGCTTCACCACCTAAGCTTGTTTGTTTATAACCTAGAAGCTCTTTTTGAATTTCTTTATCAAATAAATGCTTTGGACCTTTTACAATACAATAATTATTTAAAAGCTCATCTTTTGTGACTTGCATTTCAATACGACCATTTCGAATATAGACTAGATAATCTCCCGCTTTTTCAAGATCTGAAGTAATATGGGTAGAATAAAAAATAGTAACCTCTTCATTTTGCATATGCTCCATTAATACATCAATCATTTCACTTCTTACAACTGGATCAAGTCCTGCTGTTGGTTCATCTAAAATAATAAGTTCCGGTTTATGAGCAAGGGCTACAATAAGGGCAAATTGCTTTTTTTGCCCTGTTGATAAGTCGCCATACTTTTTATCTTCTTTCAGGCTAAAGCGCTCCATATAGCTATTAAAAAGCTTTTCATCCCAGTCTTTATAAAAAGGCTTCACCATTCGTTTAATATTTTTAAGCTTAGCTTCTTGAGGATAACCCGTTGGCTCTCCTACATATCCTATTTTTTCTTTGATAACTTTAGCATTTTTACTTACTTTCATGCCGTCAATCACAACTTCTCCCGCATCAGGAATAAGCATATCTAGCATTAACTTAATAGTAGTTGTTTTTCCTGAGCCATTTTCTCCTATAAAGCCTGTAATATAGCCTTTCTTAATTCCTAACTGCGGAATATTCAACTGAAAATCACCAAATTGTTTTTTGATTCCTTTAAAAACTACTGCTTCCATCTTCTATACCTCCTCAAAAATAAGGGCTACACGTTCTTGAAGCTCCTCTAAACTCATCTCTATACTCTTAGCTGTAACTACTACTGCCTCTAGTTTCTCTTCTAGCTGACTCATTTGTATCTCTTTTAGTCTCTCCCGATTAGCAAGGGACACATAAGTTCCTTTACCATGAACTGTTTGTACAAATCCTTCTATTTCTAGTTCCTCATAAGCTCTTTTTACTGTAATGATACTTACCTTTAATTCTTTAGCCATCATACGAATAGAAGGTAATAATGTGCCTTGTGCTAATTCGCCCTTTAAAACATTCTCTTTAATTTGATTAATAATCTGTTCATAAAGGGGGATAGCGCTATCATTTACGATTATAATATCCAATTTCTCAATCCTTTCCATTTTACATCTTATCACTTTATTGATTCGTCTCTCCTAACAAGCTATATACTGTATATAAACTGTATATACTCTTTATACACAGATAATAACTCTGTATCGTTACATTGTCAATACCATATATGTTTTTCAATTATTACAGATTATTAATAATTTTGTTTTTACTTTTGTAAGATTAGAAATGTATAGTATGTACTATAATCTGGTTATATTTAAAAAGTAATTTCTACTGCTAAGGAGGTATTTATGAATCAATCTACTGGGAACTCCCTTCAAAAATCTCCCTCATATAAAAAAAAGTCTACTAGATCTAAGAAAAGGAAAAAAGCACATTTCATCCACTATAGTACGCGTTTTATATGGCTAGGATTATTAATTGTAAGTGTAACAATATTACTACAAAAATTACTATTTACCTTACCTGCCCATGCCTTTACCGAAGAATCCTTTCCTCCATTAACGTCATCTTCACCCTCCTCTACTTTTGACGACTATAATTACCCTTTTTCACTTATAGAGCTAGCACAGAAAAAACCTGAAACTATCTCTTTTGTTAAAAACTACCCTAATTATCTGAGTGGCTTACTGTCTTCTGGTCCTATTTCTATTACAGAAGATTATATACCTGGTGAAATTCCTCTATTTCTTCAATGGGATACAAGATGGGGGTATGAGTATTATGGTAATGACTTTATTGCCATCAATGGTTGTGGACCTACTGCCCTTTCCATGGTCAGTGTAGGGCTTACAGGTAATACTGACTTGAATCCTAAAGCAATTGCTGACTTTAGCTATGCCAGTGGCTACTTAGTAGAAGATAGAGGCTCTAGTTGGGAACTAATGACTCAAGGCGCCCATGAACTCGGTCTTAACAGTGAAGAACTTCCTCTAGATCCCTCTATCATCATAGATAGGCTTAGTGAGGGCCATCCTATTATTGCAAGTATGGGTCCAGGTGATTTCACCACTTCTGGTCACTTTATTGTTCTAGCAGGCATTAGCTTAGATGGGAAAATCATTGTAAATGACTCAGATAGTCTTATTCGAAGTCATAAAACCTGGGAATTAGACACACTTATTAAACAAATAAAGAACCTATGGGCATTTAGCGCATAGGTTCTTTATTTGTTTCTATTTATTCTATTAAAGTTTTTTTACGAACTCTGATTTTAATTTCATGGCACCAATACCATCAATCTTACAATCAATGTTATGCCCATCTGTAGCATCTTCAATAAGACGGATATTTTTTACCTTAGTACCAATTTTAATTACTAAAGAGCTTCCCTTTACTTTAAGGTCTTTAATAACAGTTACAGAGTCTCCTTCAGCTAAGATATTGCCATTTGCATCCTTAATCGCATTTGCATCTTCTTCTGCTGCTTGACTACTTGCTGTCCATTCATAACCACACTCTGGACAAACTAAAAGTGTTCCATCTTCATAAGTATACTCAGAATTACATTTTGGGCAATTTGGTAAAGTTGTCATTGTTACATTCTCCATTCTTTGTTGTACATTCTAGTCCATTTATCATAACATAGTCTTAAATACTTGACAAATCTTCACTTTTTTTCTTTATTAGTTTGCCCTATTTTTTATATTCCTATTTGTAATGTAATCCTGCTATCATCTCTATAGCTTAACTGAAAACTTAGAATTTATACTCTTTTACGATACCTAAACCTTGGCTCAAAATATAAGTACCTTAAGTATCTTCACTTTGTAGCTTTCACAAAATTGGAACCCAATATTCAATTAGACTTTTGCCATCTGAATCGACTTTCTCTCCATATCGTGCAAAGTCATATCTTGCATTTTGATTGAGCTGACAGGTTGATTGTGGAAACCACTCCTTGTAGATGTAATCAGCTACAGGTTGCAAGCTATCTTTGCTTTTTGCCTTAAAACTAAAAACAATATACTTTGTTGCCGGAAGTTCCTTCACCTTCATTCCTTTAGGAATTGTGCCAATCTGTTCAACCTCAGATGCTGCATAATAATCAAAGGCGGGTTGTCTTTCTGCATCCACCTCCCATTTTGTATAGTCATTAAGACCTATCAGAAAATCCGTATTTTTTCTGCTTGGAATAGCATTCTTTAGTGCATGAATTTTATTCCAACACTTGCTAATTACAAAAAAGCCAAAACGAGTATTTTTTTTGTAACCAACTAAAATCATTTTATCACCCTCAACAATTCTAATATCCATAATCTTATCCCCCCTTAATTCTTGTTGACCATCAACGGTAAACTTTAATTGATATGGATAGAAATCTCTTTTTCTCCTGAATGCCCTCGGGCTACATTTGAATAGTTTCTTAAACCCCATAGTAAAGGACTGCTGCGTCTCATACCCAGCAAACAATGCAATCTCCATAATAGACTTATTGGTGAATCTCAGCAATCGTGCCGCCTCGGTCAATCTTCTTCGTTGAATATAAGTATGCATTGACAACCCCACAATGTTTGAAAACATACGGCTTAGATGATATCTAGAATACCTTGATACTTTGCAGAGACTATCCAAATCCAGTTGTTCTTCTAAATGGGCATCAATATAATCAACAACCTCTTGAATTGTATCTATGTTTGTTTTCATAGTATTACCTCCTATAGGCCTATTATGTTCTATTTTTAAACAAGCATTTTCACATTTTTTGCTCACTTTTTATCATTTTTTACTATAAGTATAGAATAGAAGGTAAAAACATTATAGTGGCATACTAAATAGTCAGAAACAATATGGCTATGCATGCATATAAATTGAAATTTGTCGGGGATGTTTGTAAGGGAGGGTGATGGGCGGAAAGGAGAGGGGAAGGGCTATCTTTCAGTGCTCCGGTCCGTATTTTTCGAAGCACTAAGCTCACTTATTTAGATGAACGCCTGCAAACTCCCGTTGG
>JAEZJJ010000022.1 GCA_023436395.1 Bacillota bacterium | reverse complement strand
CAGAACTCACTTCGTTCAGACAGCTGCCTAAAACCCATCTAAAACGTTCGTTAAGTGCTTCTGAAAAATGCTCTCAAGTCACTACTCCAGATACCCCTGACCACTCATTTTCCTAGACGTTATTGTGTTTACAAACTATCACGACGGGTGAGGATGCGTGTAAAAAGATGATGCCAAACTAAGCTTACAAGCAGTTTTTCTATGCTATTTCTAAACTATAAAAATATGCATAAAGACTCCTAATGTGTTGACTATCAGGATGTTAAGAAGTTTAGTGCCTCACTTATAACAGGCATTATAGCTCCTATCTCCACAGGTCTTTAAATACTTGGAAACCAGGGGCAGGCGCCCAAACAATAACGCGTAGGGCTTCCCAGCATTTTGTTCTTGCCAAGCAGTAGCTATGTAGGCAGGATAGGGGGCTTACTGGAAGTTGCCTTGGAGTGGAGTCTAGAGGCTCTTAATGAAGTAATCCTTATGGGTTTTAGGCTGAGTGTCTGACCAACGGGAGTTTTCAGCCGTTCATAAGGATTACGAATTTAGAGCCTCTTGACGGAGTGAGACAGCAGCTGGAAGTAAGTTCCCTAGCCAGTCTACATAGCGGCTCCTAGCATTACACGTTATTATTCAAATTTCAATTTAGTTGTTATATAATTAGTATAACAATAATTAGAGAAAAAGCAAGTCATAAAGAAAAAGAATAAAAGTAGACTAACTTTATGATATAGTAAGGAAAAAGAGAATGGACTAATAAGTGATTTAGATCAAGAGGAGGTAAGGTGTGAGATGGCAGAATATGTGATGATTACAGGGGCTACTAGTGGCATTGGATTAAGTTTAGCTAAGCTGTTTTGGGACAAGGGATATGATCTCATTTTAGTGGGAAGAAATGAAGAGAAGTTAAGGAAAGTAGAAAGGGAATTTAAGGCTCAGCACTCAGGTCAGGAGTTGATGTTTTTTACGCAAGACTTATCAAAGCAAGGGGCAGGCAGTGCCCTTTATTCTTGGGTTAAAGAAAAGGGGCTTTTAGTAGATATTCTCATTAATAATGCAGGAGTAGGCTATGTAGGAGAATTTTGCCAAGGGGACTTGGAGAAAGTAGAGTCATTAATTCAACTGAATATGACCAGTTTAACAGAACTGACTTATCATTTTGCGAGAGAAATGAAGGAGAGAAGAAAGGGTAGAATTTTAAATGTAGCTTCTACAGGGTCCTATCATCCTGGGCCATATACAGCAGTTTATTATGCCACTAAAGCCTATGTCCTTTCTTTATCAGAAGCTTTGCATAGGGAAATGAAACCCTATGGTGTGATAGTGGCAAGTTTATGCCCAGGAGCTACTGCCACCGGCTTTGCAAAATCAGCGGGAAGAGAGGATGCAGGGTTTGCCATGTCACCTGATTTTGTAGCAAAGAAAGCCTTTAAGGGACTTATAAAAGGGAAAAGGGTGATTGTACCAGGCATACAAAACAAGTGCTTGATTAAAATCCCTAGAAATATAGTAGCTTATTTTGTAGCACGTTATCAGCAAAAGTTAAAGGTATAGGAAAAGCATAAGACCTCATATATATGCTAAGAGGCACAAGGTATGAATTTGTGTAGGTATATAAAGGAGGCTTTTGGATGCCAGATAATTTTATATTAATAGGTGATGAGTTACCAGAGATGAAGGTACAAACGACGCAAGGTATGAAGATAATCCCAAATGATTATGAGGGGAAATGGCTTATATTATTTAGTCATCCAGGGGATTTTACCCCTGTTTGTACAACGGAATTTGTTTCTTTTGCGCAAAACTATCCCACCTTTCAAAAGCTGAATGCGGATTTGTTAGGTTTATCTGTAGATCAAGTTCAGCCCCATATTGAGTGGATAAATTGGATTAAGGATAATTTAGGTGTGACGATTCCTTTTCCTATCATTGCAGATCCACTAGGGACAGTGGCAAAAAAACTAGGAATGATTCAAACAGGCTCAGGAACTAAAACGGTAAGGGCTGTTTATTTTATAGATCCTACAGGGAAAGTAAGATTGATTCTATATTATCCAGGAGAAGTGGGAAGAAATATGGAGGAAATTCTTAGAGCACTGGTAGCACTTCAAGTGGCAGATGCTAATAAAGTTGCGATGCCAGCAAACTGGCCAAATAATGAACTGATTGGGGATCAAGTCATTATCCCACCAGCTACAGATATTTATCAAGCAGAGGAAAATGAAAAGCTCTACAATAATTATGCCTGGTGGTTTGCTTACAAGCCTTTAGATAATCAATAAGAAAATGAGGAGATAGGGGAGAAGTCTTATTACAGTCTGAAAAGATAGTAATAAGACTTTTTATATAGTCTAAGAAAGTGTGATTTTACTTCCCTAGGCTATGGAGAATGCAAAGGGGAATTCACTTTCTTTTATGGCTAAAGAGAAGTGTGGTATAATAAAAGCAAGAAGATTGTGCAAGTTACTAAGAAGATTACTCAGTTAAGGAATCAATAGATAAAGGAATGGGTGTACAAGATGGAGATATTTGATATTGTCGATGAAACAGGAGAACCAACTGGCTTTACAAAAGAAAGAACTCAGGTACATGCAGATGGAGATTTACATAGAACTTCTCATGTTTGGATTGTAAAAGATAATGAAAAGGGTGGCCTAGATGTATTACTTCAAAAAAGAAGTCAAGATAAGGACTCTCATCCTGGTTGTTATGATATTTCTTCAGCAGGTCATATTCCAGCAGGTTGTGGATACATTGAATCGGCACTAAGAGAGTTAGAAGAAGAACTAGGCATTAAGGCAGAAGCACAGGAATTAGAAGAGCGAATGAGAAGGCGTATTGCAGAAAAAAATATTTTCTATGGAAAAGCTTTTATAGATAACCAAGTAACGAGAGTTTATAGGCTAAAGAAAAATAACCTTGAAATCAATGAGCTAAAACTTCAAAAAGAAGAAATTGAAGAAGTCATCTGGATGGACTATGAAACATGCTTAGAAGCCGTTAGAAATAATACTATTAAGCATTGTATCAATTTACAAGAGTTAGAGTCTCTAAGAGATTAAAGGTGTACGAATAAAAATACCTCTGTTAACACATCATAAATATGTAAAATTTTTCTCTAGCATTTAGAAACAAAGGAGATATAACATGGCAAAAGTAGTAGGCGTACACAAAAATAGTGAAGGCAACTTAGAACAATTTAAGCTAGATGATGGTAGAGTTCTTTCTTTTGAAGAATGTAGAGCAGCCATCCATAATGGTGAATTACCAGATTTAATTTGTACAGAAGGTAAAAGTGATCGCATCATTATAAGAAGCACACCAGATGGCGATCCAAGTAATAATCTAAGTAACTTACCAGAATTTTAATAGGAAAAGTATAATGAGTAGGATATAAGAGTAGCTATTTAAAACAGACACAACAAAGTGGAAGGTTTAATAGCTACTTTTTGTTGTGTTAGAATAGTGAATTCTACTTAATATGTGGAGAATTGAATTTTGTTAATAATGTCATTTTTTTAGGTAATTGTCGCCGTTACAACGTCAAAAGAGCGACTTAAAAATATTGATTTTCAATACAGCATATTGTAAAATATAAATTGTTATGCTGTATTTAGGAGAGATACAATGAATAATGTAGATATAATAAAAAATAAGGAAGATATAGATAAAATAAAAAAAATACTTATTCAAAGTAGCTATAGAAATTATTTAATGTTTGTAATAGGCATAAACACTGGATTAAGAATTAGCCAAATTTTAGGACTAAAAACTTCTGATTTAATTACAGATAGCAAGCGTATCAAAGATAACGTATATTTCAATAATATTTGCTATCCCTTTAATGATCTTGTTAAAAATGAAATAATAAGTTATTTAATTAAGAATAAGTATAACAGTAATGAAGACATTTATATATTTAAAAGTAAAAAAGGTGATAATCCTATAGAAAGAACACAGGCCTATAGGATATTAAAGAAGGCATGTAAAAAAGCAGGTGTAGATATAAATTTTGGTACACATACTCTAAGAAAGACTTTTGGTTATCATTTTTACTTGCAATTTAAAGATGTTAAATACTTGCAAAAATTATTTAATCATTCTTCTGTACAAACAACCCTTAATTATATTGGACTGAAGCAAGAAAACGATGGTATAGAATATGAAGCATTTAAGTTGTAAGTAGATGAGAAAGGAGAATAATATGTTTAATGTAATAGATTTATTTTGTGGGTGTGGGGGGTTAAGCTTAGGGTTTAAGCTTGCAGGATACAATATAGTTGGTGGTGTAGATGTTAATCAAGAAGCTATAGATACTTTCAATGAGAACTTTAAAGAGGGTAAGGGTATTTGTTTTGATTTGTTACAAATGGATAGCAGTAAGATTCTTGAAGCATTTGGAGATTTGAAAAATATAGATGTTATTATAGGTGGACCACCATGTCAAGGATTTTCTTCAGCCAATAGATACAAAAAAGAAGATGAAGATGAGAGAAATAGATTATTTTTTGAATTCGTGAAATTTGTAGATTTAGCTAACCCTAAAGCAATAGTTATTGAAAACGTAAGAGGGATAGTAACAAGCAATAATGGTTATGCAAAAGATAGAATTTATGAGATATTTGAAAGTAGGGGGTATAAAGTTAATCACAAGATTTTAGATGCCTCTATGTATGGTGTGCCTCAGAAAAGGTTAAGGAACTTTTTTGTTATTACTCAAAAAGAAAAATTTAATTTTGACCTATTAAATTTATGTGAAAAAACAATTACAGTAAAAGAGGCAATAGGGGAGCTATATGAATTAGAAAACTTAGGAGAAGCAGAGACTTATTTGTTAGAAAAAACACCTGTAACAGAATACCAAAAATACTTAAGAAATAAAGATAATACTATAAATAATCATGAAATAAAATATCCAGCTGAAATTGTACAAAAAAGAATATCTTATGTTCCACAAGGGGGGAATTGGCAGGATATACCTCAGGAACTGTTTGAGAATAATCGTAGTAATAGACATTCTTCTGCATTTAAAAGATTAAACGAGGAAGATACTTCAGTGACAATAGATACAGGTAATGCACATAGCAACTATTTCCATCCTCTATATAATAGAATACCTACAGTTAGAGAAGCAGCTAGAATACAATCATTTAATGATGAATTTATCTTTAAAGGTTCGAGAACAGCTCAGTATAGACAGGTAGGGAATGCGGTGCCACCAATATTATCAAAAGTTATAGCAGAAGCATTAAAGGAGGTACTTAAAGATGAGCAAGCCTAAAATATTAGATTTATTTTGTGGATGTGGAGGATTAAGCCTAGGGTTTGAAAAAGCAGGTTTTGATATTGCTTTAGGTATAGATGTTTGGAATGATGCTATCAAAACTTATAACAGAAATCATCTAGAATCGGTAGGGGTATGTAAGGATATTCATGAATTAACGGAAGATTATTTAAAAGATTTAGCTAAAAAAGAAAACGTAGTGGGTGTAATAGGGGGACCACCTTGTCAAGGTTATAGTACGGTTGGGACTAGAGATATTAGAGATCCTAGAAATCACTTATATTTAGAGTATTGTAGGGTTGTAGAAGCTATTAATCCACAATTTTTCGTGATAGAAAATGTTAAAGGGTTATTAACTTTAAATAAGGGTATGTTTAAAGAAGATATTATAAGTAGATTTAGTAAGTTGGGATATAAGGTTGCATATAAAGTTTTAAATGCATCAGACTACGGAGTACCTCAAAATAGGCAGAGAGTATTTTTTGTTGGACTTAAGGAGGGGGAATTTGAATTTCCTCAAGAAAAGGACTTTAAAGTATCAACTTTAGAGGCTTTAGGAGATTTACCATCATTAGAATATGAGGATTTTGATGTCTACTCATATGATGAATATCCAAGCAAAACTACTTATCAAAATCTTATGAGAAAAGATAGTTTGGGAATTTATAATCATAATAAAACTCAACATACTGAACAAACAAAAAATATCATAGGTATGATAAAAGATGGTGGTAGAATATCAGATTTACCGCAAGAATATTGGGGTATAAGGAAATATAATAAAGCCTTTCAAAGAATGAATAGTAAGGAGCCATCACATACAATAGATACGGGACACAGAAATTATTTTCATTATAGTGAGAATAGAGTCCCTTCTGTTAGAGAATGTGCAAGGATACAATCATTCCCAGATACATTTATATTTGAAGGGTCTAAGACTAGTCAGTACAAACAAGTAGGTAATGCAGTTCCTCCATTGCTTGCACAAGAAATTGCTACTAGAATAATGAAATATTTAAAAAGATGATGTAAATTAAGTTACATTATCTTTTTTTGTGTATAATATTAAGTAGATTAGGGGGGGATATAAGTGATAATGATATTAGAGGGATGTTCCAATGCAGGGTTTAGTTTAACGGAAGTGCGACAACAACAAATAGTAGAGCTATATGATGCAATTAACATGATGCCAGATCGTTTTAAAAGTTACAAATCAATACAGGATGACATTTATGGATTAAGTAAGACTTTAGATGACTCCAAGGTAAGAATGCTAATGCCATTTCTTAGAAAAATGGGTTATGTTAGAAATGACAACTTTGAACAAAGAAATGCACTACTTTCGCTAGATGAACTATTTACTTTAGAGGGAAAATGTTTTATTGAATATTTAAGATTAAAAAATAAGATAGGTGCATTAGAGATAGATAATGTAGAACAAAATATACAACGAGTAGATCAGTGGTTTAGTGTAATATCCTTAATAAATTTAATATCAAATGGAGAAGAAATATATGCAGACTGCATAAGATTTTTGAAAAAATACCAAACAATGTGTGAAGTAGAATTTTTTTTAATGACTACTGCAAAAGCTCAATTAACTAAAGAGAATTTTGAAGAAAAATTAGAAGAATATATTGGTAGTTATAGGCAAGGAACTTTAGGGCAAGTACACATAAGTAAACATCAAAATGCTTATGGTTATATTAAAAGATTTCTCATAGAAACTGGCATGGTTAAACAGTTTGATAATACATTGAAGTTAAATACACAGTATGAATATATTTATAATAAAATTATATAATTATGAAGGAGGAATGTAAAAATGGAAGCAATAATAAGTGAGGATCAAATTATAAGAGAAAGTGTTTTAAAAGAGATAAATACACAGATAGACTTAGTTAAAGAACTAGTAGAACAACAACTAAATAGTGATACAGAAGGAAATAATATAACATTAGATAAACCACATAATAGGATTGTTTTTGGTGCCCCAGGAACAGGAAAGAGCTTTAGATTAAAAGAAGATATTAAACAGAATAAGTTAGAAGGAGTATGTGAAAGGATTACATTGCATCCTAATTATACATATACGCAATTTGTAGGGACATATAAACCAATTAGTAAAATAGTTAAAGAGGGAGAACAAGAAAAAAATATAGTAGCATATGAGTTTGTTCCAGGACCTTTTTTGAGAGTATTAATAGATGCTTTACGTGATGAAGATAAAAATATTCCTCATGTATTAGTAATTGAAGAAATAAATAGAGCCAATCCAGCAGGGGTATTTGGGGATGTGTTTCAATTATTGGATAGAGATAGTACAGGTAAAAGTACTTATACGATTAACATATCTGAAGAAATGAAAAAATATATTTCAGAAAAGCTAAACAGGCCTATAAATGAACTGTATATACCTAGTAATATGTATATATGGGCAACGATGAATAGTGCAGACCAAGGAGTTTATCCAATGGATTCAGCGTTTAAGCGTCGTTGGGCTTTTGAATATATAGGAGTTAATGAAAATGAACATCAATTACATGGAAAGCCTTTTGAATTTATATATTTGAAAAATGAACAAGGTGGATATACAAAGTATAAATGGAATACGGTAAGGAAGGCTATAAATGCACAGTTAAAATCATATGTAAATGAAGATAAGTTATTAGGACCTTTCTTTTTGAGTGAGACAGAGTTACAACAAGATAATAAAATGTTTGATGAAACCTTTAAAAGCAAAGTATTGATGTATTTGTTTGAGGATATTTTAAAACATAAAAAAGTAGACTTTTTTGTATCAGATGTAATGTTACTATCGGATGTTATGGATGCATATGATAAAGGGTGTATCTTTAACTTTGAGATACAGAGCGAAGAGATAGACTATTCTTCAGAAACAAGCCAAATTCAACAGTATTCGGGTGTAGCAGAAGAGCAAAATTAAGTAAGGTAAAGGGGAAAAATAATGATAATATTTCAAGAACAGAAACCTTATACTAAGCTAAATTTTTCAAAAAAAATAGGGGAAAATGGTGAAGATCACGAACGATTAATATGTGAGTTAGAGAATAAAAAGATACTTAAGCGTATAGAAGGCAATCGTATAGTATTTTCGTATGTTGGAATTGTTTTAATACAACAAATATCAATATTTATTTTGCCTAAATATGTTTCTTGCAATACAACAACATCTAAAATTACTACTATTAAAGATATTATCAGACTATTTAAAAAAATAAAAGAAAATCTAATGTATCATAATTTATATGATATCAATTTAACAAAAAATGATTTAGAAGAAAATATTATATCTTTAATTTGTTACATATTAGACGACTATATTGAAAATGGAATTTATAAAAATGAAATAGATTGCTTGGAGATCAATGGAAATGGTGATATAAATTGGCCGATGACATTGGATTCAACTCAACCTCTTGTAATGCAGGAACAATGGGTATATGTAGATTTGGTGACTAATAAAAATGAGATAAATTCTAAGCAGTTTGTTACATTACTACATACAAAAATCATAGAAGATTGTAAAGAATTAATTGAAAATACAGGACTTAATATTATCTTGGATTATGACATAAAGGTAAGTGGAGATAGATTAGAGAGTCTGCATGATAGAGAGAAAATACAGTTAGAAGTAGAAAAAGAATTGCAAATTCAATTTAATGATCGAAAAAGGCGGGTACTTAAAGCTATACAATTATATTTAGAACAAAAGAGTTGTTTGGATGGCATAAGAGCAATTACGTATGGAACAAATAATTTCAAATGGATATGGGAAGTTATTTGTTCTAAGGTTTTTGATAATGAATTTATAAGTAAAAAAGGAATAAGTAAATATGAGCTTTTTGGTATAAGACCACCGAGTTGGTGTATTCATAATAGCTTTTTGCATTTAGAAGAAAAAAATGAGATAGAAGTTAAAAGGAATAGGTTAACTCCAGATATATTAAAGGTTTATGAGAGGGAAAGTAAAAAATATCTACTTATTTTAGATGCTAAATACTATACGTTAAGAATTAAAGGTGAAAAGATAGAGGGGAATCCAGGAATTGAGGATATTACCAAGCAGTATCTGTATCATACAAGCTTGAAAAAATACATAGAAGAAAATAATATAGAAATAATTATAAATGCATTTTTACTACCTAATGATATTGCAACAGGTAAAATTGGTAAAGTAACATTAGATTTTATGCAACAGTATTCTGATGTAGATATTGATTTAATTGTGCTGGATATGAAAGAAGTTATCAATCTTTATTGTTATAATAAAACTTATGATTTTTCAAGGTTTATAGATATGATTAGCGAAACAAACTAAGGATAAAATATATAATATAATTATGTCACTAGTGCTTAGTAAGTAACTAAACTTTCCATTGAATTATTATTAAAAATATGCTTATTAAACCTAAAACTATAATTGAATTATTTATCCAGTAAATATGGATGCAATTAGCTTAGAATTACTACACTCTTATTTAAAATTATACAAATTAACAAGTATTAAACAGGATGCAATAATAGTCCGCATAGCTATACATAGGCATAAAAGTTAATTCTTGATTTTCCGTTTCAAACTTACTAAAGTTATTTTTTTAGAGGATTCATTCTGGGTTAACTTAAGTAATAGATATGTGATTATACCTGTTATCATTTGAAGCCTTACACCATTTTCACTGTGACCAATGAGTGTTTTGATTTTACAGTGTTGTTTAATTGATTTAGAGAATAAGTCTATATCCCAACGGCGTTTATAAAGCCATGCTATTTCTTCAGATGTATATGCCATTAAATTTGTTACAAAGGTTAACTCTTTACCTGTATCATCAGAAACACCAATAATCCTATAGGTACTTTTAGTAAGATTTTGATAAATATTTCCAACCTTACTTTCTTATCAAATAAAATAGTAATGCTATTAAAAAGTAGAGGCTCAGTATCAGTACATTTAGTAATAGGTAAACTTTCTACCTCTTCAAACTTAGCATTATCTTTAAGGCGACTTACAAAATAGATACCTTCTTTGATATATCTATCCAACTTTTTATATTCTACGTAGCCTTTATCACAGATATAGATTGTTCCTTTTTCAGTGATAAGAAAATCCATTAGGGTACTATCATAACATACTATATTTGATAAAATGATATGATCAGATATGGTAGTGGCACCATCAATACTTGTATGCATTTTTATACCAGCTTTTGTAGATCTAAATTTAGCCCAATCAAAAAATTAGAGACACATACTTACAGTAGTTGAATCTATCATTTTCACAGAGCCAAACTTAGTAAGGAGTTGATCTTTAGTTAGTGTCTTTAAACATAAGGAAATGAGTTAATTCATAATAGGAAAAAATACCCGATAATCTCTATTATTATTGTGATTGGATAAAGTAGCTAAACTGATTTTAGGAAGCAATTCATTCATCAGGTCATTCATCCCTTGATTTAAAGCACGCAATCCTTTATGTTTGCAAGTATGAAAGTAAATCATAGTTGCAAGATGTTGATGTGTAAAGAATACTCTTGTCTTACTATCTGTTCCTAGTTTAAAAGCATATTTTTGAAGGGATTTCCAGTCAATGATGCCTATAAATCTTTCAAAAAGAGTTGTATGATTGCTTATAGTCAGTACTCCTTTGAGGTGAGGTATTTTGTGGAAGCAAGTTTAAAAGTTAGAGAAGCAGTGCTAGAGGATTACAAATCCATTGCCGAGATAAGTCGAAATGATTTAGGGTATTTGTGTGAGGATCATCTTGTAAAAGCAAAGCTATCTTTAATTGATAGTAGACGTGAGTGTGTTTTTGTTGCTGAATATGAAAATGAAGTGATTGGGTATGTTCATGTAGAAAGGTATGATACACTTTATATGGAGACGTTGGTAAATATTCTTGGGCTTGCAGTATCTGCTAAA
Source organism: Bacillota bacterium (assembly GCA_023436395.1). GTDB lineage: Bacteria > Bacillota > Clostridia > Lachnospirales > Cellulosilyticaceae > Cellulosilyticum. The sequence continues at coordinate 2,809 of JAEZJJ010000022.1, read as the reverse complement.
AAGCGTAGAATGGGAGCAGGTTATTTACTGATGTCTGAAGCAGAGAGTTGGGCGAAATCAATTGGGGCAGTGGGAGTGAGACTGAATTCTGGAGCTTCACGAAGTGGAGCACATGAGTTTTATAGAGCCATTGGATATAATCTTGAAAAGAAGCAAATCAGGTTTTTAAAAATGCTGTAAAGCTATATTTGAAGGTAATTGATTAAGATAAGTTGAGAAGTATATAATATAATTAAGTATATTAAAAGTATTGCAAAGAGAAGAGCAATAAAATATGCAAACAACAATGCAACATAGAAACTTATATCAAGAATTTATTGGATATTCATATGAGGAGCTTCAAGCGTTTTTTAAAGAAGCTAAAACAAAGGAAGAGCAAGACTTTTACATGACATTAGCAAATTTGCTACTTAAAAAGAAACAGAAAAAGGTTATAGAAAGTGATGTAATATGAGAAAACAACATACAATCATTAAAACATTTAAAGCAAGCTTTTAAATTGTGTGATGGAATTCATATATGCGGCAATGGTACAAGGCATGTATATTAAAGAAAATAAAATACTGTGGCAGGATGAAGGCTTACCAGTATGGGTTAACACGTTTGAACTTAGAAAGGGTATGGAGTTGAGACATGAAGAGGTCCATTCACAAAATAATAACAAGGGAAGATAGCTTTGATAGGAAGTATTGTTGCTATTGGAAAAGAGGTGCACATAAGGTAAAGCGTTATAATAGGAGATTGTTAAGAAGAAAATTAGAAAGAATACAAAAAATAGAAATGAATCAGTTGATGGATGAGACTATAGATGAAAATAAACAAGCATTAAGTAAATTAGCTTCAAATCATATCAATAGGATTAGCTAGAGGCATGGCATATGATTTGATTGAAAGGGTAGTGCAATAAATGCTTATATGTTATGATATTTTTTGTAAGATAAAGGAAGGATGTATATATAAGCATGAAAAAAGCAATACCATTAGTTTTATTATCAAGTTGTTTAATCATTACAGGATGTGGCAGTGAGCCCTCTTATAATGATAATTATGAAGAAGTAGTACAAGAAATTGTATCAAAGGATGATTCAGTTAAAGTACTTACCAAAGAGTTAAAGGGAATAAATGATGATGGGAGCTATCTTGTACAAGTAGAGATAAAATCAGAGGAACAAGACGAGATTTACCAAATCTATTGTAGAATTGACCAAAAGGGAGCAATACTGAATACTTATGAAGGTATAGAAAAAATGACTTGTTTTACCAATGGACAGTCTATCGCATCTGTTAAAAAAGTGAATCCAAACTCAAATAGTAATGAAGGAGATATTTTATGTGGAATTATGAGTCCATCAGGTGAGTGGCTTATAGAACCTCAATATAATAGTATTGAATACTTAAATAAGAATTTTTATAAGGTGGCACTTGAAAAATTTGATGATTATGGAAGCTTAGGGTATGTTTATAGTATTATCAATAATCAAGGGAAACTCGTTTTTAATATGGCAGAGGATGAAATGTTATTTTTAAACGAAACGACAGATTTTATCTACTATGACAATCAGATTTATACTTATGCAGGAGATACGATTGTCCCAGAGTTAGATTTAAGTCAAGAATATTATGATGGGACTTATCGAGATGGTTATTATGTAGTGAGAGAGCTTGATACAGATGTAGAGTATTATATAGCTGGGGATGGCACCCTCAAAGTTAATGAGAATCAAGATGTGGAGTTTATGAATCCGGCTAAGAATACTTACTGGAAATGGGATCGTGAAAAGGAAGCCTATGATTACTATGTGGGCGATGTAAAAACATCAATTAAAGAGGCAGTTTCGCCAGTTATCCCTGATGAACATGATAGAATTATTTTTTCTAATGAGGACGGAGAATATAGCATTGCTTCACCAGATGGAAATCTAGTAACGACAAAACTTTATAAAGAGATTAAACCATTCAATAGTGCAGGTTATGCACTTGCAAGAGAGTTAAGAGAAGATCATTCAGGTGGTTATTGGGTAGTCCTAGATACAAATGGTAACGAAGTGATTACCAAGGAAGCTAAGATTGTAGAGGTGGAAATGCATGATCCTCTTGTTGTTGCAATAAGAAATGAAGAGGGAAATGAGGAATATAAATTACTTAATTTATATACATTAGACCTATTAGATGAAAATCAACTTATTATGAATTTAGTTAAGGCATTAGAAAATTAATATAAAAGATAAAAGTAAATATATAAGATAAAAATAATAAGCAGTAGAATTAAATAGAACTCAATAAAAAGTCCATAGAGATTCATCCTGTGTTAAATATAAATACACATAACACAACTTTAAGAAGAAAGGATATCACTATGGACTATTGTGATGATACTACAAATATTTTATTTTTATATTTAATCGATAAAAAGCGTTAACTATAATTAAGCAGTTAAAGAGAATGGCAGTTTATTATATAGGGCAATCCTCAAGTTATTGATATACAATAACTTGAGGAATTTTTATGTTAATAAGGATAAACTGGACTATTTAAATTTACAACTTGAAGAAGAGTTTAATTTGTGAGAATATTAAACTGAATATTTATTATATTCTAAAAGTAAGAAAGGAGATTGTTATAATGTTAAATATCAAAAATACATACTATTTATGGAGGAATTTACCTCTATAATTTATGGAGGATAGTGTGATAAAAGAAGCCTAGAAGCGGGCATGATAAACAAGCCCTTGGAAATCTCCAAAAAGCGACAAATAGTATATTAAGTTTTATACCTTAGGCTAAGTAGGAGAAGGTGTAGGATCTAAAA
>JAEZJJ010000015.1 GCA_023436395.1 Bacillota bacterium | reverse complement strand
GCGCCTCCCTTTACACTGGCAATCAGTGAACATTTTCCTTAAGTCCAGAGGTACCTATAACAATAGATTGAGACTTGGCTGACCCGGTCAGTTCCTCAGAATCCAGGTGTGGTGATTCTGCTACGAGAAGTTATTTATTTTATCTTTATACTTCTATATATGTGGTCATAAAGCTAATTCCCTAGTTATTTTAGAAAAAAATTAAATAACTTATGAAATAGAGTAATATATGACATAAGAATCTGAATAATTTAATAAAAACTTGGCTATTTTCTAAAATAAGAAGTATGCTAAGGAGAGGTATAATGAAAAAGCAAATTACTATTGATGGTGGGCAAAGTGATTGGTTTGAAAAAGCTGTTTTTACATTAAAAGAAAATAAAAGTATACCGATGTCTAAAAATCTATTTCAATATGCAGAACAACTTGTTGAAACACAGCTCAAAAAAGCACCTCTATATTCAAGAGAAACTGTAAAGAAAATAGAAACAGGTTATGATCCTTATATAGAAAATTTAAAAGTAGAAGCTATTAGAAAACAAGAAATTTTAGCTAGAAAACAAAAAAGAGACAAGTTTATCGATGCATTTTTATATCTTTCTATTTCATTTTGCTTTATCTGCGTCATTTGTTTGCTCTTTAAAATATATTCTTAGGACTTAAGGTATTGAAAACTAAGTTCTTTTTGATTTATAGTAGAATAAATATGAAATAAGATGAGTAATGTAGATAAACTCATCAAAACTTAAAATATGGCTATACTATATAAGGAGTTTGGAATGACACTGCACATTCACAAAAAGATAAAAAGGTTTATTGAGGAGAATAATTTAATAGAGAAGGGAAATGAGTTGATTTTAGGTATATCAGGAGGTGCAGATTCTATGATGCTCCTTCATTACTTTTATACTTATCAGGAAGAATACCAAATTAGCTTAAGAGTGGCACATATTCATCATGGGATTAGAGAAAGTGCTGATTTAGATGCAGCCTTAGTGGAAGATACCTGTAAGGATTATGGCATTCCATTTTATAGGCATAATTGTAATATTAAGGCATTGGCTAAACAAAGAAAAACTTCTGAGGAAGAGGTTGGAAGAGAAGAAAGATATAATTTCTTTATATCTTTATTAAATCCAAGTGCTAAAATAGTAACAGCTCATACTATGAATGATCAAGCTGAGACAATGATGATGAGGTTTTTTCGTGGAACAGATATTAAAGGCTTAGCTGGCATTTTGCCTAAACGTAATGAGATTATTAGACCTTTACTGTGTCTCACACGAGAGGAAGTAGAGAATTATTGTGAGAAACATGAGGTAGTATATAGACATGATGAGACCAACTTTCTACCTATTTATACGCGTAACAAGATAAGATTAGAGTGTATGCCTTATATAGAAAAAGCTATTAATCCTTCAGTAGTGAAAGTGTTAGGTGACCATAGTAAACTTTACCGAGAAGAAGAAGCATTTTTAGAAGACCATACCAAAAGTTTATATGATGAGATAGTGACTTATAAAAATGAAGAACTTATACTAGATGGCAACTTACTTAAAAGTCACCATAGCTATATGCAAAAGAGGGTACTCTTTATGGCTATAGGAGAGCTCATAGGGAACCAAAAAGATTTAAGTTCTAAGCATCTAGAAAACTGCCTGGGATTACTATACGGACAAAGTGGAAAAGAAATTCATTTACCCGGAGAGATTACTTTACGTAAAATCTATGATGCACTTGTTCTATCAAAGACTAAAGTAGAGCAGGTAGGTTTTGCAAGACCACTCATACTTGGAATTCAGGAAGTACCAGAAGCGCACTTAGTAGTGAGCCTAAAACTTATTTCTATAGAAGAAATAAGGGGAAAAGATGAAAATTTGTATACTAAATATATTGATTATGGTAAAATAAAAAATGAATTGCAAATTCGTACAAGAAAGCCAGAAGACTATATTTCTATAGGAACGGGCACCAAAAAATTAAAAAAACTATTTATTGATGATAAAATCTCTAAGGATATAAGGAACTATCTACCTCTTATAGCAGATGGAGATGAAATTATATGGATTACAGGAGGCCGTCTCAATACGAACTATTATGTTAACAAGGAGACTACCCAAGTTTTAGAAATACAAATGATGAATGAGAGGTAAAGAGATGCTTAATTTGGAGACACTCATATCAGAAGAAAGTTTGCAGACTCGTATTGTAGAATTAGGGGCTGAGATTAGCAGAGATTATGAGGGGAAAGAAATAGTTGTTCTATGTATTTTAAAAGGTGGCGTCATGTTTATGACCGATTTAGTCAAACATATTACAGTACCACTTAAAATGGAGTTTATGGTAGTTTCTAGTTATGGAGATGAATATAGGAGTAGTGGTATTGTTAAAATCATTAAAGATTTAGATGAGCCAATTAAAGATAAACATGTACTTATAGTAGAAGATATTATTGATTCAGGTAGGACGCTTGCTTATGTGAAGAAAATGTTAGGAGAAAGAGAAGCTGCAAGTATTAAACTTTGCACTTTACTAAATAAAGAAGAAGAACGCGTAACAGATGTTGAAGTGGAATATGAAGGATTTAAAGTAGGCAATGAATTTGTAATTGGATATGGTTTAGATTACAAGCAATATTATAGAAATCTACCATATATTGCAGTTAATAGAGGTTAAGATGAGGAGCCCAGAGAGGAGGAGTTAAATAATATGAAAAAGAAATTTAAAGGAACTTATGTGTACCTACTTTTAGTTGTGGTTCTTACTTTATTTGTATTTTATGGCACAAGTAGAGACTTAGAGCAAACTACAACTAAAATGGGGCCACTTGATGTGATGACAGCAATAGAAAATAAACAAATTGCTTCCATCGAACAGATTATTTCTAGTGGAGATGATGGTAAGTTTATCGTTACGGATAAAGATGGGAATAAATCTACAATTAGTGTAGCCCAAGAAGCATTTAGTAATTATATTTATAATTTATCACCAGAGCTTAGAAACTCATTTAAATTTACTGCAAATGAGCCACAAACGAACTTATTCTTTCCAATCATGCAGATTGTGATGATTATTGGTATGTTTATATTCATTATGATTTTCTTTGTACAGCAAATGCAAGGTGGTGGAGGCGGCGGTGGCCGTATCATGAACTTTGGTAAGAGTAAGGCAAAGATGACTATTGATGAGAAAGGACAAGTAACACTTAAGGATGTAGCTGGTCTAGAAGAAGAAAAGACAGAAGTTGCAGAAATTGTAGACTTCCTTAAAAATCAAAGTCGTTATATTCAAGTTGGGGCTAAAATCCCTAAAGGTGTACTTTTAGTAGGACCTCCAGGAACAGGTAAAACTTTGCTTGCTAGAGCTATTGCAGGTGAAGCAGGCGTACCATTCTTTAGCATTTCAGGTTCAGACTTCGTAGAAATGTTCGTTGGTGTAGGTGCATCTCGTGTACGTGACCTTTTTGAACAAGCGAAGAAAAATGCACCTTGTATTGTATTCATTGATGAAATTGATGCCGTAGGACGTAAGCGTGGTGCTGGTCTTGGTGGCGGACATGATGAAAGGGAACAAACACTTAACCAATTACTTGTTGAGATGGATGGATTTGGAGCAAATGAAGGGGTTATCGTACTTGCGGCAACTAACCGTTCAGACGTTCTAGACCCTGCACTCCTTAGACCAGGTCGTTTCGATAGAAAAATTATTGTAAATAGACCTGATATTACAGGACGTCAAGAAATCTTAAAAGTACATGCTAAAGGCAAACCACTTAATGAAGACATTGACTTAAAAGTAATTGCAAAATCTACATCAGGTTTTACTGGTGCTGACCTTGCTAACTTAATGAATGAAGCAGCACTTCTTACTGCACGTCATAATAAGCGAGCAATTGATATGAATGAGGTGCAACAAGCGCTTATTAAAATTACAATGGGTACAGAAAAGAAAAGTCATATTATCACAGATAAAGAGAGAAAGCTTACAGCTTACCATGAGGTAGGTCATGCACTTCTTGCTGAACTTTTAGATGAAATTGAACCAGTTCACATTGTATCTATTATTCCTGTTGGGAATGCAGGTGGCTTTACAATGACACTTGCAAAAGATGATACTTTCTATACAAAGAAGTACTTACTACAAATGATTACCATGACTTTAGGTGGTAGAAGTGCTGAAGAACTGATTTTAGATGATATTACAGGTGGAGCTTCTGGAGATATCCAACAAGCTACTAATATTGCTAGAGAAATGGTAACTACTTTAGGTATGAGCCGTTTAGGACCAATTAAATATGGTAATGAAAATTCAGAACCATTCTTAGGTAGAGATTACAATCATGTACGTAATTATGGTGAAGCTCTTGCAACTGAGATTGATACAGTTGTTGCAGAGATTATTGAAAGCTGCCATAAGGAAGCACTTAGATTACTTGAAGAGAATATGGATCTATTAATAAAAGCATCTGAAATTCTTATGAAAAAGGAAAAAATCTCTGGACCAGAATTTAGAGCAATCTTACGTGGTGAAGAAATCGATGAAGAGAATATCGCTGACTTTAATTTATTCGATTCTATTAAAGATGGTGAAAAATCTAAAGAACATGCAAAAGTCATGGGAGTTAATGCAGCTCAGGCTGTAGAGAGTGTAGATAAAGAAGATGTAAAAGAAGCACCTCACTCGGAAGAAGTTAATCTTACTAAAGACGAGTAAAATAAATAGATGAAGGTAAGTGTTACAAAATAATGTAACACTTACCTTTTTTAGTCTATTGCTATATAGCCAAAATTGTTATATAAATATATCATATGTAAGGCTTTTAGAGAATGGAGGATAGGGATGAAGGAAAAAGTGCTAAGCCTTTTAAAAAGGCAAGAAGACTATATATCAGGAGAAGAAATGAGTCATAGCCTAGGAGTAACAAGAGCTGCTATATGGAAAAGTATTATGAAACTTCGAGGAGAAGGGTATATTATAGAATCAAAGACAAAAAGAGGATATAAATTAGTATATAAACCTAATGTGATTACACCTATGGAACTCGAACCACTACTTAAAAATTGTACCTTAGGTCAACAGGTAAAATATTATGATGAAGTGGATTCCACTAATGAAAAAGGGAAAGCTTTAGCCATAGAAGGTGCCAAGGAGGGAACCTTAGTTATTGCAGAGAGACAATTAGTAGGGAAAGGTCGTTTAGGTAGGAGTTGGAGTTCTCCAAGAGGTACAGGAATATGGATGAGCTTGATTTTGAAGCCTGATATCTTACCCCAATATGCAAGTCAGCTCACTATTGTAGCAGGTCTATGCGTATGTGAAGCACTTAAAGAGGTAACTGGTTTAGCAGCTACAATTAAGTGGCCAAATGATATCATTATTAATAACAAGAAAGTGTGTGGTATTTTAACAGAGATGAGCGCAGAAATGGAGCGGATTAATTATATTGTAGTGGGAATAGGAATAAATGTTAATCAGAGAAGTTTTTCAGAGGATTTACCGTTTGCAACTTCCTTAGCTATAGAAGGAAATGAAGAGTACATACGTATAGATATTGTTAAAGCCTTTTTAAAAAGGTTTAATGAGGCGTATGAACATTATAAGTTAGAACCAAGCTTGAAATCAATGATAGACCAATATGAAAGCAATTGTATAACCTTAGGAAAGACGGTGAAAATAACAAGTGGAAGTGAGTCATTCATTGGCTTAGCTAAAGGGATTACACTGGAGGGTAATTTGCTTGTAGAAACTGAGCATGGAGAAGAAAGAGAAATTAATTCAGGTGAGGTTTCTGTAAGAGGATTATATGGTTATATTTAGAAAGGACAAAGAAGAAGTTATGGAAAAACATGTTTTAATATCAGTATCACCTTATGTACAAAAATATTATATCAATGATTTATATGAAGATTTACCTCAAGATATCAAGGAGACTTTAAGAGCTAAACTAGGCGTGATTGCAGAGAAAACAAATGCTATTATTAGTCTAGGATTTTATGAAAATGGTGAAATTTTTATGGAGCAGCGTTATGAAGATTTAAGTTTCTATGATGAAATTGGAGCAGAACTTAGAATCAAAAAGTTTCAAAAAGATGAAGCAGAACTTTTAAAGGCTGTAAAAATGTGGTATGTGGTGTACCATACACCTAATGGGGCGATAGTGAGAGAAATTGTGGTACTTCAAAGTCAAAATAAAAGTAATGATGAGATTGTAAATACTATAGTAGCAACTTACGGAGAGACTTTTAGGGACTTTGTCATAATGCTTTTAGAAGGTTAGTATAAATAGTAAATTGCCTATACTAATAGAAGTGATTGTGCTATAATGTAGGCTGTTAAAATGAAGCGTTGCATCTGAAATAAGAGCGACAGCAAGGAGGATTAAATGAATAGAGTAAGAAGTACTAAGGTATTAACCTTAATGGGAGTATTGATTGCAATACAAATCATACTTAATTTTACACCATTAGGCTTCATACCCCTAGGATTTATGAATGCTACCACCTTACATATTCCTGTTATCATAGGAGCTATTTTGTTAGGGCCTATAGAGGGTGGAATACTAGGTTTAGTGTTTGGCATATTATCTGTCATTAAAAATACCATTAATATGAACGTAACATCCTTTGTATTTTCGCCATTTATTACGGTGGGTAGTGTATCAGGTAATTTTTCAAGTTTGATTATTGCTATTGTACCTAGGGTACTCATAGGCATTACAGCCTGTTATAGCTATCGTTATTTGCAGCAAATAAGATTTAGTATAAAGACTAAGAAAAGAGAAATTAAACTATCCAATTATGCCTTTGAAGGAGCAGCAATCATAGGGGCTATGACCAATACCATACTTGTTATGGGAGGAATTTATATCTTCTTTGGACAAGCCTATGCAGCAGCAAAAGAAGTTGCCTTTGAAGGGTTATTTAAGGTGATTATGGGAATTGTCCTAGTCAATGGTATTCCAGAAGCCATTATAGGGGCAGTCATTGTAGGTGCAGTATGTAAAATATTAAAGAAAGTATTTAATAAGGGCATAAAATAAGTTTTAAGCAAAAGATAAGTACTAGGTGAGGTGACAAATGAATAAACATATTTTATTAGGTGTAACAGGTGGCATTGCGTGTTATAAAATATTAGATGTAGCAAGTAAGCTTAGAAAGTTAGGCTATGAGATAAATACCATAATGACAGAGAATGCTTGTGAATTTGTGGCACCCTTATCCTTTGAGACTATTACCAATAATTATGTGGTAACAGATACATTTGCAAGACCTCATAAATGGGAAGTGGAGCATATTGCTTTAGCAAAGAAGACGGACTTAATACTTATTGCCCCAGCTACAGCTAATATGATTGGAAAGGTAGCTCATGGGATTGCAGATGATATGTTATCAACGACTATAATGGCTGCTAGATGTCCTGTAGTTTTTGCACCAGCTATGAATACAGCTATGTATGAGAATGCTATTGTGCAAGAAAATATAGCTTACTTAAAGGAAAAAGGTTATTTATTCATAGAGCCTGATAAGGGATGGCTGGCTTGTGGCGATTTAGGTGCAGGAAAATTGCCTACGCCAGAGGTATTAGTAGACCATGTCACAAGGATTTTAGAAGATCAAAGAGAACAAGAAGAAATAAACCAAGACCTAAAAGATAAGCATTTTTTAATAACGGCAGGACCCACGATAGAAGCCATTGATCCAATGCGTTATATTACCAACCATTCTTCAGGGAAAATGGGGTATGCTATTGCAAAGGACGCAGCAAAAAGAGGTGCCAAAGTCATTTTGGTATCAGGGATGACTCAGCTTGAGTGTCCAGAAGGCGTAGAACGCATTGATGTAAAAAGTGCACGAGAGATGTACGTGGCAGTTCATGAGCATTTTGAATGGGCTGATGTAGTGATTAAAACAGCAGCAGTAGCTGACTATAGGCCAAAGGAATCAAGTGAACACAAGATCAAGAAAGAGAATAGTAACTTAATTCTAGAATTAGTCCCAAATCCAGATATTCTTCAAAGTTTAGGTGAAAAGAAAACACATCAGGTATTAGTGGGATTTGCAGCAGAGACACAAAATGTGCTAGAATATGCAAAGAAAAAAATTACGAAAAAAAATCTAGACTTTATTGTGGCTAATAATATAGCTGAGACAGGTGCTGGTTTTAAGGGGGATACGAATATTGGGACAATCATAGAAAGTGATGGAACAGTGACGGCTTATCCACAAATGACCAAAGAAGCATTAGGGAATGCTATACTAGATAAAGTAAAAACTTATTTATAAATACAAAGTGGTGTTGCAGGAATTGCAGCACCTTTTTGAAAGCTTAGAAGAGTCTTGATAGAAGACAAGGAGAGAGAATATTTATGTTATTAGCAATAGATATAGGAAATACCAATGTTGTCATGGGTGTTATGAAGGGATTAGAATTAATTGCCAGCTTTAGATTAACAACCCAAACACCACGAACATCGGATGAGTATGGTATTATGATAGTTGAGATGTTAAGACAAAAAGATATCAAAGCCCAAGATATTACAGCTGTTATTATATCTTCAGTTGTTCCAGATATTATGTATTCATTTAATAATGGGATAAAGAGATACTTAAAGCATAAACCTCTTATTGTAGGTCCAGGACTTAAAACGGGTATTGCTGTTAGAACGGACAACCCAAGAGAGGTAGGAGCAGACCGTATTGTTAACTGTGTAGCAGCATATGAACTTTATGGTGGGCCTTGTATGGCAATAGACTTTGGAACTTCAACAACCTATGATATTGTTAATGGAAAAGGTGAATTCATAGGTGGACTCATTACGCCTGGTATTCGTATTTGCGCAGATGCACTTTGGCAAAGAGCAGCCCAATTACCTCATATGGAAATTAAGAAAACAAAAGGTATTTTAGATTGTAAAAATACAGTAGCCAGTATGCAATCAGGACTTGTCTATGGTTATATTGGTCAAATTGAATATATTGTAAAAAAAGTGAAAGAAGAAATGAAGTGTGAAGACTTAAAAGTCATCGCCACAGGCGGTCTTGCTAAGATTATTCAAGATGGTACAAATGTGATAGAGAAATATGATGGCATTTTAACCCTTAAAGGTCTTGCACTCATATATGAAAAGAATAGATAGGATGATTAAGAAATGAAATTTGGTACAGTAGAAACCCCTAATAATGTGTTTCTTGCACCTATGGCAGGGATTACAGACTTGCCTTTTAGATTGATATGTAAAGAATTTGGTGTAGGAATGATGACCACTGAGATGGTGAGCGCAAAGGGACTCCTTTATGAAAATGGAAAAACGAATGATCTTTTATATATAGACCCTAAGGAGCATCCAATAGGGGCACAACTTTTTGGGAGCGACCCTCAAATTTTAAGTGAAATGGCAAAGCAGGTGGAACAAAGTGAGGTAGATTTCATAGATATTAATATGGGCTGCCCTGCGCCTAAGATTACAAAAAATGCAGAAGGTTCTGCACTGCTAAAAAATCCAGAGCTCATAGGAGAAATCGTTTATGCTGTTTCTAATGCACTTACTAAGCCACTTACTGTAAAAATTAGAAAAGGTTTTGATGATACCTGCATTAATGCAGTAGAAGTTGCTAAAATTATAGAACAAGCTGGAGCAAGTGCCATTGCATTACATGGGAGAACAAGAGAGCAATTTTACAGTGGGACAGCAGACTGGGATATTATAAAAGAAGTAAAGAAGAATATTAGTATTCCTCTTATTGGAAATGGTGATATTCGAACACCTGAAGATGCTAAGCGTATGCTAGACTATACAGGTTGTGATGCAGTGCTTATTGCTAGAGCAGCACAAGGAAATCCTTGGATTTTCAAAAGAACGGTGCATTATTTAGAAACAGGTGAACTTTTACCAGAACCTACATTTGAAGAACGTGTCCCTGTTATTTTAAAACATGCAAAATTATTGGAAGCCTATAAAGGTGAATACGTAGGAATGAGAGAGATGAGATCTCATCTCACCTCTTATGTACGAGGTGTACATGGTGCAGCAGATCTGCGTCGAACATTAACCACAGTAGAAACATATGCAGATGTTGAAAGGCTTTTAGAGGCGTGCTTAGAACGCTTACATCATCACTTATAATCCATGTATGAGACTATAGATTTTGGGTAGTATAATATGAGCAAATACTGAGGCTACTCTAAGTTAGTCAAGTTGACAATAGAGGGTAGGTACGGTATAATTGTTAAATTATAAAATGTACAAAAGTATAGAGAGACATAAGTATTGCTAAAATATAAAAATAATAAAGAGGTATGAGAAAGGGAGTAAAAACATGTCAAGTAAATCAGTATTACTCACATATGAGGGGATTAAGAAATTAGAGGCGGAACTTGAAAACTTAAAAACAACACGACGTAATGATGTAGCTGAAAAATTAAAGGAAGCAAGAGCACAAGGTGACCTTTCTGAAAATGCAGAATATGATGCAGCGAAAGAAGAACAAGCAGAAATCGAAGTGAGAATTGTAGAACTTGAGACAATGCTTAAAAATGCTGTTGTTATTGAAGCTGAAGAAGGTGCAGTAGAAATCGTAAAACCTGGTTATAGGGTTAGATTATATGATCATACTTTTGAAGAAGAGGTTGATTATCTTATCGTAGGTTCAACAGAAGCAGATCCTATGAACGGCAAGATTTCCAATGAATCTCCTGTAGGGGCAGCCCTTATGAACAGAAGAGTAGGAGATATTATAGAGGTTGAAACATCTGAGGGTGTTGATAAATATGAAATTTTAGGTATTACAAATTAAGCAGTACCAATGAGGAGGAACCAGGAGTGTCTGAGCAAAATCAAATACAAGAACAAGCACAGGAAAATGTTAGTGAATTAATTAAAGTAAGATATGATAAACTTGCTAATCTTCAAGAAAAAGGTAAAGACCCATTTAAAATCACTAAGTTTGATGTAACAGCTCATAGTGAAAGTGCTAAAGCATATTTTGAAAGTATTGAAAGTACATTAGAAGAGCATGAGATGTCAGAGAAAACACATTTATCAGTAGCAGGTCGTATTATGGCTAAACGTGATATGGGGAAAGCATCTTTCATCACTATTCAAGATAAGGAAGGACGTATCCAATCTTATGTTAGAAAAGATGAGTTAGGTGATGAGGATTATGCAGACTTCAAGAAATTTGATATCGGTGATATTGTAGGGATTACAGGTTATATCTTCAGAACTCAAAAAGGTGAAATTTCTGTTCGTGCAAAAGAAGTAACACTTTTATCAAAAAGCTTACAAATCTTACCAGAGAAGTACCATGGTCTTAAAGATGTAGAGATGAGATACCGTCAACGTTACGTAGACCTTATTGTAAATCCAGAAGTTAAAGACACATTCTTAAAACGTAGTGCAATTATTCGTTCAATGAGAAACTACTTAGATAAGCTTAATTTCATTGAAGTAGAAACACCAATTCTTCACGAAATTGCAGGTGGTGCGGCTGCTCGTCCTTTCATTACACACCACAATACCTTAGATATTGATATGTTCATGCGTATTGCACCAGAACTTAAATTAAAGAGACTTATCGTTGGTGGGTTTGACAGAGTATATGAAATTGGTAGAAACTTCCGTAATGAAGGGATGTCAATTAGACATAACCCAGAGTTTACAATGATTGAATTATACCAAGCTTATGCTGATTATAATGATATGATGGATATCACAGAAGCACTTATTAGAAATGCTGCACTTGAAGTAAATGGTACAGCTATTGTTGAATATGATGGTGTAACAGTTGATCTTGAAAAACCATTCAAGAGAATTTCTATGTTAGAAGCTGTTAAAGAATACACAGGTGTAGACTTTAGAGCGATTACAACATTAGAAGAAGCAAGAGCTATTGCAAAAGAAAAACACATTGCAGTAGAAGAACACCATATGAAAGGTGATATCTTAAACTTATTCTTTGAAGAATTTGTAGAAGAACACCTTGTACAGCCAACATTCATCACAGAACATCCAGTAGAAATTTCTCCACTTGCTAAACGTAAACCATTAGATCCAGAGTATACAGAAAGATTCGAGCTCTTCATCGTAGGTCGTGAACATGCCAATGCGTTCTCAGAGCTTAATGACCCAATTGACCAAAGAAGTCGTTTCAAACGTCAAGAAGAACTTAGAGCGGCAGGTGACGATGAAGCTTGTGAAATCGATGAAGATTTCTTAACTGCACTTGAATATGGCTTACCACCAACAGGTGGAATGGGAATGGGAATTGATAGACTTGTTATGTTACTTACAAACTCTTCATCAATAAGAGATGTATTATTATTCCCAACGATGAAACCAATAAATGAATAAAACTTAGTGTTTTCAAGGGCTTTGGGAGGTTGCAGTCAGATATTGCGACAAAATTGGGGCCAATCAAAGAGAACATGTTCAAGAAGGGCAATCATACTGAATGGTTGCTCTTTTTTTGTGGTTCTATGTCAATAGTTGGGGTATCTCAAGTATACTAAGTTATTAGATGTATATGCAAAAAGGTCACTATATGTTGACGAAGTTATTGGTAAATATATTCAAATGGGCTATTATGTTAAAGAAGTAAGGGGGATTATGAATTTCAAAAAGGAGCTAATACCATACTAAAAATAGCTTGAACAAAATAAGTGAAGTCAGTAAGAGTCAATTATTGAGGCGTAGTTCAAATAGCAAACGTTATGTGATATTGCGTGCTATTTAATACGATTCCTTATTGTTGGATGACAGAATCACAAAAACAAGTTAGAATAAAGTTATTAGCGGAATAATGAGAATATTCAACCTAAACTAAAAAGCTAAGAGCGTCCTCGAAGTATTAAAAGAGGTACAGATTGTTTTGCAATGGCTATTATACTGTGCTTTATCCCTATTTGCATAATTTGTAATAAAAGGTGATATTGTTTTATATTTTGTTTGGGCTGTTTTTATAATTATTTTGTTAAAATACGAAATAGGGGAGGTTATTTTTATTAATAGCATAATTGAAGTGCTGTATCTAAGAAAATATGAGGATTCTTCCAAGAGGGATGCGTAGCTTATTAAAGAACAAGGAAGAGATTACCAACAGGGGAGTTATTTTGACTAAAGCATAGTAGTTTTTAAAAAATTTGAAATGTAAAGGGTGATAAAATGATTTATGTGGTCATAACCATTATTATTTTAGCAGTAGCTATTATTGTAATTAATTATAATAGCTTAGTTAAGTTAAGGCAGAGAACGAAAAATGCATGGAGTCAGATAGACGTTCAGCTTCAGAAAAGATATGACTTGATACCGAATCTTGTGGAGACGGTAAAAGCATATGCCGTTCATGAATCTACAGTATTAGAGAATATCGCGAAGATTCGTACGGATTGGGTGAATGCACAGACCATAGATGAAAAAAATAATGTAGACAACCAAATGAGTGCCGCACTAAGATCTGTTATGGCTATTGCTGAAGATTATCCGGAATTAAAGGCGAATGAAAACTTTATCCTATTGCAGACAAGGTTAAGTGATATTGAGTCACAGATTGCATTTTCAAGGCAGTTCTATAATGATACTGTCACCAAATACAATACAAAGATAGAGCTATTCCCGTCCAATATATTTGCGAAAATATTTGGATTTCAGGAAACGACTCTATATCAGACGGAAGCAGCACAGGCAAAAAATAATGTCCATGTGGAATTTTAATAAGAGTAATAATGAATAGGGAGGGATTGTTATGCCATTTTTTGTTGGGATGGCGTTAATTCCAGTGGTGTATGCGTTAATACATAAAGCAAATCTGGTTACGATTAGTAAGAAAAGAAGGATATTATTAAATGTTGTGCTGATTTTAATTGCTTTTTTATTTATTTTATTCTGCTGGATTGTAAGAATGGAACCCTATCGTTTTGAGACTCATTATTCGGTAGAGTATATGATATATTCGGGAAGATATTTGTTGGATTCCGGTATTATATTTATGTTTACTCCTTTTATGTGGATGATACTATTCCATTTTTTGAGGAGGATGTTCCGTATCATTCGCATTAGAAAAAATGCGATTATAAAAAGAAATGACGAGTTTATTTATTATCGTGGTGATTTGGATAAGGTGTCACCTGCTGTCTTAATGTTTACCTCAAAGCAGGAAGTGGATACCAGAAAGAGTATTGCAGCCACTATATTAAAGTTAAAGCTTTGTGCCTTTATTAAAGAAAAAGAAGATTACTTTATTTGTACCAATAAGGATGAATCGGAGCTTTCAGACAGTGAGAAGATGGTTTTGAATTTAATTAGAAATCATACCTTTGATAAGACACTTTACCGGAAAACGGTTGAAAAGGAGACGATGAATAGTAGATATCTTTCTAAAAATCATGGTGGAGTTTTCTTTAGAATAATAAAGATGGCAGTGGCTATCTGCATACCAATTATCGTATTCATTTTCTCTTTATGGTTGGATGAATATACCCATGAAAATTATAGAGTTTATCCTGCGGATGATGGATATGTTTATATTCTGCTAAATAATGATGATGAGATAGAAGACTTATATAATGAAATAAAGAATATAGACGATTATTATCACAGGGAAATGTTTGACGGCAGTTTGGCTTATAGTTATGGTCAAATAAGAGCAGATAAGTTTCAGTACAGTGTTGTGAGAAAAGCGTTATGTCTCAATATGCTTTGCACAATGATTATAGGATTTTTTGCGATTTTTGTTTTTATTGGGGTCTATCTGTTTGTAGAACAGATACGCTATTTTAATAAAAATTATACTACAACCATAAAGGGTAGAGTGTTGCTTAATAAGGCATATGCCCTGAAAAATTATTTGAAGGACTATTCTCTTATCAGTAAACGAACGGAGGAAGAGATTGTTCTTTGGGAATACTACTTGATTTATGCAGTTGCATTGGATGTCAATGTAAAGCTTGAGGATGCTTTGATAGAAAAGTATCTGGTGGGAACTGATTGGATATAGCAAGAAGCAATTTAAACATATATGATGAGTATTTGTATATATAAAGAGTAAAAGAATGAGTAAGTGCATATAAAGACTGGAAGTAAAATTATATAGAAAAAACAATGATTAAGGAGAAAATATAATGTACGATTTTAGAACAATAGAAGGCGCAACAGATATGTTT
This sequence comes from Bacillota bacterium, assembly GCA_023436395.1. Taxonomy (GTDB): domain Bacteria; phylum Bacillota; class Clostridia; order Lachnospirales; family Cellulosilyticaceae; genus Cellulosilyticum. Next base: position 26,432 of record JAEZJJ010000015.1, on the reverse strand, counting down.
GGTACAGTTAATGGATTAGGAAATAGTAATACCATATTTATGGCATTAAAGGATACCGGCAGAGAGGGTATGAAGTACGGTATTGCTGGTGGCATGGCTGCTGGATTAGGAGTAGGCTTGATAGTTCATTCAAATGCTGCAAAAGAGGTTTTGGCAAATAATTTTGATGCATTGTTGATTAACCAGACTGAACATGGTGTGGGTATTATACCATTACATAGTAAAAAGATTGTGCTTACCTCTGTTAAAGTTGAGAACTTAGAAGCAGATATGCAGAATTATGTCTTTCTTGGCAATGATATAATTAAAGAAATAAAGGTTAAGAACTTCAGTATATTTAATAAAAAGGTGCAATCTTTAAAAATTAAGTTAGATGAGAAAAATACAATTCATTTGCTGGTAAGAAAAGTGGAAAAGGATTTACCATATCATGAGAGTAATTTCGCTAGAATCATGAATCAATATTAGGATAGAGCAAGGAGCATTCGCTTTCTATTACTTCAGACACACCTTTTGCTCACATTTCCGAGAAAATAAGACAAATGTAAACGTAATCCGGATAATCATGGGATATGCAACTATAGAGACCATTTTGGATATTTACACTGAGGTTACGCATGATAAGAATCTATTAAATGAGGGAGATTATTAGGGGTTCTATGTCAATAGTTGGGGTATCCCAAGTATGTTAAGTTATAAGCAGTTAGGAGGAATTTAAAAAATCTTCTTAGCTGCTTGTTTTATTACACATATGTAGTATTCTACTTCTAAATCTCTCGAAGTTGCGATACCCATAGGCATTACGTTTTAAAACTTTGATTTTATTATTAATCTCTTCAGTATAACCGTTGGTATAAGGTGTAGTAAATGAATTAAGAATACCATTCATCCAATGATTCACCACTATTCTCCGCATTGGAAAGCGCCTTTTCAATCTTCTGTATTCCTAGTCAGATTTATATTTTCATTTCCCTAAAAGTATCAGCCATTCTGGCAACAAAGTTCCATTGTCGCTTCATATAATTATGTAAGGCTTCTGTACTCTTTTGGTAATTTGCATAAATCAAATCCAAATCATTAATGTGTTGCAGAATTGCTTTGGCTGCACAGTATCCGCTTTCCATTCCAGCAGAAATGCCTTCACCCATTGGATTTAAGAAGCCAGCGATTTCTCCTGCAAATAAAATGCGCCCTACACAGTAATCAATGGTACAACTGGGACGAATATGTGGTATGAGCCATTTATCAATCTTTAGTTGTTTATTAATCTGTAGATTGTGATTATCCTTCATGTAAGAAATAAACTGGGCATAGTAGTATTCTGTTTTACTGTTATCTTTAACAGAGATGCCTAACACTAACTGATTATCTTTTACATTAAACCATGCGTCATACTCTGATAATTCTGGTTGCATATAGGCATGAAAAAAGTGAGAGTCTAAATTAATCCTCTATTTTCTGTTGGGGTATACATAGTAAAAAATGGAACAGGTTCACCGAAGTATGTCTGCACCAAGTCTAATGACTTTTTAATGAGCTGCCCGGAACAAGACTTATATCGTGGCATTTTAAACTTTTCCACTAGTAATACTTTATATCCATTCTCGGCTAATGTTTTTGCAGCGGTACTTCCTGTAGGTCCAGCACCAATTATAATTACATCATACATATTGATATTCCTTACTTATATGTCAAGTAGCTTTAATTTTTAAATATATAATAATATTTAAAATGTCCTATTGTTAAATTGGAATATGGTCAATAGTTTAGACACGATTTAAAACGAAAAAATTTATTGAGATCAACAATTACACATGCTGACCCCAGTATTCTACCCCTAATTCATTTGGAGGTTTATATTCAATCGTACCATGTGAAAGTTGATTGTTGTATAGATTTTAAATGTACTCATAAATGGAGTCCGGTGTAAAAGTGAGGGCCTATGATATGAGGATATTATCATATGGAGGAGATAAATGTATAATAAGTACTCAAAGAAATGAAAGAAGAAACTGCAATTTATATTTTAGAATCGGGTAAATCTATTTCACATATTTAGGATATGTCAGTTCTATAGAAGATAGATTGAAATATGAGGTAGATAATATTGATTGAATAGTTTTAAAATATTATAATTATATACATATTATAGGCGCATCAAAAAAGTACTACAGTCCATTGTCAAAGGAGATAGAATCGATATGAAACATTGGGTAGAGAGATGGTCAGAGCTTCGAATGAAAGAGATGATTGATTATCCGAAGAATTTTGCCATTCATAATGACTATTTGAATATGCGTACCGAAGAAGAAATAAGAAATGGTTTTAGTGAACTGGTTGATATCTTACAGTAAATATATAAGGACGCATCACTAAATGCAGAAGAGATGTTACTTCCAGTACATGATATGAATGAATTCCGATATCTTTCCAAGGAGGAACGGTTATCCCGTGGAGCATCCTTTAAATATGCAAAATTTCTATATGCCTTGGGAAACACAGGAGAACTGAGCTCAAATAGTGAGTTTATGATAGTAGACAAATTGAAAACTGAGGGGGATATAGTATGAAAATTGTAATGATACATGGGCAAAATCACAAGGGCTCAACCTATCATATAGGCAGAACACTTGCTGATAAATTAACAGATAAGGAAGATATAAGGGAGTTCTTTTTGCCAAGAGACTTAAATCATTTCTGCCTTGGTTGCTATACTTGTATGAAGGACGAAACAAAATGTCCCTTTTATGATGAAAAAAAGATTATAGCTGATGCTATGAACGATGCAGATATTCTTATATTCACAACTCCTAATTACTGTATGGCTCCGTCAGCACCTATGAAATCATTTATTGATTTATTCTTTCAGTATTGGATTCCTCACAGACCAAGAAAAAGTATGTTTTCAAAAAGGGCAGTTGTTATTTCGACAACGGCAGGTGTGGGGGCAGGTAAAGCTATAAAGCCACTCGTAAGAACGCTTGCTTACTGGGGTGTTCCGTACATAAAAAGTTATGGAGTGGCTGTGCAAGCCTCAAATTGGTCTGAGGTTAGTGAGGACAAAAAAGAAAAGATTGAAAAGGATATAACACGTCTAGTAAGAAAAATAAAAGCTAAAAAAAGTAGGAAACCATCTTGGTACATTAGGTTTATGTTCAATATGATGGCATTTTCAAGGAAGAAGGATTTTAGCGATACATCATCTGAAACACTCTATTGGAGAGAAAATGGATGGTTGGATAAAGCGAGGCCTTGGAATGAATAGTTCAAGTTCATTAGAGGTTGTAACAAGATGAGAAAAACAAGCTTGCATATGGAAATAAAAACCTGCTAAGAAAAATCAATACTTTTCTTGCAGGTTTTTAAGTTTTTTCAATATTTCAGGGCATACGAATTATCCTCATCTATTAGAAAACTATCTACCATGGCAGAAATATTATCTGACCGCTCTTTGTTAGCGTCTAAGGGGACCTAGAGTTCCCTAGAAGAAGAAATGTGGACGCTAGTCCACCTTCTTGAAACCATGATTCCTTTATAATAGTAATGGCAAAAAAAGTCGAGTGATATTATCCCTAGGAGTATACAATGATATCTGTAGATAACAAGGGAGGTAAAATACATGGCGAAGATGATAATAGTGAAGAAGCTTTCAAAATCTTATGCTGGAAAACAGGTACTGGATGGCCTTACTTTTTCGATAGAAAAAGGTATGGTTTTAGGATTGCTTGGTGCAAATGGGGCAGGGAAAAGTACTAGCATTGAATGCATTCTTGGTATAAAAGAAAAAGATAGTGGGGAGGTGCAGATATTTGAGAAAGATCCAGTGAAAGAACGAGGAGATATATTTCAAAGAATAGGTGTTCAATTTCAAGATTCAAATTATCAGAGGGAAATCAAGGTAAATGAATTATGTGAGCAGACTGAGTGCCTTTATAAGGATAGGGCTGACTGGAAGGAATTATTAAAGAAGTTTGGGATTGGTGATAAAGAGAAGAGCCTAGTAAAGGACTTGTCAGGAGGGCAGAGGCAGAGACTATTTATAGTACTTGCATTGATACCTCAGCCAGAAATTGTATTTTTAGATGAGCTTACAACAGGTTTGGATGCAAGAGCAAGACGAGAGGTTTGGTATATCCTTAAGAAGCTGAAACAAGAAGGGCTTACAATCATTCTTACATCTCACTTCATGGATGAAGTGGAAGCTTTGTGTGATGAGATTATCATCTTAAAAAATGGAAAGACAGCATTTCAAGGAACTATAGAGGAAGTGTTAGGAAAAAGTAATTGTGGGAAGTTAGAAGAAGCATACCTGTATTATACAGGGGAGGGGGAAAGCGATGAGAACGTTTGGTAAGATGCTAAAGGTAGAAGGAAGGTTATCTATACGTGATATGAATATGATTATTTTTGCAGAGATAATGCCCTTGATTATCCTGATAATCATAAGTATCATTTTTGGTAAGAAGGAAGCTTTTCCAGGAGCAGGATATACTTTTTTTGAGCAGTCTTTTGGTGCACTTTGCAGCATTGCTGTCTGTGCTGGTGGATTGATGGGGTTACCAATCGTGTTAGCAGAGTATAGAGAAAGAAAGATATTAAAGAGATTTCAAGTAACACCAATTAGCCCACTTATGGTATTATTTGTTCATGTATCAATCTATGTACTATATTCAGCAGTATCTATTATTATTTTATGGGCTGTAGCAAGTATTTTTTTAGGATTTACTATAAGGGGATCCTTTTTCTTATTTTTACTAGGGTGGTTATTAGTATTAGCTTCTATATTGAGTATAGGTATATTGGTGGGAGGTATAGCAAAGAATAGCAAGTCAGCATCTATCATTGCATCCATTCTATACTTCCCAATGTTAGTATTTTCTGGTGCAACGTTGCCTTATGAGGTCATGCCGAAAATGATGCAGAGAGTTGTCGGCATACTTCCGCTTACTCAGGGGGTTAAAATACTAAAAGCAGCAGTTTTGGGATTACCGCTTACAAATGTTGCAGTATCAATAGTTATTATGGCTATACTTACTATAATCTGTATAGGAATTTCTGTGAAATGCTTTAAATGGGAATAGAGGTGATAATAGTGCAGGAACAAATGATGGCTGTGCAGAGAATGCAGGATTACATTGAAGAACATATTCAGGAAGAAATTACATGGACAGACTTGGCGGGAGTATCCCTATTCTCGCCATGGCATTCTTATCGCATTTTTAAGGAATATACTGGATTTACACCATCTGACTATATACGAAGAATTAAATTGTCCCAGTCAGCACTTCGCTTGAGAGATGAAAAAGTATCGGTGACAGAAATAGCTTTTGACATGGGTTTTCAAAGTATAGAGGGATATCAGAGGGCATTTAAAAGAGAGTTTGGGTGCAATCCAAAAGAGTATGCAAGGCATCCTGTGCCCATTTTTCTTTTTGTCCCATATGATGTTATTTATAATGAAACTCGTAAAACTAATAAAAGGTTAGGGGAGGAAAGTGAAGTGTTTATGCAGATTGTCCGTAAACCAGAGCGCAAAGTTTTGATAAAAAGAGGTGTGACTGCCATAGATTATTTTTCATATTGTGAAGAAGTAGGGTGTGAAGTCTGGGGGCTTCTGACCAGTATGAAATCTATCAGTGGAGAACCCGTATGTATGTGGCTACCAGAAACATACAGAGATCAAGGAACTAGTGAATATGTACAAGGTGTAGAAGTAGATTTGGATTATGAGGACAAAGTGCCAGAAGGGTTTGATATTATCATTCTTCCAGAAGCAGATTATATGATGTTTCAAGGGTTACCATTTGAAGAAATAGATTATTGTGCAGCTATTGAAGGGGTACAGGAAGCGATGAAACGATTTGAACCAAAGACAAGAGGATACAGGTGGGATACTGAGAATCCAAGAATTCAACTGGAACCAATAGGAAGTAGAGGCTATATTGAGATGATGCCTGTTAAACCTATATTTGATAAATAGTCCAGTCAGATTAATGATATAAGTAAATTAGAGATAGAGGTAAGATGTCTAACTTAGTTAAGGGTAAAAATGAGGATAATAAAAGTTGACAAAACTCATAAGTCAGACAAAGAATAAATCCTCAATAAATGAATTATCAAGAGCATAGCTAACAACCTTCCTATAAGTAGTAGTAAACTTAGAAGTGTTAACTATGCTCTTTTGTTTTGTATTTTTTAGCCCTAACATTTATTATAGAGCCCGAAAATAATGACATCATTAATCGTGCTTATTAATTAGGGGATAAGATTTCTTATAGAAGCCCACCAGCTGTGCCGATTTCTCGATTAAGGAGTTTAATTAATATATCAAGGCCCTTCTCAAACTCTGTAATGTTATCCGCTCCAGTGAGAGAAATGCGTATAAAGTTGGGAGGGACAATACCACCGATAGAAAATTTTTCAGATGAAACGACATTAACCCCATGAGCATTTGCAGCTTTTTCAAATTCGCTGCTACTCCAATCATTAGGAAGTTTTAACCATGCAAACATACTGTCTGGTATATATCTAAAATAATACTCGGATAATTTAAATTGTAATAAAGAAGCTCTTTGTTGAATCTCATTGCATTTAAGGGTGATAATTTCACTTGCTAATCCAGAGGTGATACATTCACAGGCAATCTCTGCATTTAAAGAGGGAGCCATCCAGAGAGTATTAACAACAGCTTGTGAGATTCTGTTGTAATACTTACTGGGGGTGACAACAAAGCTGATTCTAAGTCCTGCGTAAAATGCCTTTGAAATACCAGCAATATATATACTTTTTTCTGGAATAAGTGATGTCAGAGGGGTTGAATTTTCTGGTGATAAAAAACGGTACAAATCATCTTCAACCAGGACAAGATGATTCTGTTTGATGATTTCTGCAATGGATGTACGTCTTTGTTCTGACATAATGGCATTAGTAGGATTTTGCATGGTTGATACTGTATAAACCCCTTTAATGTTGTACCTGTGACAGACTGCAGAGAGTCCCTGTGGGGTTATACCCTCATCATCCATTTCCACTGCTTCAAGTTGTATACCACAGAGTCTAGCAGCTGTTTTGACGCCTGGGTAAGTCAAACAATCCACAGCTATGCGATCACCAGGTTGAAAGACAGAGGAGAAAATGCAGTTTAAAGCATGTTGTGCTCCTGCTGTTACCACAATATGATCAGGTTCAGCACTGATGCCAAAACCTTTTACCCATTTACTTCCTACTAATCTATGTCTATATAGTCCTTGAGGGGGTGTATACCCCATAAAGTCTTTTAACTTATTTTTATGAATAACTCTTTCTAAAATCTCATTCAAATCTGGCTCCATTGCACAAAGGGGTAAAACAAGACCGAGTTCAATGAGTTTTGGATTATTTTTTTCCGTATTTAGAAGAGATGAATTAAACCCTAGATCAGATGAAATATAGGTACCACTCCCAACAATTGAAGTGACTAACCCACGCTTTTCTGCTTCAGTGTAGGCTCTTGTTATGGTAGTGACGTTAACACCAACTTTTTTGGCAAGTCCTCTCTGAGCAGGAAGTTTATCACCTGCTTTTAGAATGCCAAGGCGGATGTCCCGTTCTATGGCATCAGCAATGGCAATATACAGTGACTTATCAGTATTAATAATTCTTAAATCCCACATATGTATAGCCTCCAATAGAATTGTATTACATACAATTGTATATTGAAAGTGGTACAATAACAACCTATAATGTTGACAATGTCATACAATTTTAGTGTGGAGATTGTAACAAGATGAATAAAACAGGCCTACAAATGAAAATAAAAGGACAGCTTGAAACAAAGCAGTTGTTTGAAGAAGCAAAGGCTTTTGCCTATGATTACATGGATCACCTTCAAGAAATGGCTGTTTCTCCTTCTGAGTTATCTCTATTAGAACTAAAGATGTTTGATGAATCACTACCTGAAAATACTTCTGACCCCAGTAAGATTATTGGTATGCTGAATACATATGGTTCAAAGAACACCGTGGCTCAGACTGGAGGAAAGTATTTTGGTTTTGTCTGTGGAGGGAGTTTACCTATTGCATTAGCAACAAAGTGGCTTTCCGATGTATGGGATCAAAATAGTGCACTTTATGTCATGTCACCGATTGCGGCAAAACTAGAAGAAATCTGTGAGAGATGGATAGTTGAGCTTCTAAACTTGCCTCATGGAACAGCTGCTGGATTTGTGAGTGGTTCCTCCACAGCAACTATTTGTGCTCTTGCAACTGCTCGAAATGAACTGTTGCTAAAGCAGAACTGGAATGTAAATGAACAGGGACTGTTTGGTGCTCCACCTATAAGGGTGGTTCTCAGTGAACAAGCACATTCATCTGTATTCAAAGCCTTGGCTTTACTTGGACTGGGCAAAGAACGTGTGGAATTGGTTCAGGCTGATGACCAGGGGAGAATCTCATTGGAAAAGCTACCTAAACTAGATAGCAATACTTTGCTGATTGTTCAAGCTGGCAATGTGAATAGTGGTGCTTTTGACCCAATTGATACGCTATGTGATATTGCAAATAAGTTTGGAGCTTGGGTGCATGTTGACGGTGCATTTGGGCTTTGGGCTGCTGCTTCAGACAATTATTGCAAACTTACAAAAGGTATTGAGAAAGCAGATTCATGGTCTGTGGATGCCCATAAAACACTTAATGCCCCTTATGATTGTGGCATTGTCCTTTGTAAAGATCGCTCTGCACTCATACGTGCAATGCAAGCGACTGGTTCATACATACAGTATAGTGAAAGTAGAGATGGTATGCTTTATACGCCAGAAATGTCAAGGCATGCTAGAGGCATAGAATTATGGGCAACCCTCAAATATCTAGGGAAAAGTGGTGTACAGGAGATGGTAGACTGTTTGTGTGATCATGCAAAATATTTTGCACAAAGGCTATCAGAAAATGGATTCATCATTTTGAATGAAGTCGTATTTAATCAGATTTTGATTAAATGTGATACTAGGGAGATGACTCAGTCAATGCTACAGAATATACAGTCAAGTGGAAAGTGTTGGTGTGGAGGGCAATCTGGCACAATGAACCTGTCATTAGAGTGAGTGTGTGTTCTTGGCAAACAACAAAGAAAGATATTAAAGAAAGTGTAGAAATTTTTAAGCAACTGCGAGGGTAAGGAATTTATCCTCGTGCACTGAATGTCTAAAATGATTGAAAGGAGCAAAGTGAATGAAATCTTTATTATACAAAAAACTTAATGCTTTTACCTCAGAATCTTCATTAGGGAATCCAGCAGCGTGTATTTATCTGGAGGAAAGCTGTCAATTGCAGGAAAGTGATATGCAAAATATTGCCACAGATCATAAAGGGTTTGTGTCAGAAGTGATTTACTGTACTTCTAAGGAGGAGAATGTATTTTCACTAAAATATTATTCTTCGGAGTGTGAGGTGGCGTTTTGTGGACATGGAACCATTGCATGTATGTATGACCTGATTAAAAATAATAGTGAGCTTAATAAACTACCTCAAGTATTTATCGAAACCGCAAAAGGAAAGCTTACTGTTTACAATGAACTTCAGGCTTTAGATGCAGTTTTTATTTCTGCACCAAACCCTGAGTACCATAGAACTGATGTGGATGCTGATATGATAGCCGAGGCACTCGACGTTAGGAAGGAAGCAATATTAGAGAAATATCCCATTGCACTCATTAATGCAGGGTTAAATACTTTGATTGTTCCAATTGCCACACTTAAGGAAGAACTATCTATTTGGCCTAATGAACAAACATTAAAGGCCTTTTGCCTTGAACATGAAATAGATATTATCCTTATATTCACCAATGAGGTATCGAATCAGCAAAACTTTGTTAGGACAAGAGTATTTGCGCCAAAATTCGGTTACCTTGAGGATAAAGCTACTGGTTCAGGAAATTCAGCATTAGGTTATTATATGTTACAAAATAATATGTGGGATGGAAAGCCAATTCTGATTGAGCAAAATGCAGAACACTCAGCATATAATATTGTTCTCATTAAAATGTTGGATGGGAAAGTCCTGTTTGGAGGAAGAGCAACAGTTAAAATTGAGGGCAAATATAATTATTAAAATACATAGAAGTCAAAATTAAAGTTGAAATTAAATCGTAAAAAATTTAGGAGGCTTAGCAATGAATGCATTAATGGTTAATAATTTATATAAGCTAATTGAATCCACAGAGATTGATGCTGAAGTAGGGGTTAGGGTTGAACATTTGTCTGGTAATGAACAATATTCACTATTTGGTGCAGAAATACCACCACATAAAGTTCTCAGTGCACACTATCATAATCAAGGAGATGAGATATACTTAATCATGGAGGGAAGCGGCATCATGTATGTCGGAGAAGTGGATGATAGTGAAAATGTTACATGGGAACAACCTTTTAATATAAGTAAAGGAGATTGTTTTTCCGTTGGGGCAAAAAAAGTGCATCAGCTTTGTAATCATACAGATCATAAGTTGGTTGCAGTTTTTGGAACTTCAAAAAGTCATCTCTCAACAGATAGGATTATATTAAAAGGACATACTCAAGAAGCTTGAGATTAATACTATGCTATATGAGACTCATGTGTTTGCTAAGGTTTTAATAAGAGATTTACTAGATTCATGGTAAGATTTTATATCTGGATATGGTTAAGTCAACAATAAAGGGAGTGTTGTACAATTAGGTTATCTAATTAGTTGTATAATGCTCCCTTTAGTTATAAATCGAAGTAGTCTTAACCCACTATTTCTGTTGCTATACAAAGGGAATGAAAACACTAATAAATTATGAAGAAGAATAGATAGAGTATTATTGGGGAATCCTCTGAAAAATACATTTAATTTTGAAAAATTAACAATTTCAAACAAGTATATTAGGGTATATTGAACAAAAGCTTTTGAATTTGAGATATGATATAATAAAAAAAGAGTATGTACAGGGGTGCAGACAAATGAAAAAGTATAAACTGAGACCAGTAAATAGTTATTATTTTTATAAAAAGAAAATAAAAAGAAGAAAAAAATTACTGTGTTTATGTAGTTTTATTTGTGTGGCACTCATCTGTGTATTTATTAAAGATAAGCTAGATTATAACCCAATTATTTCTAAGAAAGAGGTGTATCTTCCTAATCCAGGGATAAATTATGATTTATATAGAGCACCTGAAAAAGTGAGAGGGATCTATATTCCACCAAGCAAGCTATCTAACTATGAAGATTATATTACAATAGCTAGGAAAACAGGAATTAATAGTTTTATCATAGATGTGAAAAATGATAGTGGCTATTTGACCTTTGCTACAGATAATCAAGACTTAATTGACAAAGGTATCGTACTTGCTAGACCATCTATTCAAGATGTGAAACGCATGATGACAAGACTTTATGAAGAAGGCATTTATCCTATAGCTAGAATTGTTACCTTTAAAGATAATGTAATCACTAAAAAGGAGCCTGAGCGAGCTGTTAAAAATTTACAAGGTGAAGTGTATAAAACAAGTAGTGGAGATATGTGGTTAGACCCCTATAATAAAGAGAATTGGGAGTATCTTTTAGAGGTTTGTGATGAAGCAGTTCAATTAGGCTTTAAAGAAGTACAGTTTGATTATGTACGTTTTCATGAATCAATGAAACCTACAACGGTTCAGCTAGATACTACAATATCTAAAACAGATATTATTACTGAGTTTACAAAATACATGTGTGAACATTTACATGCAAGGGATGTATATGTATCAGCAGATGTATTTGGTGCAGTTATTTTAAGTTCATTAGATGCCAGTATTGTAGGGCAAGATTTTGCTGCTATGAGCCAGTATTTAGACTATATATGCCCTATGGTTTATCCTTCTCATTATGCTAAGGGGACATTTGGAATAGACTATCCTCATTTAAATCCTTATGATATAATATTAAATACAATGGAGATGGGACAGGATTTAATTAGTGGAGATAAAGAAAATCAGAGAATGGCTATTATTAGACCTTGGTTACAAGATTTTACGCTAAAAAGCTTAGAACCATATTTACTTTATGGCCCGGAACAAATAAGGGAGCAAATAAAAGCAACTTATGATGCTGGGTTAGAACAATGGATTTTTTGGAATGCATCAGGAAACTATACGATAGAGGGCTTTAAATAGGCGGAGTTAGGGGATGAGATAATTTGGTAGATCAAAATAAGGTTATTCTTATGACAAAACTAGCTTTATATGAGAAAAAACATATAAAAGAGGATAAAGCTAGACTTAATTATTTTATAGAGGATTATATATATATTAATAATTTTAAGACAAGATTAGGGGTTACAATTATCATACTGTTCTTTGTAGGAGTAAGTGTTCTGAGTTTTTTTAATGAGGGTATTATTTTTCCCAAATCATTAGAGGAATTTTTGGGTATATATTTTAAACCTTATCTTTTACCATGGATTATTACACTTGCTATTTATACATGTATTTCCACCATGATTTATAGCCAAAGATATCGCGTATCCAGCGAAAGATATAGGAAATATAGAAAGTTATTAAAGCAACTTGATACTTATGAACAAGCACAAAAGCCGCATGAGGGGGAAGAATATGAAATCCAATGAAACGCTATTAAATGTAAGACAAAATATAATTAGTGAATTTAAAAAATATGAGTACATAATCGTCCCTTTTATTAAGTTTATTTTTATTTTTAATGGGATATATACTTTGAAGGGAGTAACTAATTATACAGGAGCATTAGGAGGAATATTTGCAATAATGCTCTTATCACTTATTGGAACATTTGTTTCAGCAGAATGGATTCTAATAGGAAGTATTTTAGTGGCAACATTTTTCATTTTTCCTACTAATCCAGTATTTGCAATACTTATTCTTATATTACTTATAATTATTTACTTAGCTTTTATGCGATTGTTTCCAAAAGAAAGTTTACTTTGCCTAGTAACATTAATGGCATTTTCACTTAATATACCACTACTTATACCAATTATTGCTGGACTAGTAATGAATTATGTAAGCGTGGCAGCTATGATTATAGGCGTTATCTTATGGTTTTTGGTGCCTGAATTAATGGGGCTGATTCAATCTACTGTCCTTAATAAAACAGAGATAGTAGATTTAGTGACCAGTATCAGTAACATTGACTTTAATGCCTTATTTTTAGATCCTAAGATGCTTTCTATAATAGTAGTCTTTTTTATTGTTTTTTCTGTAGTCTATATTATTAGAAGGCAATCTATAGATTATGGTCCTTATATTGCCATTTGTGTTGGATTAGTGGTTAACATACTGGGATTTGGAATGGCAGTACTATTTTTTAATGATATTGGAATGAGCATAGTAAGTGTTATTATATGGACATTAATAAGCGGTATATTAGCTGTAATTATTCAATTCTTTTCTGTAGCTTTAGATTATCAAAGAGCAGAAGTTGTTCAATTTGAAGATGATGAAAATTACTATTATGTTAAAGTTATTCCCAAGATAAATGCAACTGTTAAGCATAGTAGGGTAAAACATGTTTATACTAATAACAAAGGACTGAAAGATTTTAATAGTAGTATTATGGAATCTAATCATGAAGATAGAGGTATATAATAGTGAAGGTACAAGCATATTATTATTGTAAAGCTTGTGCCTTTCTTTGAGTAAAGGCAAAGGATTCATTATTCATAATAATTATATAGAGTAGTCGAAAATTAAATACACCTAGTAAGTAAAACATGATATAATAAAATTGAAAATAAATATAAAAGGAGTTTTGTTCGGTGGATGTAATAAAAGAGGCGCTTGATAAAATCCCCTACCTGGGATTTCCGAATATTGGGATAAGAGATATTATAGATATACTTGTCGTAGCATATTTACTTTATATTGTACTTGCATGGATTAAAGACACCAGGACATGGGCGCTATTTAAGGGTGTTATGATTGTATTAATTGTAGCAAGTGTGGCATATCTTTTCCAACTACATACTTTGTGGTGGGTAGTTTCTAATGCTATTACAGTAGGAACATTTGCTATTTTAGTTGTATTTCAACCTGAACTTAGAAGGGCTCTAGAGCAAATTGGGAGAGGAAAACTGTTTGAATCCTTGCTTAATACATCTGAACAAATTGAGGATGGATTAACTAATGAAGCAATTGAATCAATTGCAAAAGCTGCTGTGCATATGTCAAAATATAAAACTGGTGCTTTAGTTGTATTAGAGCAAGACACAAAATTAGGTGATGTAGAGAGGACAGGAATAAAGATAGATGCTCTTCTTTCCAGTCAGTTACTTATTAATATTTTTGAAAAGAATACGCCTCTTCATGATGGAGCTGTTATTATTAAAAATAATAGGATATCTGCAGCTACGTGCTTTTTACCTCTTTCAGATAGTATGGAAATCAGTAAAGATCTGGGGACGAGACATAGAGCTGCAATAGGGATTTCTGAGAGTACAGATGCACTTGTTATTGTAGTTTCAGAAGAGAATGGGATTATATCCTGTGTAAGAAATGGTAAAATAAAAAGGGGCTTAGATGCAGAACTTATTAAAAAGATTCTTCTATCTACAAGAAAGAAAAAACGTTCAGAGAGAAAGAAGACAATATGGAAAGGAAAGAGTAAACATGAATAAATTATTTACAGAAAACCTTCCATGGAAAATTACGTCTTTAGTACTTGCTTTTATTTTATGGCTTTTTGTTATTAATACACAAAATCCTATACAGCCACAAGAAATATCAGGAATAAATATAGTGATTACAGGAATTAATGAACTAGAGGCAAAAGGCTATAAACTCAAGAATGAAGAGGAAATACGTAATCAGCATTTTAAGGTAGTAGTCTCTGGACCACGTTTAGAAATTGATAAATTAGTTAAAAATCCTAAACTTATTACGGCAACTCTTAATCTATCAGATTATATGAACAGCCTTAATAATGCTTCTTTATCTGATAATGCTAATTATGTTGTAAAAATTAATTTAGATAGTTATACCATTAGCGTGACGGATAAGAAGCCTCAAGTTAATAAGGTCATTATAGATAAGATAGATCGAAAACGTCAAAAGGTTACTTATGAAATAGCAAAAGATTTAACCGATGTTTATACCTTAATAGGGGATGGTATACCTGTTATTACACCAGACAAGGTTACCATAACAGGACCAAAATCAGATATAGACCGTGTATCAGAAGCGAAGGTGTACATTGAAGCAAAAGATTTTTCAGAGGAGAAATTGGTAGCTAATTTACCAATTAAGCTTTATGATGCAGAGGGAACAGAAATTACCTCTCTTACCTTATCGAGTGATACAGCCGAGGTAAAGCTACCTATTGGAAGTGAGAAAGAGGTACCTATCAAGATAAATTATACAGGTGAGATGAAAGAGGGTCTTGTACTGATTAATACCATTGTTTCACCGCAGAAAGTGAAACTTATTGGTAAAGCAGAGATTTTAGCACGGATTAAAGAAGTAGAATTAGAACCTATTGACTTAAGTAAGATAGAGAAGACAGATCTTATAGAAGTAGCTATGAAATTGCCAGAAGGTGTAATGACCTTAATGGATAGCAAAGTCAATGTTAGTGTAGAAGTGCTAGAAGAAGAAACTTTAGAATATCCAATACAGACTAATGATATGGATTTAGAGGTAATTGGTTTAGAACAAGATTTGAGTTATGAAATTCTAACTCCTTCTATTAAAGTTATGTTAAGTGCATTACCTAATAAGTTATTAGGGTATACAAAAGATGATATTAAGTTTACCCTTAATTTATCAGGTTATAGAGAGGGAGAATATAGATTACCACTAACAGTTATTCCTCCAGAGGATGTACGGGTAGTGGGAGGACCAATTACTCTTGATATACAAATTAAGAAGTTACAAGTTGAAATACCATCTCCATCTCCAAGCCCTAATTTGGGAGGAGGAGTAGGAGAAGGTTCTACTACTGAAACACCAGAAACCGAATAATTATAGAAGCTGGGAAGATATCTGAGTA
Source organism: Bacillota bacterium (assembly GCA_023436395.1). Classification (GTDB taxonomy): domain Bacteria; phylum Bacillota; class Clostridia; order Lachnospirales; family Cellulosilyticaceae; genus Cellulosilyticum. Next base: position 10,442 of record JAEZJJ010000015.1, on the reverse strand, counting down.
GATTGATTCCTAGCTTTTTTGATTTTTTAATGGATAATGTATAAATGAAAGTTAAAATGGTTTATCTATAGATATAATTATAAGTAAAAATATTTATAAAAATAAAATTATTATGTATATTAACAAAAATAAAAGTATGCTATACTCTATTTAGTTGGCGTTGTCAGGTAATTCAATAAGGTTAAATGAATTAGATATATTGAAAAGGTATTATAGGGATAATATTTTTATCTATATTATCATCAGGAGGAGGATATCTATGGAGGAAGTACTTGAATATATAAAGGGAGTAACTTTTGGATATTTAACACCTAGGGGAAAATATGCAATAGAGGGAGCGAAAGATTCCTTAAGAAAGATGGTAGAAGAGACAGCAGCTAATACAGTTATTTTAACTGTAACAGCGTGGCAAAGAAGTCCACATGTAGAAGAAGTACTTTATAAGGGAAAGCCTATTCCAGAAAATCAAGAAGTACTAGAGATGATTCAATTTGCTAAGAGCCTAGGACTGCGTGTTATTCTTAAACCAGTTATCAATTGTATAGATGGAACTTGGAGAGCGCATATTAATTTTTTTGATCATGAGGTACCAAGTGAGCCAAAATGGAGTAATTGGTTTAGAAATTATGGGGCCTTTATTCTTAATTTTGCAGAAGTTGCACAAATCGCCAAGTGTGATATGTTTATGATTGGCTGTGAACTTGTACAGACAGAAAGAAGAGAAAATGAATGGAGAGAATTAATAAGAAAGGTAAGGGAACGTTATACTGGATGGATTACTTATTCTACTGACAAGTATCAGGAAGGACAATTAAAATGGTGGGATGCAGTAGATGTTATTGCTTCTAGTGGATTTTATCCTATACATACTTGGGATGAACAATTAGAGAGGATTCATAAGGTAGTGCAAAAATATCAAAAACCATTCTTCTTTGCTGAGGTAGGTTGTATGTCTTGTGAGGGTGCTAGTTTGGTTCCGAATGATTGGACTTTGGTAGGTAAGGTAAATTTACAAGAGCAAGTTAAATATTATGAGGTTATGTTTGAAAAATGCTACAAGCATTCTTGGATAAGAGGATTTGGATTATGTAGTTGGGATTCGGAATTATATAGAAAAGAATTGGGCGTTCAGGATATTTTTTATTGCTTATATGGTAAGCCAGCAATAGATGTTGTTAAGGCCTTTTATTCTAAAACAATAAAATAGTGTAAATAAAAAATGTGACTTGCTTTAATATAGGTGAAGGGATGAAGTAGTTGTAAGAAAAGTCAATCCCGTTTATAATAGTAAGGTAATGAAAAAAAATCCCGCAAGGAAAGTGAGGCACATTTCATGGGAAAATTATTTGGAACAGATGGTGTTAGAGGAGTAGCTAATACAGAGCTTACTGGAAAGTTAGCTTATCAATTGGGGCAAGCCGGGGCTTATGTTTTAACCAAGGAAACTAAAAGACAGCCTAAAATCATTGTAGCTAGAGATACACGTATTTCAGGTACAATGTTAGAAGCAGCACTAGTAGCTGGTATTTGTTCTGTAGGAGCAAAAGCTATTTCAATAGGTGTTGTACCAACTCCAGCTGTAGCCTATCTTGTAAGAGAATTAGGGGCAGATGCAGGTGTTATGATTTCAGCATCACATAACCCATTAGAGTTTAACGGTATTAAGTTCTTTAATAATGAAGGCTATAAATTACGTGATGAACTAGAAGATGAAATTGAAAACTTAATTTTAACTAGAAGTGATAATATACCTATGCCTACAGGTGAGAATGTGGGGACTTGGGATATGGATCACTCTGTTATTGAAAAATATATTGACTTTGTTTGTAATACGATTCCAGGAGACTTAAAAGGTTTAAAAGTACTTGTAGATTGTGCAAATGGAGCGGCTTCAGAGGTGGCACCTATTGCCCTTGCAAGATTAGGTGCTGATATTGAGATGATTCACTATAAACCAAATGGTACTAATATTAATAGACTTTGTGGTTCAACACATATGGGAGATCTTCAAAGTCAAGTAATAGGTCGTGGTGCACAGGCAGGTATTGCTTTTGATGGTGATGCAGACCGTTGCCTTGCTGTAGATGAAAAAGGTGGAATGATTGATGGTGATCAAATTCTGAGTATTGTTGGTTTAGATATGAAAGAGCGTGGTACTTTAAAACGTGATACAATCGTAGCTACAGTAATGAGTAATCTTGGATTTACAGTAATGAGTAAAGATAAAGATATTAACCTTATTCAAACAAGAGTAGGGGATCGTTATGTATTAGAAAAGATGCTTAAGCATGGTTATAACTTAGGTGGAGAACAATCAGGACATGTTATTTTCCTTGATCATAATACAACAGGGGATGGACTTATTACAGCTATTCAATTACTGTACGTTATGAAGAAAACAGGTAGACCATTATCTGAACTTAAAAATTGTATGCAAATCTTCCCACAAGTACTTATCAATGCTCATGTTAAAAATGAGAATAAACATGCTTATATCGAAGATCCAGAAATTCAAGAAGCCATTGAAAAACTTGAAGAGAAGTTTAAAGGCGAAGGACGTGTGCTTATTAGACCTTCTGGTACAGAGCCACTTGTACGCGTGATGATCGAAGGAAAAGATAAGGCAGTTATAGAAGAAGAAGCTAAAAAATTAGCAGCCTTTATTGAAGAAAGATTAGGTGAGTAAAAAACAGGTACCTCCTTAGGTGGTACCTGTTTTTTGATGATTTTAATGAAGATTAGCTAATGTATCTTCTAAGATCTGTTCTAAATAGTTAAATTGTTTCAGTGAACAACTAACTGTCATTGTGTCATAAAGAGTTCCTAATAAAGAGAGTTCATTATATTTGTAAAAGTTTACTGTTTTAGTAGAACCGTCTTTAAGGGTATAAATAAAATAAATACTAGGACTTTCATCTGTCGGTAGCGGGGTATCCTTTACAGCAGTATCTGCTTTAATAGCTATAATAGTAGCATAAAGAGATTTAATAGTTTTTTCATCTATAGACTTATCATTTAAAGTATAAACACCTTTTTCTAAATCTAAAGTAAGCGAATAATCGTTATTTGGAAAATGGAGGTTAATTGCTTTTACCGTATCAATATTTATTAGAGCAATCCATTTATAAGAGAGTTTATAGGGATCTGCTTCTTTGAGAAGGTTCTCTAGGAAACTTCCGTCCATAGAATAAATGCTTGTATCACCTGTTTTCATAAAGGTAATTTGTCCATTTTCTAGTGTATTACCCCATATATAATCTAAAGTACGCTCTGAGGTCTTTTTAGTAGTAGTATCAGTTTCTGTAAGTTCTATAATGAGATGAAGCTTTGGTTTATCAAGACCATAGGGACTTAAGTCTGTTACACCATCTGCAATATATTCTTTTACTTGAATTGTAGTAGGAAGTGTTTTTGTAAGAGCATCGAAAGCACTAGGATCTACAGCTATACCATGAAGTGTATCAGTATCTAGAACAAAATTACTTGAAATACTAGTTTGGTCTTTGTTGAGAGTGAATTTCATATCAGGAATATCTTGTCCTTTAATAGTAAGTCCAGTAATATTGCGAGTTTCATATTCAGCAAGTTTAAAATCTCTTAAATCATTAATGTTACATGTAAAAGAGTTGCTTATTAAAGAAGAGATGAGGTATACGGGACTATTATCAGCATTAAGTTTAATATAGGTATAAGAAGTATCCTGTGTTTTAGCACCGAATAGTATCTCTATAGTGTGGCCATCTTTAAGCGTATAAGTAGCAGTTTGAGAAGGAGCATCCAGGCCAAGCTCCTGTAAGTTAGGGTTCTCAATTACGCGAGTAGCTTCTACCTGTAAAATACGTTCACATCTATAATTGAGAGTCTCTGTATTAATAGGAATATCTTCATTTCCTTTTAAACACCAAGTACCATTATTGGTCATATAAACTAAACTTTGAGTGCCATTAGTTACAGTGACTTCCTCTACATCTTCCATTTTTAAATCAATTACTTTAATAGTAGCTGGAGTGGTACCAGTAGGTTCGCTTGTAGTTACTACTCCTTGTTTTTTGTCCTTCAATAGAAATAAAGCTACCATAAGAAGCACGAAGATAACGAGTGTCATTAAGAGTGTACGTGTCTTTTTCATTATAAATGTCTCCTTTTAATCCAGATAGTAATGCCGAAGATAAGGATAATTCCAGGAATTACTACAATAGTTAGGCCGCCAAAGATAATAAAACTAGAACTGCTAATAGGACGAAGGTTAAAAGTTTCAAGATCTTTTGCTTGAATGGCGTAACTATTATCTACAGAGAATAACCAGCCTAATGCATTAGTGATGAGTTCTTTGTTACCAGTCGTATCTAGAGATACCATATTCTCATCTAAAAAGAAGGAGTTAGACATAACAAATAATTTAGTGTTGATTGGATGAGTGGCATCTAAAGTATTCTTTTCTTCAATGGCACAAGCTAAGATAACTGGACCTGGTATATCTCCTTCTTCATATGCATAGGTACTAGGGTTAATATTTTTCTTTAAATAAGAGTTATCTGAACTAGAAAGAAGAGGGGTCAGTGTAACACCATTTCTTAAGGTATTTAGATGTTTAATACCTGAACCAAGTGGTATTACTACAGGCGTTTTGCTTTCCCTTAATGAATTAGTAATATCATGCTTACTCATACCAGGTAGGAGATAAGTTGGATAAGAACTCTGAGAATAATTAGCATCAGTTTCAATAAGAAGCCCTTGATCATGTGCGATGCTGTAATAGCTTAAAAGTTCGTTGAAATTAGGTAACTCTGGCATATTGATATCCATAAATAACATGGCCTTACCGCCTTGATCAAGAAAGTCAGTAAGTTTCTTGAGTTCTTCTTTAGTAAAATCAGTATGTGGTGAAAAAACGAGCACAATACTATTTTCAGGTGCAGGCATTTGGGCAGTGAGCAAATTTAACTCACTAAGAGATAAATTTGCATAGCCCACAGCATCTTTGAAGCCAATAGGAAGGTCTAACTCATTGTGGCCACTTGTATAATACACAGTTCCATCTATATCAGTACAAACATAGCCTAAGGCATTAGTTAATGCGTTTTCGATTGTAATACTACTTAATGAAACATCCTCATTATTGGTAGTTGTAGTTCCGTATAAATCTGTTTGCGTAAGCACCTTGTATTTACTAGTATCCCCATTTTCTACAATAACAGAACCAGTGGGGACAATGCTACTACTTGTTTTTTTGTAAGCGCTAGCAAAGGTTGGATAAAGAATAGGGTCTTTATATGTAACAGTAAGTTTACTATTTAGCCTATCATATTTACTTAAAATTTCTTTAAGACCTGGGGTTTCCTTACCTGTTTCCTCTAAAACATAAATATTAATAGGGACAGTTAATGCTTTAGTCACCTTTTCTGTATTAGGGGATAAAGAGTAAAGTTTTTCAGTAGTTGCATCTACTTTGATACTAAGGTCTGTAACAATTATATTAACCACAATTGCAATGGCAATTATCATTAAGGTAAGTAATGCAGAATAACCGCCATAGCGTAAATAATTATTTTTTGCTTTTTTCATTGTTATTGTCCTCCTAGCTCCAACGGCGCTTTTCTATAGTCTGATTTGTTAAGAATAAAAAAATAAAAATAAAGGATATGTAGTAGACTATAGCACCTATATCTAATAAACCATAAGTAAAGTTTTGAAAGCGAGAGAAAAGAGAGAACCATTGTAATAGTTTAGTACATAATCCATCAAAGAGTGTGCCATATCGATTGTAAGTAACGACAGTAGCAGAGATACCAATTAAACCGATAAGCCCACTAATATACAAATCCTTGATAGAAAAGTAAATGAATAATGTAACAAGCACTACAATAACTAACAAGAAAATCAGAGAAGAAATTCTTTGTTTAGGAATAAACAGAGCTAAGCTATCTACAAGCATTAAGAGTAAAAAGAGGCCGATAGAAGCTATGGCTGAAATAATCTGATTTTCAGTAAGTCCAGAAATAAATAAGCTAATAGCAATAAGAGTAGCGCCTAGTAAAAAGTAACCTAAATAACAGGTCATAATTTTTCCTATTGGAATACTGCCAAAGAATACTAGTATAAGAGGTTGAATCATAGTGATTAATAAGGTAATAGCAAATAAAGAAACAGCTGCTCCATATTTACCAAGTACAATATCTTTAGTTTGAATAGGACTTGTAAGAAGTAACTGATCTGTGCGATTCTTTTTTTCCTCTGATAAAAGACGCATAGTTACAAGAGGAATAGCAAAGAGTAATAAACTAGATAACATAGATAAAACGTTACTATAGTCTCCATAAGAATTAAATAGATTAACTCCAGTAAAATAAAAACCAAAAATTAATAAGAAAAATGCCATAAAAACGTAGCCTATAGGAGAAGTAAAATAGGCTTTAAATTCTCTACCTAGAATGGTTTTCATTAATGTCACCTTCCTTCATTAAAAGAGTTGTATCATTTTCAGTAATTGTAGTTTGTGTAGACAGATCTAATTCGGATTCTTCAGAGTTGACTGAGGGTTGCTCATTAATCTGCTCAGTCACTTTTAAGAAAATATCCTCTAAGGAGATATCTTCTGACTTTATCATAAGTAAAGGATTATGGTGAGCAACACATATATTAAAGATTGCCTCCCGAATATCATAAGATCTATCGGAGGAAATGGAAAGATCAATAGTATTTTCTTCTAGAGACTCAAGAACCTTAACTTCGTTAACACCTTCAATAGCATTTAAATCAACTAAGAAAGAATCATTAATTGATCTAACCCTTAAGGTAGTAAGGTGATTATGGCTAAATAGACTTTTGAGATTATCAGGAGTATCTAGAGCTACCATGTTACCTTGGTTAATAATCATGATTGAATCACATATAGCACTGATTTCAGGTAAGATATGTGAGCTTAAGATGATCGTATGATGCTTACTAAGCTCTTTAATCAGATTTCTCATCTCAATAATTTGCTTAGGATCTAAGCCTACGGTAGGTTCGTCTAATATAAGAACATCAGGAGAGCCAATTAAAGCACTAGCTAATCCTACTCGTTGCTTATAACCTTTTGAGAGATTTTTTATTAGACGATTTTGAACATGAGTAAGTTCAGTACGTTCTAGTATTTCATCAATATGTACTTTTCTATCTTTTGCAGGTAATTTTTTGAGTTTAGCTACAAATACAAGATAATCATTAACTGTCATATCATAATAAAGTGGGGGGATCTCAGGTAAGTAGCCAATATGTTTTTTTGCTCCAATAGGGTTTTCTAAAATATCGATACCGCTGATTTTAATTGTTCCACTTGTTGCGGAAAGATAACCTGTCAGCATATTCATAGTGGTGGATTTTCCAGCACCATTAGGCCCGAGGAAACCAAGTATTTCACCTTCTTTGACAGTGAAACTAATGTTGTTAACAGCAATATGTTTCCCATATTTTTTGACTAAGTTAGTTACTTCAATCAAAATTTTCATCCTCCTTAAATAAACATATGGTCAAATGATAGTTTATTTTATAATAGTATTGTGTTGAATAGGTGAAAAAAACAAATAAAATAAAATAATCAAACAAAATAAAATAATAAAACAAAATAAAATAATCAAATTATATTAAGTTGTGATTATTATATCATATTAATCCATCAGCATGACTGGATTTATTTGTTTGATTTGTATTAAAAGTAGTACAAAATTTTAAATGAAATGAGTATATTAAGAGAAGATTTATAAAATAATAAGTCATAAAGGAGGTATTCAATATGTCAGAAGAACGTACGGTAGGTGTATATCTAGCCAACTTAGCAAATAAGGTAGTATCTGAAGGGGGACCAAATGCCAAAGCTATTACAAAACGTATTGTAAAGAGTGGAGAAGTTGTAGGATATGAACTAGAATCAGGAGAACATATTACAGTAGAACAAGCAATCCAAATGGCAAAAGGAAATGAACTTAAGCATGTAGGTGTCTCCACTTCTAAAGATGGCAGTGAATACATTCGCTCTCTAGCAGATGGAGATGAATCTAATAATTTAGGTAATCTACCTTCTATTACTGCTGAAGATATGTAAATTATAAAACAGGGTATGCAATAAAAGGTCAATGAAAGTCCAGTTTACTAAATGGATTTCATTGACCTTTATTATATGTATAAGATTATGATTTTGAACCCCAATCTACAAACAAAGGAATATCTAATGGATGATATGTAAAATAGGCAAAGAGGATACCAGTTATAATTAGGAGGAATAGTCCTAATAGATTATAGAAGTTACTTTTGCTAGGGCAAGTTAATACTTTATAAAAAATATAAGCTGCAATGATACATCCTATAAAGAAGGTCAGAATATCTAAAACTAAGGGAGGATGACCTATAGCACCAGAATAAGTATAGAAAAAGATAATAATAAATAAGTTTGCACATAAAGTACCTAAGAAGATGCCAAGCCAATAATTGTAACTTTTGTCTTTGAGTAAGGGATAGCAAATGATGCCATAAATGACCCAAGCATAAAAAATGAGTTTTAAATGTTCCCAAACACTTTCGTTTACGGGGATAAAATAACCTATGTAATAATTGCTTCCTAAAAGCTCATAAGTAAAATGTAATATAATGCCTAAAATGAATGTAAAGAGAACCCCGAAAGCAGCAAAGGTCTTAATGGAATCAGAGGAATTCATACAAAGCTCCTTTCAAAATGAATAATAAAATACTTCTATAATGTATGCTTGTTATCTTAAGATATGCAAAAAGAATAAGCGATAGGGGGACTATCGCTTAACAAATATATTGGGGTTTTATGAGATAATTGGAATGGGGAGGAATCATAATTATCTCGTTATTATTATGGCGAAATTTATAAAAAATATGCTAAAATAAAAATAACAAAACTATCCATGTATAATTGACAATATATAAAATTTACCTATGTACTTACAATATGTTACAGTATATAATTGGAAGTGGGGTTATAAGCCGCAAGTTTACAGAGGGGGTGCCAGAGTATTGGAACAATATAAAGGGGCAAAACAATATTCACACGGAGAGGTGTATTGTAATTGTTGCGGTGAGCTAATCGCTAATAGAGAGCGTACAGTTGGGCATATAGACTATTTACACGTTGAGAAAGCGTGGGGCTATTTTTCATCTAAGGACTTGACAGGCCATTCTTTCAATATCTGTGAACAGTGTTATGATAAATGGTTACAAAGTTTTTGTATTCCAGTACAGGAGTTTTCAGTAAATGAAATTCCAGGTTATTCGGAAGATGAAATTGCACAGTTAAATGCAGCGTATGAAGCGGAAGCTTATAAAGGGTAAAAAACGACCTTATAAAGATGATGATTTATCTTTATAGGGTCATTTTTGTTTTAATAATCATATAACTTATGCTCAATTTTAAAAAATAAAATTGCCTAATGTATAAACTATAAAAGACATCATCCAAGCTACAACTAATTGATTTAGAACAGAGAAAACTACCCATTTTAAGCTATTTGTCTCCCTTTTAATTGCACCCAGTGTACCAATACAAGGTATATATAATAAAGTGAAAATTAAAAATGAATAAGCAGCTAAAGGTGAGAAAGAACTTGCTAAAGCACTATGAAATGCAGTAGCACTTGTACCAGCACCCAATCCATATACAATTGCCATATTAGAAACAACAATCTCTTTTCCTACAACCCCAGCAAGAAGTGAAAGAGCAGCTTGCCAGTTTCCAAAGCCAAGAGGTGTAAAAATAGGAGCAACTACTTTACCTAATATAGCCCCAATACTATTAGCCATATCGCAAGGTCCCGCAAAGTTAAAGTTGAGGACAAACCAAAGAAGTACAGAAGCTATGAAAATTGTTGTACCTGCTTTAATAAGGAAGCCTTTTACTTTTTCCCATACTTGTGAGGCGATATGATTTAAGCTAGGCATATGATAAGTTGGAAGTTCCATGATAAAAGGCATACCATCTGACTTAAATAGAGTTCTTTTAAAGATAAAAGCAATTAATAAACCTACTAAAATACCTAAGAAGTAGAGTGAGAAGATAATAACTCCCTCTTTTCCAGGAAAGAACGCAGAGGCAAATAAAGTAAAAATAGGAAGTCTAGCACTACAAGAGAAGAAAGGATTGATTAAAATAGAGGTCATACGATCTTTCTCATCTTCAATGGTGCGTGTTCCCATAATAGCAGGGACATTACATCCAAAGCCTAAGAGCATAGGGATAATAGATTTTCCACTAAGTCCAATTTTTCTCATGAGTTCATCCATAATAAAAGCAACCCGTGCCATATAGCCAGTATCTTCTAATATTGTGAGAGCTATGAATAAACATGCGATATTTGGCAAGAATGTAAGTACACTAAATATTCCACCTAGTGCACCGTCTACAATTAAGGCTCTTAGCCAAGGGGCTACATCAAAAGCTATAA
>JAEZJJ010000095.1 GCA_023436395.1 Bacillota bacterium | reverse complement strand
GGTAAAAAGAATGCAGTTTATACTGCAGTAAAAAATCTGAAATACTATAAAACGATTGAAGCATAAAAGAAATATACCTTAGGAAAAATCTAAGTTTAATTTTCCTACAGTAAATTGACACGATCATGTCGAACCTAGAATCCTCTTTAAAGTGATCGTTTATGATATTATAGAAGATAGCTATTCTACTCGTGAAACCAAAAAAGCTTGCTAAAGAGATAGTATCATCTGATAAAACAGCCTATATTTTAGAAATAATAATTATAGGCTTATAAAAATACACTTTAAAAATAAGAAACATTTCCATATGTATGTATAAATCTCCAGATATATTCATAAAAAGAGAGTATCATGAAACTATTTCATAGTTGCGCGACACTCCTTTGTTTTATGTTAGAAAAGTCATTTTGAATAGATTATACTATGTTGTAGATTGGTAACAAATGTAAAAGTTATAAATAAAAATCTGGAAAATACAAATGTCCTAGGAGTCTAATAGAACTTCTAGGGCACTTTTGACTTATCTTAGGCATTTAGTTTTCTATACTCAGAAGGAGTATAATTAATTTCTTTCTTAAAAGTTTTACTAAAATAGCTAATATCACTAAAACCTGTACGCTCACAAATCTCTATGATAGGGAGCCCCGTATCACGAAGTAAGGTGGTAGCAATCGTCATGCGAATTTGCATAAGATAGCGGTTGAGAGATACATTTGTGTACTTCTTAAACTCTGATAATAAAGTTGTACGATTGGTGCTTAATACTTGCGTGAGCATAGAAATAGTAATTTTTTGGTCGTAATGAGTTTGTAAATAGTAAATAGTATCTAGAACTAATTGAGGACAATGTGTACTAATACAACAAGCTTCTGTACAAGGAGTATTTTCTCCAGGTCTAATCAGGAAAAACAGTGTTTCTATGAGATAGGCCCTAGTTTTACAAGGCCAAGATGAAGAAGGTTGAGTAGTAAGTTGTTTATTAATGTTTGATAATTTTTCTTGAATAATTAGTTTGTCCACAGTACTTAAAGAAAGAGCTTTAAAGGTAGTTGGAGTAGTCATTTTAAAGTTATCTAAATAAAATAAATCTTGTGTGTCTGTAATAGACAAGCATTCAGGTTTATTACAACTACTTAAAGTAAACTTTTCATTAATAGCACAGGGTTTAAAAAATACTATAGTAAACGTTTTTAGATTAGTCTTAGAAATATTAATAGAATCTTTATCATTAAGGCAAAGCATATAGGAACCGACTAGAATAAGTTCAGTTCCATTAAGCGCAATATGATTTATTCCTTCATCTAAGAATATTAGTTTATAATAGTCACTAGCTAAGCCTAATTTGAGATCTGATAAGTTATAAGACACACTTATAGGAATAATATAATCTAAGTAATAGTTAAAACTAATAGTAGATAAGTTCATAATGTTTCACTCTCCACTGTTATTATTTAGGTATACTATATTTTATATAATCCTATAATGCATGTAAATAAAATTTAGAGAATTATTTTTATTAAAACACTTGCTGATAAAAATAAGGTGCTAATTATCGATAAACATGATTATTTAAAATACGGAACATATTTAGTGGGTTGGTAGGTAAATCATCTTGAGAAATAGTCAGTACATTATCAAATTCCTGTATTTCACCATAATGTTGTTTAAAAACAGGTAATGCATCATCATGATAATGAGTAGGGATGATAATAGTTGGCTGAAGTTGCTCTATAAGCTTAAAGCCTTTTTCGTTATCTAAACTCATATCAGAATAACTGTTGTCAAATTGCATGAAAGCGATATCCACATGGCCTAAATCTTTAAATTGTTCGTCAGTAAGGGCTGTTTGTCCAATATCACCCATGTGAACAATACGAAGACCATCTACATCAACTACTGTAAGAACATTTGATGGAAGATCATAAATAGTATCTCCAGAGTGAGAAGAAGCAATAGTAAAAATCTTAAAATCCGTAGTATCTAAGCTGCATACTTCACCTGTGAAATGAGGGCAATCATAACTCTGAGTAAAAGTAGAATCTACATGATCTGGGTGGTTGTGCGTGCTAATAATAGCTGAAGGTTTGATATCAACTACATCTTTAGATGGCATATAGGTAGGATCTAACACGATAGATTCACCATTAGTGGAGGTAATAATGTAAGAGGTATAAGGATAAGTTGAACTTTCAGATACCGTTTGAATTTGTACTTTGCCAGAAGTGTTTTCGACTAATGGAAGGACATAGGCAGGTTCTGATTCAACTGGTTCTACAGAGGGAGCAGCAGATACTTCTGGAGAGGCGGTAATTTCTGTAGGACTAGATGCAGGAGTTGAAGAAGAATCAGTACTAGAGCATCCGATTAAACAAAGTGTCAGAGTGAGTAAGATAAAACTTATTTTTTTGTTCATTGTAAAGCCTCCTTAAAATAATTATTGATAATTTTACTTTAAACTGAAAAGAAAATTTATTATATGAAAAATATTCAACCATATTTGTAAAATAATAAATAAATCATAGGAAATGTTTAAGAATAATTTTATAAAAAGGAAGAAAAGGTGTTGACCTAGGTCAAAACATATATTATAATAATTAAGCAATAAGTTATTTTAACTTATATGCCCGAGTGGCGGAACTGGCAGACGCACAGGACTTAAAATCCTGCGAGCTAACCCTCGTACCGGTTCGATTCCGGTCTCGGGCATACAATTTAATAAGCAGAGATGGTCGAGTTGGTTTAAGGCACCGGTCTTGAAAACCGGCGAGGGTAACACCTCCCTGGGTTCGAATCCCAGTCTCTGCGTTTGACAAAGGAAATGTGTATAACTAAATGAGTTATGCACATTTTTGTGTGATAAAATTACAACGAGGAGTTATCTATAAAATATTAAGAGTGCAACTAATGGTGATAATAACTGAAAGTGAGAGAATATTCATATAAAAATTACATTTTCAACACATAAACAACACATACTGGGCGTAGTATACAAAGTGTAAAACTTCTTATTTAACCCTCAATAAATATAAGGAAAAGGTCTTCTTGATGTCACCCCACGACAAAGAGAAGACCTTTTTATTTTATTTTTTTTTTTTTTTTAATAAATATTAATTATATCTAAATATTTAAGGTAGTAAGGAGTTTCTACGTATAATAAGAGCATAAAAGACCAGAAGGGGGTTATATAAGGTGGAACAAAATCCAGTAATTGAAATTACTCATTTATCTAAAGTTTTCACTAGAACAGTTAAAGAAGAAAAGAAAAATAGTATTAAAAACCTAGCAAAGCTCAAAACAAAGACAGAGGAGTTTTTGGCTGTTAATGATATTAATTTTACTGCCCACAAAGGAGAAATCTATGGGATATTAGGGCCTAATGGAGCAGGAAAAACAACTTTACTAAGAATGTTAGGTGGCATTTTAACGCCTACAGAAGGATATATTAAGGTAATGGAATATAATTATGAAATCCATAGAGAATTAGCAAAGAAAAAAATAGGGTATTTATCAGGGAACACAAAGCTCTATGGACGTTTATCACCAAGAGAGTTATTTAGAACTTTTGGGGAACTTTATGAAATGAGTAAAGAGGAAATAGAAAAGGCTATTAATGAAGTAACAGAAATAATGAATTTACATAGTTTTATAGACAATCGTATCGAGAATCTATCTACAGGACAAACACAACGCGTATCTATAGCCAGATGTTTGCTCCATTCTCCGGAGGTATATATATTTGATGAGCCTACATTGGGCTTAGATGTATTAAGTAGCAAAGATATTATTGAATTTATGAAGGGAGAACGAAAAAAGGGAAAAACAGTTTTATATTCTACGCATTATATGGAAGAAGCTGAAACCTTATGTGATCGTATTCTGATGATTCATGAAGGCAAAATTATAGCAGAAGGTACCCCTGATGATCTTAGAAAACAAACTCAAACAACTAATTTAAGGGATGTGTTTATTTATTTTGCTAAGGAGAAGGGAGTGCTAGCATGAGAACGCATATTGTAAAAAGCATTTTTAAGAAAGAAATGATCGATATATTAAGAGATAAAAAAACATTGTTTATGACAGTGATTTTACCAATTCTCTTATATCCTATACTAATTATTTTGATGATGTATATCATGAGTGTTTCAACTACTAGTATGGCACAAAAAGAATTATCTATAGCTTTTAGTGAGGTACCTAATAGTCACGTAATGGAAAAAATACAGGAACTTACTAAAAAGGATGGTAAGCTGAAGATTGTAGAAGTAACAGATTATAAGAAGGCTCTTGAAGAGAAAGAAATATCTGCATATGTAGACGTAGTTCAAGAAGGGAAGAAGGTAGACTATAAAATTTACATAAACTCTTCTATTGAAGATGATACAGAGGCTTCTAATAGGTTAGAAAAGATTTTAAAAGAGCATAAAGAAGAATTGGTAAAAGAAGGTGTTGTAGCAGCAGGCTTGGATGCAGATGAAATCTTAGAACCCATTAACTATGAAGTGGTGGATGTAGCAGAAAAAGAACAGGTTGTGGGCTACTTATTAGGGACGATTTTGCCATTCATCTTAATAATAGGTATTTTATCTGGTGCAATATATCCAGCTATAGATATTATGGCGGGAGAAAAAGAAAGAGGAACTCTAGAAACCTTATTAACATTACCGATTACTAATCTAGAGTTAGTTATTGGAAAGTATTTGGCGGTCGCTCTAAGTACAATTGTAACAGCACTTCTAAGCGTAGTATCTATCTTATTTAGTATGGTGTTTATTTTATTGAGTAATAAAGAAGTATTAGATGCAAATAATTTTTCTTTTAATGCGAATCAGTTGATATTACCATTCATTATTACACTAGTATGTCTTGTTATTTTCTCAATGATTATAGCAGCTATTAGTATGTGTGTATGTTCTTTGGCGAAAAGTTTTAAAGAAGCACAAAATGCCACAACACCTGTTATGCTTATAGGAATGGTATTATCTTATAGCTGTATGATTCCTAATATAGAACTTAATAGTATAACAGCCAATATACCTGTAGTGAATGTGGTACTTCTCATTAAGAGTGTACTTACTTTTAGATATGATCTCTCGTTGATGGCTATGGTTATGATTTCAAATGTTGTATTTGTAATGTTATCTGTATGGTTATTATCTAAGCTCTTTAACTCGGAAGAAGTGTTATTTGGGAATGGCAAGGGTTTTTCTTTCTTAGAAAAGAGATCTAATATTAAAAAGGGTACAATGCCGACTGTAAGTGATGGCATTATGGTGTATGGAATAGCATTATTATTACTATTATATGTAGGTTCCTATATACAATTAAAGTTTGGTTTCTTTGGACTGTTAGGGAATCAAATTATCTTTTTAATACTTCCTATTGCCCTGTCTATTTATATCAAAACAGATTTCAAAAAAGTCTACTCGTTAAGAATACCTAGTATAAAAAGCGTATTGGGCGGTATAAGCCTTTGGGCAGGTGTTTTTGTATTAATCAACCTAATAGCGAATCTTCTATTATTCCTATTTCCACAAAGTCAAGAAGTGGCAGAAAGACTTACGGATATATTAATCATGAAGGATAGCTTTCTGATTAATCTACTGGTTGTGGCAGTAGCGCCAGCTATAGGTGAAGAAGTTCTATTTAGAGGATTTATCTTTAGTTCCTTTAAGGGTGAAAAATCATATAAGAGGGCTATTATCCTAAGTGGTATTTTGTTTGGTTTGATGCATATGGATTTTATTAGAATCATTCCTACTACTTGTCTTGGTATTGCCATTGCTTATGCTATTTATAAATCAGGATCTATTTTTATACCTATGCTTATGCACTTTTTGAATAATGGGATAGCCATAGCAAGTGAACACTTTGCAGATACTAAAGTTGGAGAAGTTATTAATTATGTTTCTTTAGACTTTAATCAATTTGAATTAAGTCAACTACTTATTTTGTTGGGCATAAGTCTTCTTTTGGGAGTTATGGGTATTGCATTATTAAAAGGAAATAAATTAAAACAGGAAAATAATAAGCCATTAAATGTGCAATAGTTTTCCTACAATAGGTCCTGCTTCCAGAGCTGATGTAATATCATTTTGATAATAAAGCTGAAAGTAGTCTAGGGGACATTGACCTAATTGTAATGAAGGAAAAGTAGTTGAATGCCATAAAGGATGATGAGTAACATTAAACACATAGTGACAAGTTGATAAATAGAGGGGCTTCCCGTTCAGACCGTTATAATCATAGAGTAATTCTTCTCTAGTAAATATACGGTAAGAACAGGGAAGCTTTTCCTTTAATGTATTAATTTCATCAAGATAAAGATTTATTAGGCTGTAATCTTGTAGGTGAGAAAGCAATTCTTCTATGTCAGATATTTGTTTGTTAATATTACTGAGGGCTGGTGGTATTTTCATGAAAATAAACCTCCTGATTGTTTTGTGATCTATTTAATAAAAGTATATTCTAGGAGAAGTAAGATGATTATAGAATAAGAATAAAAGATTGAATTAAATAATTAATTATGTGATAATTTTAATAAGTGAGATGAGGAGAAGTGAGTTTTAGGAGGTGTAGGGATGAAGTGTACACAGTGTGGTGCACCTATAATGGGAACGAGTAGTTTCTGTAATGAATGTGGTGCAAGGGTAGAGCAAATGTTTGAGGGAAATAAAGAAGAATCTATAAAAGTAGAAGAAGTAGAGTCTTTAAGTTTAGATGAAACAGTTGTTATTAATATACCAGAAGAATTATTGAGGGAAGCAGAAGAAAAACTAAAGAGAGACCAAGCTCTCAAGCAAGCAGCAATTCAAAGGGCAGCTAGACTCGAAAAACAAGCAGAATTACAGAGACTAGAAGAAGTAAAAAAAAGTGAGGAGCAAGCCAAGCAAGGGATAAGTAAAAATATTGGTGGACAAATAGATAGGAAAACTACAAGAGAGCAAAATCTACAAATAAAGCATAGAGAAATAAATCAAGTACCAACTTCTTTGATTGGGCTAATGATAATGCTTATTAAAAACCCTTTGTTAAATATAGAGGAACTAGAACTGTATATTGATGAAGGAAGAACTATAAAAAGTATGCTAATATTTATTCTATTAAGTTCTGTGATAACAGCCGTTAACTTTAATGTTGTATTAGGAAAATTGATTAGTGGGCTATTAGGATTATTTGGGGACTTTCTTTTGTTTTTAGGAAGTGGACAGATAAGTACATCTAATTCCGTAGAATTAGCACAAGACATTTTAGAGATGCCCTTTGTACAGGATTCAGGTTTTGCAATTATTATGTATCCTATATTATCTCATGTCATGCTGATCTGTATGATGTGCTTGTTTGTGATTGGAGTGTTTAAGATTATTAAAAAAGAGGATGTAAGCTTTATTGATTGCTTTAGGTTAATGCTTACACCCCTTGCAATTTTGATAGTAGGTAAAATAGTGGTATTTTTATTAGCGCTTATAAGTGGGACGATTGCTGCTTATTTTTATGTATTAATGATGTTTGCAGTTATTATTATTACAATACTTCATTTTATTAACTTTTTGGATCAATCAAGGTTTGTGATTTATAGTGTGCCCCTTATTTACTTGATTAGTGCAATTATGAGAAATGGGATTATTCTTCAACTCATTAAACAGAGTATGTCAAAATATGCAGTATATTTCTAGGACAATGGAAATTACATCAATATACAAAAGCAAGAGCCAGGCTTTTCAAAGTCTGGCTCTTGTTTTTGTATATAATAAAAAGAAGCCAAACACTAATTTTTAAGTGTGACGACTTCTTGATGAGCTAGAATAAATATAAACATCCTTTATTTGTTATAAAGAATTAATTGACTATAAAATTAGTTAGCGTTATAATAAACCAATAAAATATTAAAACGATATTTTTATAGTAGCATAAAACAAAACAAAAGTCAATAGCAAAAAACAAAAAAGGAGAAAAAAATAATGGATAAGTCTATAGTTAAGTTATCTACATTGATGGGAGAACAATACAGCCAGATTGTAGCATGCAATGATAAGACTGCAGAATATCATCTTTTACTAAGTGAAAAAGAGGCACAGATGCTAATTGCTACTAAAAATGAGGTCTTAAAAAAGAATAGCCGTATTGAATTTAGCGGACAGATTATTAGCAAGCTTATACTAGGATTTTATGACTCTCCATATATTACTAAGGATAATTATTTTGAGGTACTTGATGATCTTATAGAGACTTTTTATTATTATAAAAATGAAACTTTAGATGAGATTTCAGATGATGAACTTATTCAATTAATGAGGGAGCTATTTGATAAGCGTTGCTATGGTTCTATTGATCTTTTGCAAAATAGAGAATTAGAAAGAATATCTCATAATGTTAAATTTGGCATATGGGATTTTGATAAAGTAGAGGAAGCAGATATAGGGGAGGATGATTATGAATATTAGAGAAGAGAATCATAGCCTTTCACCTAGTGTTATATATAAAAGTGAACTTAATCCAAGACATTTTTTTGAAGAACTGATTACAGCAATGGTAAATAGGCAGATGCTTAGTAATGCTGAATTTGAAAGTATACAGCAACAACTTTTAGAGCTCCTTGAAAAGCAGGTTAAAGCTTTTAATAAAGAGAGTAGTAGCTCTATAAAGGTTGAAGTAGCTGAAGCCTTAATGGAATCCATTTATTATACTTTAAGTATCTATTTCAAGGAATTAGAAGAGATACAACATAGTGGGGCATGTATTAAAGAAAAAGGACTAGGGTCTTTATTTATAGAAGGCAAAGCTTTAATTCACAAAAAAGTAGAAAGGGCAAAACTTTTATTAGACCGTGTGCAGCAAACAAAGATTGTAACAGCTAACTATGCTTATAATGATACAGTAGATAAAGGACTAGGGTTATTTTTTGTAACATATGATAAAGAGTTTATGGCACAAGATACTCCTGGCTCAATAGATTACTTTTTGAGTTATGCAGAAAGGCAAGAGATTATAGCGGATGGAATCGAGTATCTAGAAAAATATTTAGGCTATTTATATCTAGAAAATATATTTTGTAGTTGCTTTGATAATGAGGAGATTGAAGTTTTATTGTATAGCTATGATGAGCAGTATGAACACCTGTTATTTAATATTTTTGATTGTGTGCTCATAAATTCCCTGGGAAATATTTTATTAGGTAATGAGGAGGGAAAACTTCTCCTAAGCAAGGAGGAAGTGGAAACATTACAATTAATATTAGAGAGATATACTATAGAGGAATTAACAGAACACCTAAAAGAAGCAGCTGTAAAACTTTATAAACTATTGGATATAGAAGAATATTCTTTAATCAGCTATATTAATCTAGCAATCACTAAGATAGCTGTTGAACTTAAATATAAACTAGAACTTAAACAACCTCAGTATGTTTTCATTGCTCATCAATCAAAGAAAGTAGTAACCTATTATATAGATGGAGAGAGAATGACAAACAGTGATTTTAAGGAACTAACAGATGAAATTCGTGAATGTTCTACGATAGGGGATAAAGTGAAGTTAATCAAAAACTTGATACACAGTATGTATGACTTAGTAGATGTACTGAAAGCTGACTGTTTATTTACAAAAGAGTATCTAACTTTTTTTAATACCTTAACTTTAGAGGAAATTAATTTACTCATTAATTATGAACTGGGTATTCAGGAAAACACCTTAAATACACCTATTACATTAGAAAATTTAATAGAAAAAGTAAATTTACTACTCACTCAACTAGAAACAAAAGAGCAACAAACAGGTGAAGAAGAAACGTGGCAAAGTTGGCTTCTAGTTTATCTAAAACAACTAATATAAAATAAATAAAAAAGTATTGACCTTAACGTAGCGGAATAGTTTATGTTTGACTTAGGAGATGAAATCATGGAGTATACCATTAATAAATTATCGCAAATTGCCAATGTAAGTACGAGGACACTACGATACTATCATGAGATAGGACTTTTAATGCCGGCAAGAGTCAATGAGTCAGGTTATCGTATTTATGGGCATAAAGAAGTTGATAATTTGCAGCAAATACTATTTTTTAAGGAGCTAGGATTAGACTTAGAAACGATTAAAAGCATTATGACTGCTCCTGATTTTGATAGGCAAAAAGCTTTAAATCAGCACTTAAGTGCCCTCCTAGAAAAACGTGAACAAATTGAGAAACTCATTAATAATGTTACTCAAACAATGAGTGCTATGAAAGGGGAAATAACAATGACAGATAAGCAAAAATTTGAAGGATTCAAAAAAGAACTTATAGAAGAAAATGAAAAGAAATATGGGAAAGAAATAAGAGCAAGATTTGGTGACACAGTGATAGATGCAGCCAACACAAAACTAGAACGTATGACTAAAGAGGAATATGATAGCATAGAAGATTTAACGAGACTAGTAAATGAAGCTATTAAAGTTGCCTTTCAAACGGGAGATGTAAAAGGGAAAGAGGCTAAAAGAGCGTGTGAACTCCATAAACAGTGGATCTGCTACTATTGGCCAGAAGGAACTTATTCAGAAGAAGCACATATTGCACTAGCTAAAGGATATTTGGATGATCCTAGATTTACAGCTTATTATGATAAAATTGCAGTAGGTGCTACGGAATTTCTGTATAAAGCTATTGCTGCCTATTATGAAAAATAATATAGAGTTTTAGAGGATTAATATTTATAGAGTTAATAAAAAGACATATGGAGATAGCTGTACTATGATGTGACTCTAATAAGTTAGATTTTTAGGTCTAACTTATTAGAGTCACATCACTAAAGCTGATTTCATATGTCTTTTTTATTCCTAGAGAAAATAACTTAAAAAATACCTATTAATTTAAAGAAAACAAGTAAGTTGACCTTCCTTATGAGATTCATTAAGTATATCAAATTTATGAAGCTAAAACCTTTTATGATTTTCTTTTGATTGGAATAAGTAAGTCCAGTTGTGTAAATTCAGATTTTGCTTCCGTGTACAAGGAATAGACATCTAGCTGTTCTTCCAGAGAACCACCCATACCATAAGATTCACGCCACTCTATCTCATATTCTGTACTGTTTTTAATTTGTTCATATAAAGGCACCCACTCATGAAAATCCCCCATTTTGATACAATGAGCCGCATACAATCCCCCAGTGAATTGCTTCTTTGTAAGTGGCATAGGTACTTCTAGATCTTCGGGTATAGTTACCCAAAATTCATATCCATAGTCTTCTTGTCCCTCTTGAGGAGATGGGTTGTTAAAACCATAAACTCTAAAGTCGGGTTTAAGGGATGGTAAGTTTATGTTCTTAATAAAATCACCTAACCTATCTCCAGCAACATCTTCTGGGTTTGCACCCATATAGTGACTAGATGCAACTGTTGCAGGTGGAAGATATACTATCCTAATATCCATTTTACTTTCAATCTGTGTACTTGCATTATTTAATTCATTCATTGAATAGTCCTCCTTTAGATTACATTTAGGGAGGATAAGCGCATTGGTAATTTCAATGAGTTCGGTGTCTTGAAGAAGATCAAGATGGATACCTTTTTGAATATTAGCATCAAGGCGGGTAATAAAGGCATTTAAAATACTCCTAATGGTATGAAGTGCGTAAATTTCTTCGTTAAGTGAGTTAATATTTTCTTGTAGAATTTGATGTGCTTCTATACCTTGGATATCACTTAGAATTACTGCAATTTGTTTAAGGGGAATATGTAATTTGCGTAGTATAATAATCTGCTGTAGGCGCTTTATAGCGGTTTCATCATAGATACGATAGGCATAATCTCCTTTACGGCTACTGGATATTAAGTTGATTTTTTCGTAATAACGTAACATCCGAGTAGATACATGAAAAGTTTTTGAAACTTCACTTACTGTCATTAGTTTCATTTGCTCACCTCCTCTGTAAATGATTTTAAAGTACGACACAGTGTTCAAGTCAATAAAGATATTTTTTGATTTTTTATTAAAATTTAAGTAAAGATTGGCTTAAGTATATCATAATCAATTTAAAATATCCTTAATTTATAAGACTATGGATGGCTATACTCTGTTATAATAAAAGCATTAGATATTTATAGAAAAATTATTTTAGTTTAGGTCAGAAGCAAGGAGTTTGTAGGAATGAAAATTACCTTAAGAGCAATTAAAGATGAGGCAAGTAGTTATAAGGCCTATGAAGATGGCCTTAGCTATTTTAAACAAGGGAAGGTAGATAAAATCCATCTGAGACAAGATGAAGAATATATAGAAATGATGTCCTGTGTACATGGAGAGACAGGAGATTATCAGACAAGAGTAGAACTCTATAATGAAAAGGTAGCTTGGAGTGAATGTAACTGTTTACAAAGTTTTCAAGAAGAGGGAGCTTGTAAACATGTAGAAGCGATGCTCCTTAAGTACTATCATGAAGTTATGTCGGAGATTAGAAGAAGTATTAGAGGCGAACGTTATTCACAAAATGCACTGAGTTATTATGAAGAGCAAGTTATTAGGGAACAAGATTTAGAGCTGGGAGAAGATGAACGTGTTACTGCCCAGATTAAACTCATTAATGAAGGTGCAGGAAGCTTCTTTTTAGCTCTTAGCGTAGGAGTCAATAAGTTTTATGTGGTTAAAGACTTATATGAGTTTGCAGAATATATGCTCCAGGGAAACAGAGTAGTATATGGAAAGCACTTGGATTTCATACATGATTTAAGTGTATTTGAAGCAACATCTAGACCTATTGTTCAGTTTATTGTAGATAAAACCCAAGAATATCTAGATATTCTAAGACAGGTAGGGATGTATAGAGGATTTACTAAAGCAGACCGTAAAACACTACCTCTGGGGCCAAAAGCCTTTGATGAATTTTTTGATCTATTTAAAGGAAAGCCAGTAGATATTGAAATAGGTAAGGAAATTAGAACAGTTTGTTTTGAGGAAGGGAATCCTAAATTTGAATTCAAAATTGAAGGTGAGGAAGATTACTATGAGCTGAGTACATCTTTAGTAGAGTATGAACCTATAGCTTTTTCTAGATATAAATACCTCTTGCTCAAGGATAAATTATTGCGGTTAGATAAAAGCTTTGGAAATGATGTTTTTCCATTGCTCAAATACATGTATGAAGCAAGAAATATTCATGGAAATAAGCAACTAGACTTTAGTGAGACGCTGATTAAACGTTTTATACTTTCTAGTTTATCTAAAATAGAAAAGCATGTTCCTGTATTAATGGAAGAAGAGATTAAAACCAACATTACACCTGAGCATGTTCATGTCAAGACCTTTCTAGACTTGGATGGAGAAGGGGGCATTATTGGAGATGTTCAGTTTGAGTATAGAGGATTTGTTTTTAATCCATATAAGAAGCTAGATGAGTCTCAAACAAGACAATTAGAGGCAATTGCTAGAGATACACCCAATGAATATAGAGTCAATAATATTTTGAAGCACTATAATTTTAGAACTAAGAATGGAAGTTTGCATCTAAGTGATGAAGAAGATATCTATGCTTTTATAAAAACAGGTGTCAATGAACTTATGGAAATGGGAGAAGTTCATGTAACGGATAGACTACGGAATATCAATCTTGTAAAAACACCAGTAGGAAGTATTGGGCTTAGAATCGAAAATAATATGCTAAAGGTAGAAATAAAAGACATTAATATGCCATTAGATGAAATAACAGCCATTTTAAATGCTTATAAGATGAAAAATAAATACTATAGACTAAGGGACGGTTCTTTCTTAGATATTGCAGGGGGTACGACAATAGGTGATTTAGCCAATATTGTGGATGGGCTAGGAATGAATGCCAGTGATTTAGAAGGAGGAGAGGCTAGCCTTCCTAAATATAGAGTGCTTTATCTAGATCAAGTATTAAAACAAAGTGAAGGCATTGAGATTAGTAGGGATAAATATTTTAAGCAGATTATAAGAGATGTTAAAAATATAGAAGATGCAGACTATGAAGTGCCTAAGAGCCTTAAAGCGAACCTAAGGACTTATCAAAAAACGGGTTATAGGTGGCTTAGAACCATGGCTGATTATGGTTTTGGAGGTATATTAGCCGATGATATGGGGCTTGGAAAAACCCTTCAAATGATAGCGCTTATATTAGCTGAAAAAGAAAAAGGTGAAGAATTAAAACCTTCCTTAGTGATTTGTCCTACTTCTTTAGTGTTGAACTGGCAAACTGAATTAACTCGCTTTGCTCCATCTTTAAAAGTGAAGGTCATTATGGGGACGGTTCTTGAAAGAAAGGAGCAGTTAGAAGAAGAGCAAGGATATGATGTGATGATTACCTCCTATGAACTTTTGAAGAGGGACATTGATTATTATGAAAAGATGACGTTTAAATATTGCATTGCTGATGAAGCCCAATATATTAAAAACGCTAATACCCTTAGTGCAAAGGCTTTGAAGCTACTAAAAGGTGAGGTGAATTTTGCTTTAACAGGAACACCTATAGAGAATTCTTTGGCAGAGCTTTGGAGTATTTTTGACTTTATTATGCCAGATTATCTTTTTACCTATGGCAAGTTTAGAACACATTACGAAATGCCTATCGTGAAAAATCAAGATGAGGTAGCAACAGCTAGACTTAAAAAGCTTATCGCACCTTTTATCATGCGAAGGCTTAAAAGAGATGTATTAAAGGAATTACCAGATAAAACAGAAACGGTTATCTATAATACTATGGAAGAAGAGCAACAAAAGCTTTATACCGCTCATTTAGCTTTAGCGAAGCAAGAAATGGAAGAAGAACTTAAGGCTAGAGGTGTAGGAGCTAGTCATATTAAGATGCTTGCCCTCCTAACAAGACTACGTCAACTTTGCTGTCATCCATCAATGTATTTAGAAAATTATACAGATACGAGTGGTAAACTAGAACAATGCATAGAAATTGTTAAGGACAGTATAGAAGCAGGTCATAAGATACTTTTATTCTCTCAGTTTACTACAATGCTAGACATTTTAAGTAATCGTCTATATAGAGAAGGGATAGAACACTTTATGCTGACTGGTTCTACTAAAGCAGAAGAACGAATGAGATTAGTTGGTGAATTTAATACTTCAGATATTCCAGTATTTTTAATCTCTCTTAAAGCAGGGGGGACAGGTCTTAATCTTACAGGAGCAGATGTGGTGATTCACTATGATCCGTGGTGGAATTTATCTAGTCAAAATCAAGCCACAGATAGGGCTTATCGCATTGGACAGAAGAATAAAGTACAGGTGTTCCAAATGATCACTAAGAATTCGATAGAAGAAAAGATTAAAGAATTACAAGATAAGAAGATTGGGTTAACTGAAAGTGTACTCCAAGAAGGGGAAGCATTCATTAGTAAGATGTCGGAAGAAGAGATAAAACTGTTATTTAGTGAGTAAAATATGTAAGAAAAGCATCCTGTTTCATTATTAACTAAAAGTTATCCAGTGGAAAACTTGAAAAAGTGGGGAAAAGTTTTAGTAAGTTAAGAGAAAATGTGGATAAGAATAAGGCAAATCTAAGAGTAAACTAATTTACAAAAAGGCTT
Source organism: Bacillota bacterium (assembly GCA_023436395.1). GTDB lineage: Bacteria > Bacillota > Clostridia > Lachnospirales > Cellulosilyticaceae > Cellulosilyticum. The sequence continues at coordinate 8,370 of JAEZJJ010000095.1, read as the reverse complement.
ATAGAACTAATGTGAAATTCACATATAGCTCATAAGCCTTTTAATATAACCTTTTATTAATGATATTACATAAAAGGATTGTAGAAACGACTTCCATTTCTAAGTGTCATCCACATAGAAAAAGCAAAGAATGCAAACACCATTAGTATTGCTACAAAATCTCTTCTAGCAAAAGGTCTGCTGCTGTACCAAGTACGTTTTTTCTGAGCGCCAAATGAACGAAGTTCCATGGCACAACTTATGGTTTCAATACGTTCTAAACTACTAAAAATAAGAGGGATTAAAATACTACTCATATTTTTGATACGTTTTACAAGTTTTTCTTTGCGAGATAAATCAATACCTCTTGCTTGCTGTGCAAAGGCAATTTCCACATAATCTCTTTGAATGTCTGGAATATATCTTAAGGCAATTGCTACTGCATAAGATAGCTTATAACTTACACCAATACGATTTAAAGAAGCTGCAAACTCACTTGGATCTGTAGCTACAATAAACAATAGGGCAATTGGAATCACTGCGAAATATTTAAGTGTGACATTCAACTGATAAAATAACTGTTCTAAAGTTATTTTGTAAGGTCCAACGATTTGAAATAATACAGTTGTTGAACCATAAATTTTACATCCTTCTTGAGGTGAAAAAATAAAAATAGCAATATTATTGATTAAAAGGAAGGCTAATATAAAATAAACTACAAAAGCTACATCCTTAAATTTAATTCTAGATATTTTGAAACAAATTAAACTCATAATGAGTAATGCAGCTAATACTCTTGTGTCATAGGTAAGCATAGCTGTTAGGGAGCAGAAGATTAAACAGATGAGTTTAGTAGCTCCTGTTAAACGGTGAATAGGGGAATCTGCCTTAAGATATCCGAGTGTTACATTTGGCATTGGTTTCTTCTCCTTTTATCTTCTCTGATAAAGCTATAAACAAAAGCTTTAGGATCTTCAAGTTTTGCTTTAACTGCAAGTGAATATAAAGAAGTTTCTTTAAGGTGAGCTTCTTTAGTAATAGTTGAAGTTGTTAATACATTAATAGTGGTATCATCACCTAAAACTTTACCATTTGCTAAAGCAATAGCTCTATCTGTGTACTCTAACATAAGGTGCATATCATGGGTAATCATAATAATGGTAATACCTTGGTTATTAAGTTCCTTTAAAAACTCCATCATTTCTGTATAATGCTTAAAGTCTTGCCCAGCTGTTGGTTCATCTAAAATAAGGATTTCAGGTCTGCTTACTAAAATAGAAGCAATCGTTACACGTTTTTTCTGACCATAACTTAATGCTGAAATAGGCCAATTACGCATTTGATAAAGACCGCATATTTTTAGAGTTTCGTATACGCGTTCTTTTACTTCAGATTCATCAACTCCTTGATTACGAAGTGCAAGCGCCACTTCATCATAAAGCATAGGTTTAGAAAGCATTTGATTTGGATTTTGAAGTACCAATCCAATTGAACTACAACGTTCTTTAATGCTTAAGTGTTTCATATCTTGACCTTTAAGTAAAAGTTGACCTTTAGTTGGTTTATAAAAACCACATATTAATTTAGAGAGTGTAGATTTACCTGCACCATTTTTACCTACAATACTTATCATTTCACCTTTATAAACTTTAAGATTAATGTCTTGAAGTAAAGGTTTATGTTTATCATAACTAAAGTGTACTTGTTTAAATTCAAGAAGCACATCAGTATCAAGCTTTTCTTTAACAGCTTCTGTGGCTTCTTCCTCTTTGTTAATGAAAGCTTCAAGTTTTTCTTTATATCCCTCTAACTTTATATCATTTAAAGATTCAACTTTATCAAAAACATTAAGGTCATAGCCAGCATACTTAAGGGCTGTGATATAAAGTGGTTCACGAATACCATTTTGTTTAAGGACATCTTGTTTAAGAAGTTCATTAGGTGTGGTATCTAGTATAATATATCCTTTATTCATGACAATAACGCGGTCTACATGACGGTATAAGACATCTTCTAAACGATGCTCGATAATAATAATAGTTTTACCCGTACTGTCATGTATATGGTCAATCAAATCAATAGCTTTTTCTCCAGTAGCTGGATCTAAACTAGCTAAAGGTTCATCGAAAAGTAAAATATTAGAGTTGCTTACTAATGTACCACCTAAAGTAACACGTTGTTTTTGTCCTCCTGATAAAGAATGAGGAGTAGCCTCTAGGAAATGGGAGGCGTTTACAATAGAAGCAATTTCCCTTACTTGTTCTTTCATTTCAGCTTGAGGAATACATTGGTTTTCAAGGCCAAAGGCCATATCTTCTCCTACTGTAAGTCCGATGAATTGACTATCAGGGTCTTGAAGAACCGTCCCTACCATTTGAGAGAGTTCAAAAAGGCTAAGGGAAGAAGTTTCTTTTTCATTTATTTTTAAGCTACCAGTTATTGATCCTTCAGTTCTAAAAGGAATAATACCATTTAAACAAGCGCCTAAAGTACTTTTCCCTGAACCTGAAGGACCTAGGATGAGTACTTTTTCACCTTCTTTGATGCTTAAATTAATATTCTTTAAAGTAGGTTCGTGCTGTACCCTATATTGATAGCTAAAGTTATTAAATTCAATAACAGTTTTTTTCATAGTTGTTCCTTTCATAATTAGTCTTCAAGTTTTAAACTTCCAGTCTTAATTCTTGTTTTAGCATATGAAGCTAATAAGATAGAACCTAATGTCCCGATAGTGACAATATTAGAAATACCAGATACAGTACCTTGAATATAAACTTTATTAGCAGGTTCAGCGTAAATAAGTATATCTAAAGTAGGGGCAACTATTCCCCATGCAACTGCATTAGCGATAACTTGAAATAAATTAAATAGAATAAGTTGTTTTTTGCCAAAGTATCCATCGTTTAGACTTAATGCTTTTACACTAAAGCCAATAATCAGACCTACTATAGCTGAAGCGATAATCCAACTAAACCATGGAGAACCATAAGCGGTAATGTCTTTTAAAGTATGGCCAATAAATCCAATAGAGGCTCCTGCTAATGGACCATAAAGAACTGCCATTAATGCTAGAAAAGCATATGCAGTTTGAATTTCTGTATTAGGAATACCTGTAGGAATAGCAGCAAAACGTCCTAAAACTAAAAATACTGCAGACCCAATTCCTATGGCTACAATTGTACGTATAGAAAGTGTTTTATTAGTCTTCATTATGTCTCCTATTATATAAATCTTTGAACGCAAAAAAACCTGAGCATAAACTCAGGTTTTAACCGGTCTATACTCATCTTCCAGTTTAATTACTGTTGGAATTAGCACCTTGATATACAGGTTGCTGGGCTTCATTGGGCCAGTCCCTCCACCACTCTTGATAAGCAATATTATTCATCTATGAATATGATATTATGTAAATAGACAAGTGTCAATTAAATTATTTTGGAAAAAGTAAGACTCTTAGTAAAAACAGAATTTATAAGAGAAGAATAGATAAATAACTAGGATAAGAAAGAGATAAAGTTACTTAGAGGTTTAAGGTTGCCTTAATTATGGCTATAATGAATAAATAGGAGATTAAATGTTGTAAGGAGGAGGAAATGCATGAACCCATTAGAGATACTAAAGAAATATTATGGATATGATAGCTTTAGGCCGGGACAAAAGGAGTTAATAGAAGCAATTTTATCAGGAAAAGATGCGTTAGGTATTATGCCAACTGGCGGAGGAAAGTCTATATGTTATCAAATACCAGCCCTATTATTAGAAGGGGTTACTATTGTGATTTCTCCACTTATTTCTTTGATGAAAGATCAAGTTGATACATTAAAAGAATATGGTGTACAAGCAGAACTTATTAATTCAACCTTGAGTACAAGAGAGTTTAGGGAGATTAAAGCAAATGCTAAAATGGGAAACTATAAGCTTTTATATGTAGCACCAGAACGTTTGGAAACAGAGAGCTTTTTAGATTTAATACGAGAAATTCCAATTTCTATGGTAGCGGTGGATGAAGCCCATTGTGTTTCCCAGTGGGGACATGATTTCAGACCGAGTTATAGAAGGATAAGTCAGATTTTTTGTGCACTCCCTAAGAGGCCTATAGTAACAGCTTTTACGGCAACGGCAACACCACTTGTAAAAAAAGATATTATACAGTTATTAGAGTTAGATGACCCATTTAAGTTAACTAATAGTTTTGATAGGCCCAATCTTTATTTTGAAGTAAGAAAGCCAGAAAATAAGCTTTATGAAACAGAGAAATATCTTAGAGAACATACGGGAGAAAGTGGTGTTATTTATTGTGCAACTAGAAAAGGTGTAGATGAGCTATATGAAAGGTTGCTTAGGTTAGGATTACCCTGTACCAAGTATCATGCCGGATTAGGTGAAGCACAGAGAAACAGTAATCAAGATGACTTTCTATATGATAGAGTATCTGTAATGATTGCAACTAATGCCTTTGGTATGGGGATAGATAAACCTAATGTAAGATTTGTTTTACATTATAATATGCCAAAGAATATGGAAGGCTATTATCAAGAAGCAGGACGTGCAGGGCGTGATGGAGAAGAAGCACAATGCATATTACTTTTTGGAACACAAGATATAATGACCAATCGTTATTTAATAGAAAATGCAAATGGATTAGGTAGACAGGTTGAATATGATAAGCTGAATAGTATGGTAGATTACTGCAATACAGAGAGTTGTCTGAGAAATTATATTCTAGAATACTTTGGTCAGCAAAAATTAGAAGGAGATTGTCAAAACTGTGGCAGCTGCAGTAATGACACTGAGGAATCAGATATTACAGTGGAAGCACAAAAGATACTTAGTTGTGTAAAGCGTATGAAAGAACGTTTTGGAAGTACGCAAGTAGCAGATGTATTAAAAGGTGCAAGTACACAAAGGATTAAAACTCTTAAATTTAATGAATTGACTACCTATGGGGTAATGAAAGATTATCCTAAGGAAACCATTAAAGAATTAATATCTTTTCTTGTAGCAGAAGGATATTTAGAACTCGTAGGAACGCAATATCCTATCTTGCAATTAACGGAGCAAAGTTATCATGTGCTTAAGGGAGAAAAAACAATAAGTATTAAACGTGTACTTGTCAAGGAAACGTCTGGGGTAAGAAAGAAAATGTCTATTAATGCTATAACTGACCTAGGATTGTTTGAAAGACTCCGTGAAATTAGATTTAATATTGCAAAAGAGCAACATATTCAGCCATTCATGGTATTTCCAGATACTAGTTTAAAGGAAATGAGCAGTAGATATCCTACGACAGAAGTAGAGTTTTTAGAGATATCTGGTGTGGGTGAGCATAAATGTAATAAGTATGGACGAGCATTTATAGAAGCTATTAAGAAGTATGTAGAAGCTAATAATATAGATATAAATAGCAATATTCGTGGTAAAGAAAATCAGGGTATAGAAAAAATGAGAGATTTAGAGGAAGGTAGTTTAAAAAAATCTTCATCTAGAGATAGTCATAAATTGAGCTATGAACTTTATACACAAGGCAAAACAATTAGTGAGATTGCAGAAGAAAGGCAGTTAACAGAACTGACAATAGAAAACCATCTTGTAAAGTGTGTTCAAGAAGGACTAACTATAGACTTTAATCAGTTTATACCAGTGGAATATGAAGAGCAAATTATGGAGGCTGTAGAAGAATGTGGTGCAACTTTGCTTAAGCCAATTAAGGAATTGTTACCTAAAGATGTAACTTATACAGCTATTAAGTTTACACTTCTTAAACATGGTAGATATAGATTAAAGTAAGAAGTTAAAGTGGTGAATTATTACTTTAACTTGAAGAAAAACTTTAAGTGTAAGATTGTATACAATTGTGCATAACAAGGATTAAATGTGAATAACTAGTGGATAAGTGCCCCTAATTTAACATAAAGCTGTGGAAAAACTCTATATATCTGAAAATTTACTTTAATAACTAGGTGAATATGGTATTAAAGTATGTTACCATAGAGATGTATACCAAGCAGATGAAGAGGGGGAATTATAGTGCTAATTTTAAAAGAGAGAGTTCTTTATGAAGGGTGCAAAGTATATATTGAATTTACACATCGTGCAGACATAACACTATATAGTCTTTTGTTAGACACGGTTAGAGGAGAAAGTGTTATTTTGTATGTATGTGATTCAAAGAAAGTTATAGATTTTATCTTTGATGCAGTTGTTGCAGAGCTTAATAGATCAGATAGTAGGGTTGTAGACATTAATTATATTATAAGTAATGCTTGTGAATAACTAAAAATAAAAATCTCCTATAGGGTATAATTCCAAAAACATCCTATAGGAGATTTTTTGATTATGCCTATAAAATATGATAAGATAAAAACATTGTGAAAGATTGTAAGGATTAAAGAGGAGACAGCAATGGAATTATCATACGGAAAAAAAGAGCTAGAACAAATTGCTAAGTTATATGGAATCAAAGGTGCGTATAAATTGAAGAAGGCTGAATTAACAGAAGCTTTACTTGAAGCAATTCCTCAAAAGATGCCAGAGATTCTACCAATGTTAGATGAAGAAGATATTGTGAAGTTTGAGGCAATTCTAGATAACAATAAAGTAATTGAAAATGAAGAAGAAATAGAAGGCTACTATAACCTAATGGAATTAGAATTAGTTCAGCTTGTAGCACATAATGAGAGAAAAGAATTAATGGTAGCACAGCTGGTTAAAGATGCCTATAAAAAAATTAATATGACTCCAATCATGGAGAGTATAAGAGCTAATAGTAGTATAAGAAGACACGTTATAAGTGTACTAAATCTTTATGGAGCTGTTAAATTAAGTTGGGCGGTAGAACTTTATAATAGAAAAAATACAGCAACTATTAATGAATTAGAATTAGCACAGTTTGTAAAAACAGATATGCGTTTAGTATGTCAATCCAAAATTATTGAAGATTACATTGTAGAAGAGACAATATATGCATTAGATAAAACTAATTTTAAAGATTTTATTGAAGCAACTACAGATAGAGAATATTATGTACCATCAGATACATTATTAGAGAAAATGTATGATGAGAGACACTATGAACCTAGCATACCAATTGAAAAATTCAAGTCATATCTGAGGAAAACATATAATATAGAAGAAACTCTAATAGAGGAAATTATTATAGCAGTTACAATGATTACTAGGGTAGATTGTGATCGTAGTGGACAAACTACAGAGATTATTTTAGAAGAGATTGCTAACTTAGGCGTAGAATTTAAAAGTTTAGCAGAGATTAATGAAGTAGTTAAACATATAGTTGCTATTACAGGTTGTACAAGAAAATGGATTAATAAAGGTTTTACTAATCAAGAGCTTAGCCCACATACATTTGATGAGAAAACAGGTCAAAAAATTAAAGTTATAGATATAGGAAGAAATGCACCATGTCCATGTGGAAGTGGTAAGAAGTATAAAAAATGCTGTGCAAATAAATAATATGATAAAAGCTATAGCGTAATATCTATAGTAATAGAAAGAAGAGTTATAGATTGGAGTGTTAATTCTGATTTATAACTCTTTTTAATAGTGTAAGCAAGTGTGCTCTTTACTTTTCTAGATTATAGGAAATACAGAGAGGAATTCTAATTATCTTTTAGATAGAAATATCACATGTTTGATTTTAAAAATACTTTTACGAGAGTTATATGTAGTGAAAAAATGCTATAATACAATTAACCTATAGGGTTATAGAACAAATTAGATTAGGGAGATAAAACAATGAATGAACAAAAGAAAAAAGCGCTCAAATCCTTAAAAACTGCTAGAGGTCAAATAGAAGGAATTATAAGAATGATAGAAGAAGAAAGATACTGTGTAGATATATCGAATCAGATACTAGCATCACAATCATTGTTAAAAAAAGCTAATTTATTAATTTTAGAACAGCATTTGTTGCATTGTGTAAAAGATGCATGTCAGAATGAAGAGAATGTAGAGGAGAAAATGAATGAAGTAATAAGTATACTAGAGAAGGTAATGAATAAATAAGTAAATTAGTAATAGATGTGTATAAAGTGGTTGATAAGTTGTGGATAAGCAGTGAGAAAGCTAAAAAAACAATATTTAGTTAAAAAAATAATAAAAAGGTGTTGACGTGTGTATCAAGATACTGTATTATTATACAAGTCAGCGGCAAACAGCAGCAGACAATAAAAGGCAATAAGCCTTGATAATAATGAACTTTGAAAACAAAATAGTAACTATAAACCAGTCGATTCATTACGTCTCTGTTATAGAGATGAGAATCAGTACATTTGTACTAAGTAAAATAGTCAGTAGCAGAGATGCTACACGGACAAACTTCATTTGATGAGAGTTTGATCCTGGCTCAGGATGAACGCTGGCGGCGTGCTTAAC
>JAEZJJ010000091.1 GCA_023436395.1 Bacillota bacterium | reverse complement strand
AGGCGTTCATCTAAATAAGTGAGCTTAGTGCTTCAAAAAATACGAACCGGAGCACAGGAAGATAGCCATTTCCCTATCCTTTCATCCTAGCACCCTATTTTACAAATACCTCGACAAATTTCAATTTGTAGCACTAAAAAGGCAGATAGCTTAGGATGATTTTCTCCTAAGCCATCTGCCTTTTTAGTGCTAGCTTAAAACTTATTTAACTTCACAACTTATTCCAATTTCCTCTAATAGTTCTATTGACACATATGAAACACCTTTTTTAACAAGGACTTTCACTGGCATATCTAATTCTTTAATATATGTTGTTTTTGTTTTACTATCATAACTTGCTGTAAGACCAACTTGTGCTAGTGTAGCTTTAAGAGGTACATAAGTTACGTCTTTTTCTACAACACAATCCTTTTTAGCTACTTCAACAACTTGACTAACTTGATTAGGTGTAGCCATTCCCATAAGGTCTTCCATAGTGTATGCTTTTACACTTGTTGGGAAAGTAATTGCTTTTTTATCTACTTTTTTAACTTTTGATTGACCAGATATACTAACATCAACTTTGTCTTTATCTACTGCTAATTTAATAGTTGCTGACATATCAGTTGCATAGCTATCTTTATCAAATGTATAGCTTGCTTTTGCAGAGCTACCAGCTAACATAGGTTTAACCATAGCTTTTGTTTCTGGTCCATAAATAACTTTTACTTGTGCAAGTGTTTCTTTAATTTGCTCATCTGTAAGCCCCATTTTCTTATAAGCTTCTGTTAATGTAGTCGTTTGGGAATCAAGAGCTTCTAGGTAAAAATCAAAGATGGCATCTACTAATTGTGAATCTTTAAGTTCAACGGTATAGGTGTTATCTTTTTTAGTAATTGGAACTTCTACTTTAGAATTAGCATAAATATCAAAGCTTTGGCTTGATAATTTAGCTATTTGTTCTTTAGTCATTCCTGATGTTTCCATAGTACTTGTTAAATCCATCATTAAATAGTCTTTAGTTACATCTATGATTGTTTCTGGTTTAATACCTAAGATAGCTGCAATATCTTTAAAGATATCTGTACTTACGTAGAACTTCATGCCATCCATATAAAACTTAATAGGTGAAAGTTCAAATGGTGCTGAGGCTACATCTATTTTTTGGCCTGAAACTTCAATGGTGTTAATAGTCATAGTAGCTTCCATTTGTAAATCTTTACTATTTGTATAGCTTACTAACCCTACATTTACTTTAACAGTTTCTCCTTGAGAAGTAATACTTAAATCTAAATTACTCGTTGTTTCCATGGCTTCCCAATTAGAAACTGTCTTTAACTGATTAATTAATTCCACGCCTTGAGCATTACAGCCTACCATAGTAAATATCATTACTAAAGTTACTAATAAGGCCAATACCTTTTTCTTCATTATAAATCCCTCCATTACTTGATTTTTATATTTATATCTCAAATAGTAGCACTTTTAATTTATATGGTTGGAATTTTTATATTTTATTAATATTTAATTTTTATTTCAAATTATTTCTAGGGAATTGCATTTTTTATTACATATATATAAGTGAGTAAACCTAAATAGGTCTTACCACTTATCCAAAGTCATAAGACGGCTGGGCCCTTGCACGTGCATCCACCTTATGTGTCCCTCACTGATAAATGGTCATCCTTATACGTTCATATTAAAACTAGGAGAATCCCCAAAGGAAACTGAGGGACAGTTCCCAAAGGTAATTCTCTTAGAGCTCCTCTATGAACGAGCTCCTCACTAAGATCATTAATCAGTTTGGAATGCTCCTCACACAAACAAGGCCTAAATCACATCAATGTGATTTAGGCCTGTTTGTGTTTGTTTTATTTATTTTTTAACTGCTGCCTTTAAAGCTTCAGCTTTATCTGTTTTTTCCCATGGTAAATCTACATCAATACGTCCAAAGTGTCCATAAGCTGCTGTTTGTTTGTAGATAGGTCTTCTAAGATCTAACATTTTGATAATACCTGCTGGTCTAAGATCAAAGTTATTATAAACAAGCTCAACTAATGCTTCATCACTTACAATTCCTGTACCATGTGTATTAACAAGTACTGATACTGGTTTTGCTACACCAATAGCATAAGCAAGTTCAATCTCACATTTTTTTGCAAGTCCTGCTGCTACAATATTTTTAGCAACATATCTAGCTGCATAAGCTGCTGAACGGTCTACTTTTGTTGGATCTTTTCCTGAGAACGCTCCACCACCATGACTTGCATAACCACCATAGGTATCCACAATAATTTTACGTCCTGTAAGTCCTGCATCACCTACTGGTCCACCAATTACAAATCGACCTGTTGGATTAATAAAGTATTTGGTTTCTGCATCTAATAAGTTTGCTGGAACGATTGGTTTAATAATGTGTTCCATAATATCTGCATGAATTTGTTCTTGTGTTACATCTTCAGCATGTTGTGTGGATACAACAATTGCATCTACTCTTACTGGTGTATCACCATCATATTCCACTGTTACTTGTGTTTTACCATCTGGTCTAAGGTAGTTTAATGTACCATTTTTACGTACCTCAGATAGTCTCTTAGATAATCTGTGTGCTAATGAAATAGGCATAGGCATAAGCTCTGGTGTCTCATCACAAGCAAATCCAAACATCATTCCTTGATCTCCTGCACCAATAGCTTCGATAGCCTCTTCCGTCATCTCTCCTCTTTTAGCTTCTAAAGCTTTATCTACCCCCATAGCAATATCAGCTGATTGTTCATCAAGAGCCACAATCACGCCACAAGAGTGCCCATCAAAACCATATTCTGGCGCATTGTAACCAATCTCATTAATTGTGTCACGAACTGTTTTATTAATATCTACATAGCAATTTGTTGTAATCTCACCCATTACTAATACTAATCCTGTAGTCAGTGCTGTTTCACAAGCCACTCTAGCATTTGGGTCTTGAGCATAAATCGCATCTAAAACTGCATCTGAAATCTGGTCAGCAATCTTATCTGGATGCCCTTCTGTAACTGATTCTGAAGTAAACAATCTTTTTGCCATTTTAAAGCCTCCTTTTAGTTTTAATTTATTCCTATCAAATTCGCTCAGTAACTATTTAGTAGTATAAACTTCATGGAAATAAAGTCCTAATGACTACAATCAGCATTTCTAATTTTTCATGTATCAATTAGTTGCTATCTAATTACCTTCTCATTAGAATAACTATACAAAAAACCCCTCATTACAAAATGAGGGGTAATATTCGCACAATCATCCTCATCTTACGTAATTTATACGTGGGAATTGGCACCTTAGTTTTATACTAGGTTGCCGGGTTTCATAGGGCCCTGTCCCTCCACCTCTCTGGATAAGAATTTTTATTTGATTTTCAACTTATTTTAACATTATCATAACTTCATGTCAATTAAATCAAACCATTATTTATTTTCATCGCTTATTTGCATTTGCGCACGATATGTATTTTTCATTTGTTTGTACATAGAATCTGATAAACCGATCCCCCCAGCCTTAACCATTTCATCACATAGGCTGTTAATATGCATGTCTTCAAACATTGATTCATAGTCCCCTTTACTTATTAAACTATCTCCTGATAGCATAGAGGATTTCATCTGTTTAAACATCATACTAAGCATATAGCTCTCAAGTTCATCACAAGCTTCTTTTAGTTTCTTATCATCTTCCTTTGCTATCGCCTGCTCTAAGATAGCATTAAAATCCTTATTTTCTGCTTTATCCATGTTCTGAGTAGCCATTTGCTTTTGCAGGTCTAATAGACTTGATACACCTGAAATCTCCATTTACCTAGCCTCCTTAACTCTTGAGCTGATTAGCTTGTCCTAACATATCATCAGCTGTCTTAATAGCTGTTGAATTAATTTCATATGCTCTTTGGGCAATAATGAGATTAACCATCTCTTCAGCGATTTGTACATTGGATCCTTCTAAGTAGCCAGTGCGAATGATACTTTTACTTAGACCATCTTCATCAGCCTCTGCCATAGGTTCTCCAGATGCTGGTGTTTGTCTATACAAGTTACTTCCTATAGCCTCAAGCCCTGCTTTATTAGCAAATTGAACAACTCTTATCTGTGCAATATCCATCTGCACATCTGTCTCATCTAAGTAAAATACATTGCCATCTTGACCTATTTGAAGTTCCTCTACTGGAGTTCCTACATCTATTATAATAGATTCTCCTTCTGTAGATAATACTGGTCTACCATCGGAAGTAACTAAAGCATAGGTGCCATCATCTGGAATCATAGCAAATCTAAAGCTACCATCTCTTGTATAAACTTCTGAACCATCTGGTTCTTGAATTGCAAAGAATCCATCTCCTACAATAGCTAAATCTGATTCATTGCCTGTTTCTTGAAGAATACCTCTAGAATAATCTCTAGAATTCGCAAGTGCACGTACGCCATGTCCTACTTGCTTAACTGTAGGAGCAGTTGCTGCATTAGGATCATTAGCCTCTCCCATAGTTGTATAAAGTAAACTTTTAAAGTTGGTTGTTTCTTTTTTATATGCTGCTGTATTAACATTGGCCATATTATTAGAAATAGTGTCTACGTTAAGTTGTTGAGCTGTCATCCCTGATGCTGCTGTGTATAATGCTCTAATCATACTTCCCCTCCTATACTCTACCTAATTCATTAACTGCTTTACCAAGTAAGCTATCTTGTACTTGAATCATTTTTTGATTCGTTTCATAAGCTCTTGAAACTGTAATCATATCTACCATAGCTGTTACTGGATTTACATTTGCAGTTTCCAAATAGCCTTGCACTAAACTTCCCTCGAAAGGTAATCTTGCTCCTGTTCCACTATACAGATTATCATTCATTTTTGTAAGAGATTTATTGTCCTCAAAGCTAACTACTTCTAATGTATCGATATATCCCTCATCTAATGTTATTTCACCTTGACTATTAATAAGTACTTGTCCACCTGTTGATAAGAATTCTTCTCCTAAAGTAATGGCTCCTTCAAGTCCCATAACAGGATAGCCTTCTTTGGTCACTAACTCACCGTATTGATTAATAGAAAAATTACCATCTCTTGTATAGGCTTCACCATTTGGCGTTTGTACTACAAAGAATCCATTTCCTTGTATAGCCACATCCACCATTTCCCCTGTTGAAATAATAGATCCTTGGGTAAAATCAGTATAAATTTCGTCAATCTTTGCACCATATGTTATCTTACCTATAGTCCCATTATTTGGCGTTCCATTCTGTGTATCATTTAATCTAGACATTAGAACATCTTGAAATGAGGCAACTACTGCTACATCTTTTTTATACCCTGTAGTTGTTGTATTTGCTAAATCATTAGAAATAACTTCTAATCTCTTAGCTTGTACATTCATTCCTGTTGCTGCTGTATAAAGTCCTCTTACCATCTAAAAACCTCCTCTATTACTCTATCTCTCTAACTCCTTTAGCATATCTATACTCTACCCACATACCTGTCCCTATAGCTACACATGACATTGCATCCTCTGCAATAACCGCATTAATTCCAGTCTGTTGTAAAATGAGTTGATCAAGTCCTTGAATAAGGCTTCCTCCACCTGTAAGTACAATTCCCCTATCTGAAATATCAGATGCTAATTCTGGTGGTGTTATTTCTAACACAGCACGGATGCCATCAATAATACTTGTTACTGGTTCTTCTAAAGCTTGTCTGATTTCTTCAGAAGTCACAACTATATTTTTAGGTAGTCCTGATACTAAATTACGACCTCTAATTTCTATTTCGGCAGGAACTTCTCTTTTAAATACACTTCCAACATTAATTTTTATTTCTTCTGCCGTTCTTTCTCCAATGAGCAAGCTATATTTTTTTCTCATATATTTAATAATTGTGTCATCAAACTCATCCCCTGCTACCTTTAGAGATTTCTTAACTACCGCTCCTCCTAGTGAAATAACCGCAATGTCTGTTGTTCCCCCACCTATATCTACAATCATACTTCCACATGGTCTAGAAATGTCTATTCCTGCACCAATAGCAGCTGCAATAGGTTCCTCTATAGTATCAACATATCTAGCTCCAGCTTGTTTAGTAGCATCTTCTACTGCTTTTTTTTCAACTTCTGTTACCCCACTAGGAACACATACACCAATGCGCGGCTTAATAAGCCTATGTCCAATAGCCTTATGAATAAAATATTTAAGCATTTGCTCTGTAGCATCATAATCTGATATAACCCCTTGCCTAAGTGGCCTTACTGTAGTAATACTACCTGGTGTTCTTCCTAACATACGTCTTGCTTCTTCTCCCACAGCAATGACTTCTTTTGTTTTTTCTCTTATTGCAACTACTGATGGTTCTCTAAGGACAATTCCTTTCCCTTTTACATAAACAAGTACATAAGCAGTCCCTAGGTCTATTCCGATATCCGCTCCCATTCCAAACATTTAAATTCTCCTTTGTTTTAGTAAAATTGTATTTTGGGTTCACTTCTTTTAGCATATTATACCATTAAAACTATATTTTTTGCAAAATAATAAAAAATAATGATCGTGTCAATTTACTGTAGGAAAATTAAACTTAGATTTTTCCTAAGGTATATTTCTTTTATGCTTCAATCGTTTTATAGTATTTCAGATTTTTTACTGCAGTATAAACTGCATTCTTTTTACC
>JAEZJJ010000020.1 GCA_023436395.1 Bacillota bacterium | reverse complement strand
TTTACGATGTCTTTCATAAACTTAGTATAACAACAGAGGCAGGGGATTATCCCCTGCCTTAAATTTTTGTATAAAAGTAGGGATGTCACCCAACTAATCTAATTGATTAATTACGCGACATCCCCTTCTTAATATTTTATCTATTATTTATTTGTTACTGGTGTGATACCCCAAATTTCATTAGCATATTGTAAAATCGTTCTATCACTTGAGAAAATACCTGAATTTGCAATGTTTATAAGGCTCATTTGTGCCCAATGTTTTTGATCTTTATATGCTTTAAATACTTTATCTTCTGCTTCCTTAAATGCAACAAAGTCAGCTAATAAGAAATAAGTATCTCCTTCATTTACTAATGAATTATATAAATCTTGGAATTCTCCTGTTCCACCATCACAGAATGTTCCATCTACTAAAGCATCTACTACTGTTTTTAGGGACAGGTCTTGTTCATAGTATGCTTTTGAATTGTATTTGCCACCCATTGCTTCGATATCTTCAACACGTAAACCAAAGATGAAGTTGTTTTCTTCTTTTGCTTCTTGAACGATTTCCACGTTAGCACCATCATATGTTCCAAATGTTAAAGCACCATTCATCATGAATTTCATGTTACCTGTACCAGATGCTTCTTTACCTGCTGTTGAGATTTGTTTTGAAATGTCTGCAGCTGGGAATAATTTTTCTCCATAAGATACACGGTAGTTCTCTACGAAGATAACTTTCATCTTGCTACCAATCACTGGATCATTATTTACTTTCTTAGCAATTTCTCCAATGAATTTAACGATAGCTTTAGCTCTTACATAGCCTGGGAAAGCTTTTGCACCAAAGATAAATGTAACATTTGGAATATCCATTTCTGGGTTAGCTTTAAGTCTATTATATAAATCTAAAATATAGAATGCATTAAGTAATTGACGTTTGTACTCATGTAAACGTTTGATTTGGATATCAAATAATGAGTTTGGATCAAGCTCTACACCTTCTACATTTTTGATATAAGCTGCAAGTTGTTCTTTCTTTGTTTTCTTAATAGCCATAAGTTTATTAAGAACAGCTTCATCGTTAATATATTTTTCTAATCCTTTAAGTTCTGATAAGTTATTTACCCAACTGTCAGATCCTAAAAGTTCAGTGATAAATGCTGATAATTCTTGATTACAAAGTTTCATCCATCTTCTTGGAGTAATACCATTTGTTTTGTTTTGGAATTTCTCTGGATATAATTCATACCAGTTGTGAAGTTCTGTGTCTTTTAAGATATCTGTGTGAAGTGCAGCTACACCATTTACTGCAAATCCAACATAGATTGCTAAGTTAGCCATTCTTACTTGATTGTAATTAATGATTTTAAATTCATTAATTGCTTTTTTATCATATCCTTTATCTTCTAATTCTTGTACGAATATGAAGTCAATATGGCGAATAATCTCAAGAATACGTGGGAAAAGTTTTTCAATAAGTTTGATATCCCATTTTTCTAAGGCTTCTGCTAAAATTGTGTGATTTGTATAAGCAAATACTGTTTTGGCAATACTTAAAGCATCTTTAAATTTAACATTTTCTTCATCTACTAAAAGTCTGATTAATTCTGGAATAGCAAGAACAGGGTGAGTATCATTAAGTTGAACTGCATGCTCTTTTCCAAAGTTATTAAATTCATTGCCAAATTTAGCTTTGTGTGTACGAATGATATCTTTTAAGCTAGCACTTACCATGAAGTATTGTTGGCGTAATCTTAATAATTTACCTTCTTCTTTTGAATCATTTGGGTAAAGTACTCTTGAAATGTTTTCTGCATCATTCTTACATCTTAATGCTTCTGTATAATTTTGTTCATTAAACAGGTTAAAATCAAAGCTTTCAAGAGATTCTGATTGCCATAATCTAAGTGTATTTACATTTTTTGAACCATAAGCAATAATTGGCATGTCGTAAGGTACTGCTTTTACACTATAATCAGCAAAATCTACAACTACAGCCTCATCATCGCGACGAATACTCCATGGATCTCCATATTTAAGCCATGTATCAACTTCTTCCATTTGAGCACCATCAACCATTTTTTGATTAAATAAACCATTTGAGTAGCGGATTCCATATCCTTGAAGTGGAATATTAGTTGTTGCTCCTGAATCCATGAAACATGCTGCAAGTCTACCAAGACCTCCATTACCAAGGCCAGCATCTTCTTCAATCTCTTCAATTACATTAAGGTCAATATTAAGTTCACTAAGTACTTCTTTAACTTCATCATACACACCCATGCTAATTAAGTTATTACCAAGTGCACGACCCATTAAATATTCAGCTGATAAATAGTATGCTTTTTTACCTTTATTATATAATGCTTTTGTTTCATTCCAATCATCAACTTTTTCTTCAAGTAATGCTAAAGATAACGCATTAAAAATCTCATAATCTTTTGCCTCTGCTAAAGATTTTCCATATTTAACTTTGCAATACTTATTAATGTTATTTTTAAGTGCTTCCTTATTCATTTGAATCCTCCTCTAATCTGCCATACAATTTGGTTAAATCATAAATTTTCTTTGCGAGTTCTGATGTTAAACTACCTTCTTTAATACGCCATTGCCAGTTACCACCCAATGTAGATGGTAAATTCATACGTGCCTCATTCCCTAATCCTAGGAAATCTTGCATCTGAGCTATTGCTGTATCTCCAACACTACTCCAAGCCCCTCTAATAAAGCCCCAATGATAACCTTCACACATATCTAACTTCAAGTAACGTTTTGCATTTTTGACATCTTCTTTATTACCGGTGGTATCAATCCAACCCATGACTGTATCATTATCATGAGTACCTGTATATACAACACAGTTTTTAGTGTAGTTATGTGGCAAATAATCACTTTCTTCTCTTGTATCAAAAGCAAATTGAAGTACTTTCATTCCTGGATATCCAGTTTCATCTCTGAAGTTAATCACCTCATCTGTTAAATACCCTAAATCTTCTGCTATTACATCAATATCTCCCAATACTTCCTTAACGGCCTTGAAAAGTTTAATTCCTGGTCCCTTAACCCATTTACCTTTTTTGGCTGTTGTATGTCCTGCAGGAATTTCCCAAAATGCTTCAAATCCTCTAAAGTGGTCAATACGGATTACATCATAAAGTTTTAGACTAGCCTTTAATCGTTCAATCCACCACTCATAACCTGTCTTTTCAAGATAATCCCAATCATAAATTGGATTTCCCCATAATTGTCCATCTTCCGAAAAAGCATCTGGAGGACAGCCAGCTATAACCGTAGGTTTTTTATTTTCATCTAATTTAAATAATTGATCATTTGCCCATGCATCTGCGCTATCAGTTGAAACATAAATCGGAATATCACCGATAATCTTAATGCCCAAATTATTTACATATTCTTTTAATGCTTCCCATTGTTTATAAAATTGATATTGAATAAAAATCCAATAGTCAACTTCATCTTTAAGTTCTTCTTCGTATGAATCCATTGCATCTGGTTGCCTACACTTAATGTCTTCATCCCATTCTTGCCAACTACGAAGTCCCATTTTGAACTTAATAGCCATATACATTGCATAATCTTTAAGCCAACTACTATTTTCTCTTTCAAAAACACTAATTTGCTCTGTTAATTTACCCTTTGAATTTCTATAAGCTATATGTAATACTTTATTTCTTTGTTTAAATAATTTTTCATAATCTACGAATTCATCACTACCAAAATCAACATCTACATAATCCTCTGATTTTAATAATCCTTCATTTGCTAATATATCTAAATCTATAAAATAAGGATTTCCTGCAAAAGCTGAAAATGATTGATATGGAGAATCTCCATAACTTGTAGGCCCTAAAGGAAGTATCTGCCAATAACTTTGTCCTGCTTCTTTAAGGAAATCTGCAAATTCATAAGCTTTTTTACCAAAGCTACCAATTCCATACTTTTCCGACAATGATGAAATATGCATTATTATTCCACTTTTTCTGCCCACTCACAACCACGCTCCTAATTTAGTATTTTGCTACCAAATTATATCTTTCACAATTGGTACCGTTTTCAGTTTATTATATGCTAAATTTTCAAAAAATACAATCTTTAGATGGTATTTTTTGAAAATCCTTTCTAAAACATTATTATTACTTAATAAAAACTCTTTTATTCTAAGAACCGTCCCTATATCTACTATGTCTCTTATTTGATAGCACCATCTACCACACCTTTTATAATCTTCTTTTGTGCAAATAGATAGAATATTACAATTGGTAACATAGATAAGATAAGTGCTGCTGAAGCATAATCCCAGCGACTTGAGAATTGTCCGAAGAAGTAGAATGTCTTAAGTGGTAATGTACGCCACTGAATATCAGAACCAATTATAAGACTTGGTAATAAGTAGTCATTCCAAATCCACATGATATTTAAAATACCTACAGTTGTTACAATAGGTCCTAGTAATGGAAGTACGATTTGTCTGTAAACACTAAACATACTACATCCATCTATCATAGCTGATTCTTCCAATTCTACTGGTATTCCTTTAATAAATCCATGGAAAAGCATAATAGATAGTGCAGATCCAAAACCTATATATGCAAATATTAATCCAGCTGGATTTAGCATATTAGCTTTTCCCATAATGCTCATCAATGGTAACATAACGCATTGGAAAGGAATAAGCATTGAGATTGCAAATAATGTAAAAATAAAGTTAGACATTTTTGTTTTATAACGTACAAGTACCCATGCTGCCATAGAGGCAAATAAAATTATTAAAACTGTTGATATAATAGTGAAGAATAAAGAGTTAAATAATGCCCTTAAATATCCCATACGTTCCATGGCTTCACCAAAATTTGTCCATATAATAGGATCTGGAAATCCAAGTATATCTTTAAAAATATTTTTTTGTGTTTTAAAAGCTGCTGATAATAGCATGACAATAGGTACAAGATATAGTGCAGCCAAAACAAAACCTATAACAATTTTAATGGTTCTTAAAACCACATTTTCTCTTTCTTCCATAAAACTACCCCTCCAACACCTACTATTAGGCTTCTATTTCTGCTCTCTTTGAAATTGTAAGTTGTATAACTGAAACAACAGCTATAGTTATTAAAAACACTAAAGCTTTTGCTTGTGCATATCCCATGTCATTACCACTAAAGGCTGTCTGGTAAATATTAAGAGCTAACATTTCTGTTGATCGATTAGGCCCACCATTAGTAAGTGCTAAGTTTTGATCAAATAATTTAAATGAGTTTGAAAGCATTAAGAATAAACCTACTGTAAATGCTTGGGATACCATTGGGATAACAATAGCTCTCAATTTAGTAAAACCTTTTGCCCCATCTAACTCTGCTGCTTCTAATACTGAATCTGGAATACCTTGAAGGGCTGCCACATAAATAATCATCATATAACCGCCCATTTGCCATACCATTACAATTAAAAGCGCCATAAATCCTGTTTCTCTATTAGTAAGCCAGTTTTGAAAGAAAGGAATTCCTGTAGCTGGAAATACTTTAGTAAAAATAAACTGCCATGCAAAACCTAAAAGCAAACCACCAATTAAATTTGGCATAAAAAATACACTTCTTAATATATTTGCCCCTTTAAACTTCTTCGTAACAAGTAATGCTAGTGCAAATCCTACCATGTTAATTAATACAAGCGAAACCAAAGTGAATAGTGCAGTAAAACCAAAAGATACCCAAAACTGCTCTTCCTTTGTAAAAAGCCTAATAAAATTATCAAGTCCTACAAAGTTAACACTAGATGACATTCCATCCCAATCTGTAAAGGAATAATAAAAACCACAGATCACTGGTATGAGTACTACTGTCAAAAATGTAATCAAACATGGTGCTAAAAATAACCAAAATCCTAGTTTTGAACGCTTCATATATGTATATCCTCTCTCCTATTTATATCCACCCTCATTTTATCCCTTTAAGTTTATTAATATATTCATAAGGGCTATCATCCTATTTATGATTTCTATATATTTTCTTAGACTACTTCAGTTGAATTTTCATGTCTTTTATATTTACTAGGCAGTTTTAGTGGGTGTAATTAATATCTATTATTACACCCACTAAGACTTACTCTAGTAATATTTGTTATTCACTTTTGAGCTATTACTTTCTCATAGATGCCCATTCAGATGCAGATTGTTCAAATACTTCATCCCAAGTTAAATCACCTGTCAAGTAACCTTGTACTTTTGCTCCGAATACATCTTGTAACCATGATGCACCTGGTGTTCCTTTAAATACAGCACTTACAGCTTTGCCTTCAGCAGCAAAATCAAGAATAGATTTTGATAAATTATCTGCTGGTGCTAAATCACCGTAGTTGTCAAATACTGGTAAGAAACCAAATTCATTAACAACAATTTGTTTACCTTCTTCTGATTGATATAACCAGTTTAAGAAATCTTTAGCTACAAGTTTTTTGTTAGCATCTGATTGTGAGTTTACACACCAGTAGTTAGCAACTAATGTGATAATACTATCTTCTTTATATCCTTTTATTGGAGCTGGTAAGAATGCTAAGTTATTAGCTACATTCTCATCAATACTCTTTACATCTCCATAAATCCAGTTACCTTGTTGAATAACTGCTACTTGTTCAAGTCCTAATAATTCTTTTACAGCTGTACTATAGTCAACTGCCACAGCACCTTTGTAATCATCTTTATTAATAGAGTATTTCAGTTGTAAATCCATATATGATTGATATGCGTCTTTATATGTAAATTGAATTTCTTTTGCATTTGCTAAAGCAAATACATCTTCATTAAATTCTGGAGCTAAAGCTATGTTTACAGCATGGTCACCAAGTACCCATTTTTCAGCACCTTGAACTGCTGTTACAGCTTTAAGATCTGGGAATTTATCTTTTAACTCACCAGCATCAATTTTTGCTTGTAATGTTGCAAATGCAGAGTCAATTGCATCATATGATGTGAGTGTAGAAGCATCAATTCCAGCTGCTTCAAAAATGGCTTTATTATAAACAAGCCCAAATGCCTCTGCTGATAATGGAAGTCCATATACTTTACCATCAATTGTATTTAGATCTAGCATACCTGAGTTAGCATGTGACACCCAAGGTTGATCTGATAAATCCTCTAAGTATTCCATATATGTACCGCATTCTTCTGGTCCAATTGCATTAAAGATATCTGGCATTTGTCCTGCTGCTGCTTTTGATTTATAGACAACACCGATATCATCCCCACCACCAACTGTTTCTAAAGTGATATTTACATTTGGATGAAGTTCCATATATTTATTAACTGCATTTTGTAATGCATCATGAATCTCTACTTTGTATTGTAAAATGTAAAGATCAACTTTTTCTCCTCCTGCTATTTCTTCTGAAGTTGTAGCTGCTGGAGTTTCTGTATCTTTTGCTTCTGTTTCTGTACTCGCTGCAGGTGAACTAGATGTTTCTTTATTACTGCTATTTCCACATCCTGTTAATAATGTTGATAACATTGCTGTTCCTAATAGTACACTAATAAATTTCTTCTTCATTTTCATACCCCTCTCTCATTTGAGAAATAATAAAATTTTATATATATTAAATCGATTTACAGGACCCTCCCTCAACCAACTTAACATCTAAGAAAATATGAACATTTTCAGCTTTGCCAGATAATAATTCAAGAAGTAAATCCACACTACGTAAACCCATATCTTGTTTAGGTTGCTTTATAGTTGTAATGGATGGTTCATAATATGTAGCAAAATCCATGCCATCAAATCCCATAATTGAAATGTCTTCTCCTATTTTATAGCCTAAGTCTACTACCGCCTTAGCTACACCTATCGCCATCATATCTGATATTGCAAAAATAGCTGTGATTTGTTTTTGACTCCTTAGCAATTCAATTGTTCTTTCATAAGCCCCTTTACAGTCATATTCCCCATAAAGAATATACTGCTCATTAAATGGGATATTATAATCTACTAATGCCTTCTTGTAGCCTTCATATCTTTGCCTACTAATTCCAAAATCAGCTCGTTCCCCTAACATAAGTGCGATTTCTTTGTGCCCCTTATTAATTAAATAATCAACTGCCATATAAGAAGCTTGTTGATTATTTATACTAATAGAAGAACAACTTTTTAAGTTCTTTCTAGTAACAGAATCAACAGAAACCAAGACAATAGGGATATCTACTTCCACTAAAACTTCATCTGTTAAATCTAAGAAATTCCCTCCTAAGCAAATAACACCTTGTAACTTTTTTTCCTTAATAAATCCTAATAACGCCTCAATATCATTTTCATTATTATGATGTTGAAGAATCATCGTATATCCCGCTTCTTCAACGTTAGTACTTACTATTTTTAGGATTGAAGAAAAAAACGGATTGAAAACACCTTTAACTAAGATACCAATATTAGTTGTATTAATCTGTTTCAGTACACGAGCACTATTATTAGGAATATAATTATTCTTTTTAATAATTTCTAATATTTTTGCTCTTGTTTCCTCTTTTACATCTGGATGACCATTGAGCACCCTAGATACAGTACTTACACCAACACCAGCAATTTGTGCTATGTCCTTAATGTTCATAGGTCTCTCTCCCAAATTTTCATTATTTAACTTACTTATGTATTTATAGATAAACAAGTTAAGAACTATATTTACTCATGTTCAATTATCTTGTTGCTATAAATAAAATCATAATGTATAAATGAAAAACAAAAATGGTATATCTACATTACCTAATAATTAATTATTTTTTTGGTATCCTTATCGGTAACGTTTTCAAATATTATATTAAACTATATTCTAAAAAAAATCAACTACTTTTATAATTTATTTTTATTTAACTTTTTCAATCAAATTTACATATTTCATTCTAGTTTATTGGTACATGTTTATTATTTTTTTATATTCGATTTCTACTTATATGTCTTTATTGTATATATTTTTTATTTTTCCAATTAAATCCATCCTATTGCTCATCTTATTTTTACCCTCTATACTTAATTTAATATTATTTTTTTATGTTGGGCACTATAGAAATAAAAAGGGACACATAAATAACCAATCAAATCATTTTATACAAGGAGATTAAACTTCATATGATATACACTGTAACTTTAAATCCCTCTTTAGATTATGTGATGCATTTAGATCAAATGTGCATCGCCTCTATTAATAGAAGTAATAGGGAAGAAGTATATCCAGGTGGCAAGGGCCTTAATGTTTCCATTGTCCTTAATAACTTACGTATTCCAAACAAAGCTTTAGGTTTTATAGCTGGCTTTACAGGTAAAGAGATTGAGAATACTATGAAACGTTTAGGTAGTGATACTGACTTTATATTACTTGATAGTGGTATTTCAAGAATTAATGTTAAACTTGAATCTCAAGATGAAACTGAGATTAATGGTATGGGACCTCAAATTACACCTACTGACTTAAAAGAACTCTATACTAAATTAGAACAACTTAACGAAGGTGACTTTCTGGTCCTAGCAGGCAGTATTCCAAAAAGTATTCCAGATAGCATTTACAAAGACATTATGAAAATGTTATCTGAGAAGCAAATCAACTTTGTTGTTGATGCCACTAAAAATTTGCTGCTTAATGTACTTCAATATAAACCCTTCCTTATTAAACCTAATCATATTGAACTGGCAGAGATGTTTAATGTATCTCTTAACAGTGATGATGATATTGTTACCTATGCCCGTAAATTACAAGACATGGGGGCTCAAAACGTTCTTATTTCCATGGGTGGGGACGGTTCTATATTAATTACCAGCCAAGGTGAAGTTATGCGAATGCATGCTCCCAAGGGCACAGTAATCAACACCGTTGGTTCTGGTGATTCTATGGTGGCAGGCTTTATTGCTGGCTATCTTAAATCTAAAGATTTCAAAGAGGCTCTTAGATTTGCTACTGCTACTGGTAGTGCCACTGCTTTCTCACCTTGGTTAGCTACTATGGAGCAAATAGACAATTTACTCGAGACACTATAATAAAATTTTGGAGGCTACAATGAAAATTATAGATTTACTTACGACTCAAAGCATTGACTTAAATTTTAAAGTAAATTCTAAATCAGAGGCAATTAATAAATTAGTAGATTTAATGTATGCAACAGGTCATATTACTGATAAAAGTGAGTATCAATCTGCTATTTTAGCACGTGAAGAATTAAGCACCACAGGGATTGGAGAAGGTATTGCCATCCCCCATGCCAAAACACCTGCTGTAAAAAAAGCAACTTTAGTTGCTGCAGTTAGTAAAGAAGGGGTAGACTATGAATCTTTAGACGGTTCTCCTGCACATCTCTTTTTCATGATTGCCGCTCCAGAGGGGGCTAATAATACACATTTGGATGTACTTTCTAGATTATCTACTATCCTTATGGACCTTGAATTTAGAGAGTCTTTGATTCAAGCTGCTACTCCTGAAAAATTTCTAGAACTTATCAATATGAAAGAAAATGAGAAGTTTAGTGATTCAACTTCTTCATCTAATTCTAATAATTTGGCCGTAGAAAATCCTAAAAATAGTGGCTATAAAATCCTTGCTGTTACTGCTTGTCCAACTGGCATTGCCCATACGTACATGGCTGCGGAAGCACTTCAAAACAAAGCAGATGAAATGAGCGTTTCTTGTAAAGTAGAGACTAATGGTTCAAGTGGAATAAAAAATGCGCTTACTCACCAAGAAATCCAAGAAGCTACCTGTATCATAGTAGCCGCAGATAAAAACGTAGAAATGGATCGATTTGATGGCAAAAAAGTAATTGTAACAAAAGTAGCTGATGGAATTCATAAAGCAGAAGAACTCATTACTAAGGCCTTAAATGGGGATGCTCCTATTTATCATGCTAAAGGCGGAGAAGGGACAGGTCTTAAAGGTGATAGTGAAACTCAAACTAGTGAGGGGCTTGCTAGGCAACTATATAAACATCTTATGAATGGTGTTTCTCATATGCTTCCTTTTGTTATTGGTGGCGGTATTCTTATTGCCATTGCTTTCTTAATTGATTCATTACTGGGGTATACAGATGCGCTTGGTTCTAATTCAGCTACTGCTATTTGGTTTAAAGCAATAGGTGATACTGCCTTTGGCTTTATGCTTCCTGTCCTTGCAGGTTATATTGCAATGAGTATTGGTGAACGTCCTGCATTAGTAGTCGGTTTTGTTGGTGGGATGTTAGCTAATATGGGTGGGTCAGGCTTTTTAGGTGCACTTATTGCTGGTTTTGCTGGTGGTTACTTAATGGTTGGTCTTAAAAAAGCCCTTTCTTTCCTACCAGATACCCTTGAAGGTTTAAAACCAACTTTACTTTATCCTGTATTAGGTACTTTATTAATTGGTGTAGCTATTACCTTTATCATTAATCCACCAGTTGCCTTTGTTAATGTTTGGCTTACTGTTACCCTTTTAAATATGGGAACAACTAGTGCCGTACTTGTTGGCACAATACTGGCTGCTATGATGGCAATAGATATGGGCGGTCCATTTAATAAAGCTGCTTATGTAGTAGGTATCGCAGCGCTGGAGGCAGGCAATCTTTCTTTAATGGCAGCCGTTATGATTGGTGGTATGGTACCTCCTTTAGCTATTGCGATTTGTACAACTTTCTTTAAAAATCGATTTACACAGAGAGAACGTGAATCTGGAATTGTAAACTATATTATGGGGCTCTCCTTTATTACGGAAGGAGCAATTCCTTTTGCAGCTTCTGATCCACTTAAAGTTATTCCTTCCTGTGTGATTGGTTCAGGTCTTGCAGGTGCTCTTTCTTCCTTCTTTGGATGTACACTTAATGCTCCTCATGGTGGGATTTTTGTCCTTCCTGTAATTGGTCAACCACTTTGGTACTTTATATCTTTAGTTATTGGTTCAGTAGTAGGGGCAATTATTCTTGGTTTCTTAAAGCAACCTATAAAAAATAAATAATTCAATTAGTACCTATAGATTAATCACTCATAAAAGGAGTCACTTATCTATAGGTACTTTTTTATTACAGATATAACTTAGACTTAACACTTCCTCCATATTACTTTTTAAATTACACACTAATTCCTACACTTACCTATTCTACTTTTTATAATTTTAAAAATAAAATTGCTATTACTACAAACAGCATAGAATGGTACTCCTCTCCTCGAATGATATCACTCTTTATTCTTATCTTCTTGTATACTCAATGCTTCATATTCAAGAAAGCATAAAAAGAAGGATAATCTATTAAGCTTAGTAAATTATCCTTCTTTTTCAGTTCCATTAAGAGTTACATTAGAGGCGCAAATAGACGTAAGATTGAGCGTAATAGCCTAGTGACTATACTAACATTATTGCACATTTCTAATGAAATAGGTGTACAGACCTCTAGCATCTTTAAATAATCTTCTTTAACTTCAAAGACTGTCTTATTTTGATAAACTAAAGTGGCACACTCAAAGTGTAGATATAGGCTTCTATAATCCATATTAATGCTACCTACTATAGCTACTTCATCATCAGCTACTACAGTCTTTGAATGAATAAAGCCAGGGGTGTATTCGTATATCTTAATCCCTGCCTCTAAAAGCTGTTTGTAGTATGCTCTTGTTACAATATGCACATACCACTTATCTTCTTTATAGGGTGTTACAATCCTTACATCTAGTCCACTTTTAGCTGCTAAAGTTAGAGCTGTAACCATCTCATTATCTACAATTAAATAAGGTGTACTAATATAGACGTAATCCTTTGCCCTATGTAGTAAATTAAGATATACATTTTCTCCTACAGTCTCACGGTCTAATGGACTATCCCCATAAGGTTGTACATAACCATCAGATTCAAATGGTTCCGGATGATAGGTATGAGGCTTGAACTTCTCATAATCATCAAACTCACCATTACTAAAATTCCAAGTTTGCAAAAACATCATTGTAAGATTCCATACAGCTTCACCCTTTAACATGATAGCTGCATCTTTCCAGTGACCATACTTCTCAATGGCATTAATATACTCATCAGCTAGGTTAATACCTCCCATATACCCTGTATGACCATCAATAACCGTTATCTTTCTATGATCCCGATTGTTTAGAATCATATTTAAAACAGGTGATAGTGGGTTAAAGACTTCACATCTAATTCCTTTCTTCCTCAACTTTTCTTCATATTTATAAGGCACTGTCCTAAGAGAACCTATATCATCATAAAGAAATCTAACATCTACGCCTTGCTTTGCCTTTCTTTCAAGGATTTCTATAATAGGGTCTAACATTTCACCTTCACGAATAATGAAATATTCCATGAAAATAAAATGCTCAGCCTTCTCTAATTCCTCCATAAGGCTCTCAAAAAAACTCTCTCCAGGACTTAAATACTTAGTAGTGGTATTTTGATACATTGGAAATAAGGCATAGTCATTAATGTACTTCACTTGATTTGCCATTTGCTTATCTTTTTCTTCTAAAGCCTTTATAATCTTAGGATCTTGTCTAAGCTGTGGTGTGGTACGATAATAAATAGCTTCTAATCGCTTACTGATTTTTTTACTTAATTTACTATTTCCTGCTAACAGATAAAAAAATCCACCAAATACAGGGAATAACATAATCGGAATTGCCCATGCTAGTTTATATGAGGGATTATCTTTCTTACTTACTAAACGAATTACTACGATAATACTCACCAATACTGAAACAATATAGAAATAAACAAAATAGTTACTTAGTTTCCAAATAACCCCTATAATCAATGCCAATTGAAAAAGAATTAGCAAACCTACAATAACCATGCGGCTAAAAATAAAATTTAATACTCTTCTCATTTAGTTGCTCTCACTCTCATTATAAATAAACCTTAGTGTATAAATTCTCTCTATCTTCATACCTATAGTATTTATCATTTTATAATAAAATATTTTGTTTGCCCATTAATACTATGATATTTATTAAAGAAATACAATTAACGATTTAATTCTCGTAAAGTTAATTTGACTTTTTTATTTGTTTTAAGGTCCTATAATAACATTGTTGTAATAATTCAATAGCTGATAAAAAAATACACCCATTACCCACTTGTGCTACATTATATCCAAAGTTAATAGTTCTTTTAATAAGCTGGGCATACATCTCACTTTCAGATAATCGTCTCCCAAATTCTTTTTCACAATAATTGGTCAAGAGTGCTAATGCACCTGTTACATGAGGTACTGCCATAGATGTCCCAGACATTATTGCATAAGTCCCATTTAAGTAAGTGGATAAAATACCTACACCTGGTGCTACTAAATCTAAATGTTCTTTTCTCTTAATAAGATTAGATAGCTTTTGATAATCTACAGAGCCTACAGAAATACATTCCTCATAATCTGCTGGATAGGAGGGGGTCACTAGGCCATTATCTGTTTCATTTGCTGCAGCGGATACTACTAGGATATTATTGTTAACAGCTTTTTGGATTGCCTCATGTAATAATAAATCATCAGCCTCTCCTCCTAAAGATAAAGAAATAATATCTACCCTCATTTCTACAGCATAACCAATGGCATTAATAATACTACTATACTTGGCTACTCCTTTTCTATTACTTGCCTTTAATATCATTAAACTAGCTTCAGGGGCTACACCTACTACACCTATACCATTCATACTAGCTGCAATCGTTCCTGCAACATGGGTACCATGTCCATTATAGTCTATATATCTCTCTGGCTCTCCATCATCTTCATCTGTAAAGTTTCTACCACCTATGACTCTATCTTTTAGATCTATATGGTTAGCATCACACCCTGTATCTATAACGGCAATTACTACTCCCTTCCCTTTTTCCCCTTGTCCCCAAAATCTTGCAGCTTCTATAAGCTCTATTCCTTTAGGTAATTGATATATATCTTTATATACTTTGATCAATTCGTAACTTGCTAACCTCATTGTAGGTTCCATTAGCTCACCCCCCATCTTTTTTCAGTATTATTTTATGAAATGTTATGAGTGTTTGTACCAATACAAAAAACAGATATATTAATTTATTATTTTGAATTTTTATACTTGAAAAAATGATAAATTTAATATATAATGAATAAATATTATTAACTTTGAATTTTTATTCATAGGAGGCTATAATGAATACTCAAAAATATAATGTTTATGTAGATGGCCAAGTTGGAACAACTGGTCTCAAAATAAATGAACGTTTAATACTTCATCCCCATGTAAATGTTCTAAAAATTGCCGAGGATAAAAGAAAAGATTATGAAACTCGTAAAGAAATAATAAATTCTGCTGATATCGTCTTTCTTTGTCTACCTGATGCTGCTTCTATAGAGGCTGTTTCTATGGTAGAGCCTTCTAATACCCGTACTAAAATTATAGATGCTAGTACAGCACATCGTACCAACCCATCTTGGACCTATGGGATCCCTGAGCTGAGCTCTGTAGCAAGAGAAGCTATCGGTTCTTCAACACGTACTAGTGTACCTGGGTGCTATGCAAGTGCCTTTATTTTGCCACTCTACCCCCTTGTACAAAAAGGTATTATTCCTGCAGATTATCCTATTTCTTCACATGGTATTTCAGGCTATAGTGGCGCAGGTAAGTCTGCAATATTAGAATATACGGACCCTAATAGAGATACTTTATTTCCTACTTATGGTACTCCTAGACACTATGCTTTAGGGCTTACCCATAAACATATACCCGAAATGCAACAAAAAGTAGGCTTAACCTATCCACCTATTTTTTCACCTATTATTGCTGATTATTATCAAGGCTTAGCTGTTGCCACCCAAATTCATACAAGATTATTACCTAAAAAAGTAACACCTCTTGACATACATACTTATTTATCTGAGTACTATGCAAATCAAAACTTCGTAAAAGTAATGCCATTTAATCCATCTCAATGTTTAGATGAAAATTTCTACAATCCTATTGCATGTAATAACACAAATAATGCAGAAATCTTCGTATTTGGTAACGATGAACAAATCTTACTTCTTACTCGCTTAGATAATTTAGGCAAAGGTGCTTCAGGTGCTGCTGTTCAAAATATGAATATTATGCTAGGTCTAGATGAAACTCTAGCTCTTATTTAAGAATATCCAATGAATAATAAATAAAAAATAAAAAATGAGGAATTGAAAATCTTAATTCTCCTCTAGTTCATAATTTATAGCTAAAGGATATTTTGATTAGCAATTCTTCATTTTTATTAATAATAATTTATAAGAACCGTCCCCATATTTAATCCCTATATTTACTGTAGTTTATAAGAACCGTCCCCATATTTAGTCCCCATATTTACTATAACTTATTTTTAAGAACCGTCCCCATATTAGATAGTCATTTTAATAATTTGAGCAGACATTGGGTCTAGGATAATACTCTTAGTGAAGTTGACTTGATTTCCTGTTAAGAGTTCTATTCCCTTTATAGGTTTAGGTAAATCTATTTTCTTAGTGACATCATTATTATTAAGTAAGATAAAAATGGTTTCTGTCTCTTTATTTCTAGTAAAACCTAAACAATTATCTACGCAAATAAGAGTTTGATAGTCTCCTGTCTGAAGTGCTGGATGTGTCTTTCTTAGCTCTATCATTTGCTTATAATAGTTTAGTAACACTTGATCCTGCTTTTCTTCTTTCCATTCCATACATTTCCTACACTCTGGGTCATCTCCCCCATTTAATCCAATTTCATCTCCATAATAAATATAGGGTACGCCTATGTAAGTAAACTGGAATGCTAACATCAGAAGCATACGAGCTTTATCATCATTAGCTTCTGTTAGGAAACGTTTTGTATCATGGCTATCACAAAGATTCCAAAGTTGCCTTGTGATACTCTCCATATAGATTGCTCTATTTTCAGCTAATACATGGTCAAACCTCTCTACCCCTATGCTTCTTCTTGCAAAGAAGTCTGTTACAGCCCACTTAAAAGGATAATTCATAATTCCGTCTAACTGATCTCCCTTTAGGAATGTGGCTGCCTCATGCATAATTTCCCCTATAACAATGGCATCCTTTTTAACAGACTTAACAACTTTTCTAAATGCTCTCCAAAACTCATGATCTACTTCATCACAAACATCCAGTCTCCACCCGTCAATATCTACTTCCTCTACCCAATACCTAGCTACCTTTAACAGATAATCCTTTACTTCTGGATTATGTATCTTAAATTTAGGCATCCTCTTATGAGAAGTTCCAAAGGTATAATAATTTACTTTTTCCTCATTAATAGGGAGTTCATCAATATGGTACCAGTCCTTATAAATTGAGGCTTCTCCCTTCTCTTTCACATCTTTAAAAGCAAAAAAGTCATCCCCTGAGTGATTAAATACTGCATCAAATACAATTTTAATGCCACGCTCATGGCACTTTCTCACTAATTCCTTAGCAGTCTCCATATCTCCAAACTGTGGATCTATCTTGTAATAATCTTTGGTATTATACTTATGGTTTGAATTGGATTCAAAAATAGGGGTGAGATACAAAAGATTTACTCCTAAATCCTCTAGATAATCTAAGTGATTGATAATCCCTCTTAAATCTCCACCAAACATCGTTCTAAGCCCTACTTTACTTCCCCATGGCAATATTCCTTCTGGATTAATGCTCGCATCCCCATTATCAAAGCGATCTACAAATATCTGATATACAACAGCTTCTTGTAACCATTGTTCTTCCTCATACAAATCTCCTTCACAAATATAGGCATATTGAAAAGGTGTTAAGTAATCGAAGCAAGTTACTTCCTCTTGACCTCTTTCATCTAAAAATGCTACCTTACCTTCTGTATCAATCATCTCAAAAAAATATTTATAGCGATTTCTAAAACAAGAAATATCTACACTCCAAAAATCAAAAAGTTCAGTACTTGTATAAAGTGACATAGATTGTTTTTGAAATTCCCCATTGTCATCATAACGATCTCTAAAATAAACATTACATGCTTTTAAATCTCCTCTAGCTGCCCTTAATCGAAGTGCCAGAGTATCTTTATTTTTACCATAAGCATATGGTATATCTGTTGTATGATAAACAGCATATTGATTCATTTTCAATTTCCCCCATTTTTAATTTTGATTTGATTATAACAAAGCAACTCTTATACTTTTGTCTATAATTCATATTATTTGTTTCTTTTCCATGTAACTTAAAAAGTGTATACTAGTACAAAGGCAAAAAAAATACTTTTGTAAGGGGAGGTAAAGTAAAGTTGCGAGATATATTTGTTTCTGATGATTACTTCTTTAGCTTAGAGACTTCTTTTATTATGGAAACACGAGACAAGGATAGGCTTCTTAAATTAGTAAAACAAAAGCATTCATGGGAGATTCAAGACGGTTTATCAGTTATCACTAAACGCAATGACCTACTCATTTGGAATGTTTTATATACCAGAGAAATTATAAAGAATGGTGTTTCTAAACAATATCTACATCCTGTCTATAATAAGTACTATAAGTCCATCCAACTACTCTCATCACTGGTAGAGCTTCAGGAACTAGAATGTAAAATGATTCACTCCTACTTTGATATTCTTATTCATTCATTAGAGACTACGGGACATACTATGATTAATAGAATGATGAGCTATCTCTACTTACATATTGAAGATAAAGTTAACTTAACAGACATGTCTAATGCCTTAAATTTATCTACCGGCTATATGTGCCAATGCTTTAAAGATGCAGTAGGTATGTCTATTATGAATTACAATAAGAAAATCAAAATAGAACGTGCACAAATATTACTTATTAGTACTACTGATAGTGTCTTAGAAATTGCTACACTCTTAGGTTTTTGTGACCAAAGCAATTTTTGTAAGGCTTTTAAGCAAATTACTGGTACCTCTCCCTCTAAATATCGCTCTACTCACATGAAATAACCATAAAAATAGACATTACCCATAAATGTCTACTTTTATGAGTAATGCCTATTTATCTCATCTTTACCTTACTATAGTTGCTTAGGAATTTATAACTACTTGTGTTTCATTTTATTTTCAATACTATTTAGGCCTTGCATAGTTTTATCGATAGCCTTTTCAGCACCTTTTT
Source organism: Bacillota bacterium (assembly GCA_023436395.1). Lineage (GTDB taxonomy): Bacteria > Bacillota > Clostridia > Lachnospirales > Cellulosilyticaceae > Cellulosilyticum. Next base: position 10,843 of record JAEZJJ010000020.1, on the reverse strand, counting down.
TCATTGCTTTTACACCTTGAGTTGCTTTTTGGCTAAGATATTCACTTCCTGCTATAGCTTTATGACCTAATTCTTCCATACCATCTAAGGCTTTGTACCCTAATTCTTCTGCATCATCCATTACATGATGTGCCATATTTTGCATGTCATGTTTGTATTTATTAAATTTATCTTGCATAAAATCACCTCTTATACGTAGTATTTGCTTCTTATGATTTTGTATGCATAAAATTTAAAAAATCAAACACAAAAATACATTCTTTATAAACACTATTTTATAAGAACCGTCCCTAAATATGTAACTCCAACAATTTGTAGGATTAAAATACATGGTATGCCATATTTAAAGTACCAGTGTTTTGTTTTATGCCTAAATTTTCTCATACCTATAATACTTCCAATACTTCCACCTAAAATAGCTATAGTAAATAAAGCTTTTTCTGAAATACGATACTTACCTTCTCTTGCTTTTTTCTTATCTGATCCCATGCTTAAATAACCTAACATATTAATGAATATTAAGTACCCTGCTATGATTGCTATTACCCTCATGAATTCCCCTCACTCTTTCTTTTTAGCTTATATCACTTCAAATACATCATTATTATCAGTTCTAGTTATCCTTCTTGCTCTATTATGTAGTAAAAAGCCTCCTTGTTTCAATATGATCTATTCTAAAACAAAGAGACTTTCTAATGACTATCTTATAAATAATTATCCCTATTTACTTTGAGGACTTTTTTATATTAACAGTTCTTGAAAATTATAAAAATTTTCTCTTCATAAAATTAAATAATTCTTCTCTTGTTGGAAGCCCTTCATTATCACTCTTGTGCATAACTTGAATAGCACCAATGGCATTAGCTCTGTCTGCACATTCACGCACATCTTTATTTTCTAAGATTCCGCTCATGAAACCAACAGCAAATCCATCTCCAGCTCCAACTGTATCTACTACTTTATCTACTTTGTATCCATCAATGTATGCTTCTTCTGTCTGAGTTTTTACATAAGCACCTTTGGGCCCAAGTTTAATAACTACTGTTTTTACACCATGCTTCAAGTAGAAATCTGCAATATCTTTTTCATTATCATACCCTGTGAGGATTTTACCTTCTGAAATACCTGGTAATACTGTATCACATCTAAATGCAATTTTATTAATAGTCTGCACCATATCTTTATCATCTTTCCACAAACTAGGTCTTAAGTTTGGATCAAATGAAGTTGATAAGCCATTATTTTTTGCTTTTTCTATAAGATATAATAATGTAGCTCTTGAAATATCGGAAATAGCAGGAAAAATACCTGTTAGGTGAAAATGATTAAATCCACTCATATCAATACTATCTACATCATCTACTTTTAGATTAGATGCTGCAGAACCATTACGGTAATAGGCTACATCTGGATCTCCTACTGAAGTTTTTCCTTTTAGTTGAAAGGCTGTTGGATAATGATCATCAAAACAAATTTTACTTGTATCAATTCCTTCTTTATTTAAGAAATCAATTAAGTATTTACCAAATGGATCCATACCTAATTTCGTAATATAACATACTTCATGCTCAAGTCTTTTTAGACCAATTGCTACATTCATCTCAGCTCCTGCTGCAGATCTTGTGAAACTTGTTACTGTATCTAACTTACCCTCTGTTTCGGCAATAAATAATGCCATAGGTTCCCCTACTAAAATTACTTTTGACATTCTACATTCTCCTAGTCACTTAGCTTTGTGGTATTTTATATTCCCATCTTTTATTGAATGAATATATTAGAATAAGTTTACTTCTTTGCTTGACATATAGAAGTACTCATCTATTCTTATTATATACTATTGCTTACTTATTATCAAAAAAACACGATTAACCACATCATAATTTCTTATATGTGTTAATCGTGTTTTTTCATTAAAATATATAATAGTATTATATACCTTATTTATTTAGGAATATTTGTATGTCTATTATTTTAGAGATTCTATGTAATGCACTCTACTACGGTATGTTTTATTTCACTAAAAATTATCTTTGAACACGACCTGAACCATCTCCACCAGCAAGTGCTTCTACTTCTGCTACTGATACACGGTTAAAGTCACCTTCAATAGTATGTTTTAAACATGAAGCAGCTACTGCAAATTCAATTGCTGCTTGTGGCTCATAGTTGTTAACTAATGAGTAGATAAGACCACCACCAAATGAATCTCCTCCACCAACACGGTCTACAATACGAACTGCATATTTTTTAGAGAAGAAGTAATCTGCACCATTGTATAACATAGCTGCCCAATTGTTATCACTAGCAGAGATTGACTCTCTAAGAGTGATTGCTACATAATCAAAGCCAAATCTATCTTTAAGTTGTTTAGCTACATCTTTATAACCATCGTGGTTAACTTCACCTTTTGTTACATCTGTGTCTGCTGCATGAATACCAAATACATCAGCTGCATCTTCTTCGTTTGCGATGCAAACGTTTACATATGGCATAAGCTCAGCCATTACTTGACCGGCTTTTTCTCTTGTCCATAATTTCTTTCTATAGTTAAGGTCACAACTTACTTTAATCCCTTTAGCTTTAGCTGCCTTACAAGCTTCTAAGCAAATAGCTGCTGCATTATCACCAAGTGCTGGTGTAATACCTGTAAAATGGAACCATTCTGCTCCTTCAAAAATTTCATCCCAGTTGAAATCAGCTGTTGTTGCTTCCATAATTGAAGAGTGATTTCTATCATAGATTACTTTAGAAGGTCTTTGAGAGGCACCTTTTTCTAAGAAGTAAATCCCAATTCTTTCTCCACCACGAGCAATATGTTTTGTTTCTACACCATATTTACGAAGATCGTTAATTGCTGCTTGACCAATTTCATGTGCTGGTAATTTAGTTACGAATTCTGCATCTAAGCCATAGTTTGCAAGAGAGACTGCTACGTTAGCTTCTCCTCCACCATAAGTTGCTTGGAATTGATCTACCTGATTAAATCTTAAATACCCATTTGGTGCAAGTCTTAACATAATTTCTCCAAAAGTTACTACTTTTTTATTCATTAGTTATTCTCCTTTTTTATCATTTATTATTAATTCTTTCTATGAATTGAATGATATAGTATTTATTAGTAGCTATAACTATGGCATCATTCTAGTATTTATCTAAATTCATTTAATTTCTTAGTCATCATATTGTTAAATTGTCTACCTAAGACAGTTATGTATCATTTATTGTCTATTACTTTTGTAATAAATGAATAGCAAAGCCACTAATTTCTTGTTCTAAGTAAATAGCTACGAGTTTACCTTTAGCATTATATTTAGCTGATTCTTCATTCATCTTAATACCTTTCGCTTTAAGATAAGCTACTGCTCTTTCAATATAATTTGTTTTATATGCAATATGCCCCTTTTGTCCAAGGTATGGCGTTTTCATCACTTCAATCCCTTTACCAGCAAAGATGGAACTATTACCTTCCTTTAATCCTGTATTGAATAAATTATGAAATGCATGAGCTACTTCTGAAGCTGCTTCTGATGACTCTGCATTAATTCCTACATGAGCAAGTTCAAAACCTAACATTTGTGTTACTGCTTCTCTTGTCATTTCTGTGATTTTATCAAATTCACCAGCTGCTACTAAGCTTGGGTCTACCATCCAGCTACCACCACAAGCAATAATTTTATCAAATGATAAGTAATCATTAAGATTTTTAGCATTGATACCACCTGTAGGCATAAATTTCATATTTGTGTATGGTCCTGCCATTGATTTAATAAGTTTAATGCCACCAACTGCTTCAGCTGGGAAGATTTTTACTACATCAAGGCCAAGTTCAATAGCTTGTTCTACATCTGAAGGATTTGCACAACCTGGTGTTACAGGGATTCCTTTTTCTACACAATACTTAACCACTTTGGGATTAAGCCCTGGGCTTACAATAAATTTTGCACCTGCTTCTACTGCCTCATCAACTTGCTGAGTGGTAAGAACTGTCCCCGCTCCAATTAACATTTCTGGAAATTCTTTTGACATCATACTAATTGCTTCTTTTGCACATGCTGTTCTAAATGTAACTTCAGCTACTGGAAGTCCTCCATCGCATAATGCTTTAGCAAGTGGTTTTGCTTCTTCAATTTTGTTAATGACTACTACTGGCACAATACCATAGGCACCAATTTGTTCGAGAACACTACCCATTATCCTTACCTCCTTATGTATTCTAAATATTTATTAGTTACAACAATTCTAATTAAATCTTATCAGCTTTTATTACATAAGATTATAATTGAATTATATATTATTTTTTTTCATATGTATAGTTATTATATTACTTTTTTTAATAATTTAATCTTAAATTTTATAAAAATAATATATATTTTTTATTAATTCATTCTTTTTTTTATGTATTAATATGCATTTATGTTGCTTTTTTTTCTTAATATATTTTTTATCTATTTACATATATTATTTATCCTAAAATATACTTTTTTATTTATTTAATTCTTAATTATGGTATACTTATAAATATAAAAACTATTAGGAGGAGTGACTATGAAAACCATTTATGATAATATGGACATGTTTACAGGCATACTAGACTTATTAGAAAATCATCTTGGTACAAATTGTGAAATTGTACTTCATGACAACACCAAAGAATACGAACATAGTATAGTAGATATCCGTAATGGCCATGTTACAGGTCGTAAAATAGGGGATTGTGGTGGCAATTGGGGCTTAGAGGTCATTAACAAAACAACCTCTGATACACATATTTACAATAAAATTGTACACATGCGTAATGGTAAAATCATTCGAGGCTCCTCTATGTTTATACAAGATGATCATGGTACCAATATTGGGGCAATCTGCATCAATACAGATATTACAGATACACTAAAATGTGAGGAGTACCTTAAAATTTTCAATAACTACTCCCCATCTACGCCTTCGTCCAATGAACTTTTCACAGCCGATGTTAATCAACTTATGGATAATTTACTTATTCAATGTGAAAATATGTTTGAGAAACCAATGAATCATCTTAATAAAGATGAGAAAATGCAAATTATTCGTTTCCTAGACAGTAAAGGTGCTTTCCTTATTACGAAATCTGGTGATCGGGTTTGTGAATTCTTAAATATCTCTAAATTTACTCTTTATAATTATCTGGAGATTACTAGACAAAATAATAGTAATGAATAAATACATAAAATAAAGCATACAAAAAGGAATAGACCAAGTACATCATATGCTCAGTCTATTCCTTTTTATATGCTTTTATATTATCTTACTAATATTCTGGTATTATACCTGATTCCTTAAGCTTTCTAAGGGCTAAGGTTTCTCTATAAACCCATGGATTAATCTGAGTACCTTTTTGTGTAAGAATTGCTTCGTTTTTGGCAATGACTTCATCTAGTTCAATCCATCTAGGCTCAAATTCTTGCTCCTCCTCATATTTATCCAGATGCTGTTTGGTAGTATTGTTCTTCACTTCACAAAAATAGTAATAGGAAGTCATTTCAAATATACCTGTTGAATCAAATTGATTGGGATTTCTTTGGACGATAACACCTGCACATTTCCCTAATTGTTGTATAATATATCCTGTTTCCTCTATTACTTCTCTTCTCAATGCTTCTTCATGATTCTCCTGTCTTTTAATTCCACCACCAGGGAACTTATAATCACCTTTATTCGTGTGTACCATAAGAATTTTATTATCTCTTAAGACAATGGCTCTAACGGCTTGCCTTGTCGTTATTCTAATATTTCTATTCTTAATTTTTTGTATACCCAGTATCTCATCAATGATCATAGACTCCTCCTTATCTCATCCGTCGTCTATTCGTTTATATTTAATATGCCTAACTATTACATGGTTTATCAATAAATGTATATTCCTTATTTTGCTATGTACAACTCTATTATTTTAATTATACAATATTTTATTTTATATTATCATATTTTATAAGATGTTAATAGTTTATTGTCTGTATTATTAAAAAAATTAATTTTATATATTAGCTTATAGTGTAGATTTTATTGGGTAGTTCATCTAGGTTATCTGCAATTTCTCACTGAACAAAGAATAAGCGTAGTGGTTAAAAACCACTACGCAATAAAGCCTAACCTATTGGGACATATTAAATTACCCCATTAAATAAAGTTGTTTCAATTTATTTTTCTAAGGAAACTCTATTTTTTACTGTTGGTATCTTTACCTCAACTTTAAAGAGGTCCCCATCTATACTAATGGTCATTTGACCAGCTTGTAAATCGATAAGACTTTGAGCTATAGCAAGACCTAATCCAGAACCTTCTGTTGTTCTAGAGGCATCCCCTCTTACAAAGCGCTCTGTGAGTTCCTCTGGCTCAATATTAAGTGCTTCTTTAGAGATGTTTTTGATAATAAAAGTACCATAGTCTCCTTGGTTTAGTACTTCCATATATGCTCTGGTGTGCGGCATTGCATATTTACTGACATTAGAAAGTAAATTTTCTACTATACGCCATACATGCCTACTATCACCCATTACTTCAGCTACTTGAACTTGGGTTATAACAAGTTGTAAACCTTGAGCCTCAAGTCTATCTGTATATTCTCCTACTGCTTGAAGTACAAGTTCATCTAACCTAAAAGGTACTAGTTTAGCTTCTACATTACCTGTAATAGCTTTAGAGGCTTCTACTAAATCTTCAACGAGTTGCTTTAACCTGCTACTTCTCTCATCTAATATTCCTATATACTCTTTTGCCACTTCATTATTAATCTCTTCACCTTTTAATAAATCAATATAACTGATAATAGAAGTAAGAGGGGTCTTTAAATCATGAGAAACATTGGTAATAAGTTCAGCTTTTAAACGTTCACTTTTTACAGATTGAGCTACTGCCTTATGAAGACCTGTCCCTATCGTATTTACTGTATCTGCTAAGTCTACAAGAACTGGGAGAGACTTTTCTAATTGAATTTTATGTTCTAAGTTTCCCCGGGCAATATTCTTGGTCCCTTGTAAAATACTTCTATAATCAAGAGCGACTTTAGCTAGTATTAATATTAAAATACTACTCCAAATAATGATTAAGATTACAAATACTGCTACGGATTCAAAAGCATATGCTATTAGGAAACTTATAATAAATGCACCTACATTAGTTGCTGCAATTACAACTGTAGCAACCACTAACATTCTTTCTGTCATCAAGCAGTCTTTTAAAAGTTTAATCACTCTTATAATCCCAATATACTTACATAAACTTTTGTTTTTAATATGTTTAATAAAGCTGCTTACTATAGCAAGGCCCATTCCTACATAGCAACTTGTTACACCAAATACCATAGCAACTATAACAAAAATTGTAGAATCAGTTCTTGTGCCTATATAAGGAAGGGCACTTTCTAACCTAAAAGCATCATCTATTTTGTATATAAGCCTCACAAATAGTATTGTACCAATACCTAATATGACAAATTGAAGCTCCCAAGGTATCTTATCAAACGCATTCAATTGAATACCTTGTTCTCTATTATTTCTTCCTACTACTATAAGCCAATAAATGATTAGCAAAATACCAACTAATACAGTAAAAGCCATTATTTTATAAGTAAAACTCCACTTAAGGTTGTACAAATTCACAAAATTTTGCTTATAAGTATAAAATGCATCTCCTATCTCTAGTGGTTGTTTAAGCGCCACATAAACCTCATATTCATCTTCATCCTCAAAACCCGCACCTTCATAATAACTATAGTGGGTTATTGAATTATTATTGTATATCTCATATACGTCTACATCATATCCGTGAATGCCATATTCTCCATATTCCATGCTTATATTATTAATATAATGACCATCACCTATTAAATATACTTCTCTATTAGTTAAATTATTAAGTATATTTTCTTCTCCAACTGAGGTATCCATATTAGTAATCACAATATTATCTTTTAAACTTTTAGCATAGAAGTCTACATTGATACTATTTTTATAAAGTTCATTTTCTATAATCCTTTGGTAATCCTTACGGTCTTTGATAATCATCTGTCTAGCTTCTTCATCGGTTAATAATTCCCCATAGGCATCTTTATACTTCTGAATATCTTCTGCCCATATATTATCAATAATCTCAGGACTTCTATAACGTACAATATAGTCTCTGACATATCCTGCCTTTTGAATAAAGGTTTCATATGTATCATAAATACTATCTTGATTTGTTATTACAAGACTACTTAAAGCAATAACCAGCGTTAAAAAACCTACTATCGAAAATCCCAAGACTGCAACAGCCTTTAACCAACTACTATAAATTAATTTTTTCCACCAGGTATCCACTACCCCACACCACCTTTATATATTTAGGTTCTTTAGGATTAATCTCAATTTTTTCCCTTAATCTACGAATATGAACTGCTACCGTATTCTCTGGTGCAAAAGGTGTATCATGCCATACATTTTCATAAATCTGATGCATAGATAAGACCTGTCCCATATTAACCATGAGGTATTGTAAAATTTTATATTCTGTAGGGGTAAGCCTCACCAATTCTCCATCTACATAAACTGTATTAGCTACTGTATCCATGCATAAACCACCACTCATCAACAGCTGAGGTGCTTGCTGCATGGCACCTAACTTCGTATAACGTCTAAGCTGTGACTTTACCCTTGCTAAAAGCTCAAAAGTATTAAAAGGTTTAGTCATATAATCATCAGCCCCCAAATTAAGCCCTGCTATTTTATCTGTATCCTCACTTTTAGCTGATAAAATAATAATAGGTATATTCTTTTCTTGCCTTATTCTAAGTATGGTCGATAAACCATCTAGTTGGGGCATCATAATATCCATTAGGATAAGATGTACTTCTTGTTTTTCTATGATTTCTAATGCTTCTATACCATTATAGGCTTTTAAAATACGATAACCTTCTTTTTGCAAATGAATTGCTATAGAATTCACAATAAGCTTATCATCATCACATACTAGTACGGTATACATCATACGCCTTTTCCACCTTCTTTTTATTCTTAAGTCTATTATAACTGAGATTAACCTCCTTTAAAAACAATTATATAAAAGCATTATTACAACACCCCCACTATAATCCTTACAATTCCTTAAGAATATGCTAATACAAGAAAGTGGACTAGCGTCCACATCTCTTCCGCTAGGGAACTCTAGGTTCCCTTCGGCACTGACAAAGATCGGTCAGCGAGCACCCTCCTTAATACGACACAGGGGATTCCCCTCTGTACTCCCCATAGTCTAGGAAAGTAAAGAACGCACTTTCCTACGAAAATCTAAAGGTTCCAATGCCTATAGTTAAGCATGGTAAATAGACCTTCGCTAGAAGGTCTGTTTTTTACCTTCTACTAAGCTCTCTCTACTACATATCCTTTGGCTTGGAGTTGCCTTATTAATCGTTTTTCTCTTTCATAATCTTTTTTTGCTAAATATTCATCTTCTTGTTCTTTATACATTTCTCTCGTACTTAATAGTTTATAACACACTTTTAATAATGTATGAGCTAATGCCAAAAGTGCTTTCTTTTTTCCCATTCTACTTACCATTGACCAGTATTTTTTACTCATTCTACTATCTTTTCTTAAACTTGCAGCCCATGCACACTCGCACAATACACTTACTAACCATTTATCTCCATGCAATATGTGACTTCTTTTTTTTTACCTGCACTTTCATTATTCCCGGGGGAGATTCCTGCCCAAGAACTTATTGCACTACTACTCGGAAACTGTTTCATATCTGTTCCTATTTCTGCAATAATTACACTAGCCCCTCTTTTATCAATACCTGGTATACTATCTAAAATCTCTACTTCTTCTTGCTTATCTTGTAGTATTTCATCTATCATTTTTTCTACTTCTAACAACTGCTCTTCTATGAAGTTAATATGTTGCATATTTATTTTTAACATCTGTCTATGGTGCTTTCTTATTTTTCCATTTAATGCTTCATACATTTCTTCTACAGTCGCTTTTAATCTTCCTTTTCCTCTTCCACTATAAAGCCTCTCTACAAACTCTTTTGTTATTGCCCTTTCTGTTATGATTTGATTTAATATTTGCCTTCCTGTCTCTCCAACTATATCTGATAATACTGTAGAAACCTTTATGTTTGCATCTTGTAGCACCTTGTGTACTCTATTAATCTCTCTATTTAATTCCCCTTGTAAACTTTTTCTTAATCTTGTTAAGTCCCTTAAGTCTCTAATTTCTTCTTCTGGCACAAAACTTTTCTCAATCAATCCACTTCTTAATAACTTAGCAATCCACTCTGCATCTTTTACATCTGTTTTTCTTCCAGGTACATTTTTTATCTTTTTAGCATTTGCAACTAATAAGTCCATATCTCCTTCTTCTAGAATACTCCATACTGGTTTCCAATACACTCCTGTGCTCTCCATTGCAACGTGTGTACATTTCATCTCTGTTAAATAATCTAATAACTCCATTAAGCCTTTTGTAGTAGTTGTAAATTCCTTTATTTCTTTTTTAGGTGCCTTTTCTAATTCACCAACTAGGACACATACCATAACTATATCTCTGTGTACATCTAATCCTGCACATCTTTCAATAATTGCATCCATCGTAATTCTCCTTTTAAGGTATTTAACAGGCTTATAACAACTGATGATTTAAAAATTTCCTACTCGTGTTTTATACACAATACCTTGTTCTTAACAGTTGTTATTTCTCAGTTTCCTACACGAAATCTTATTGTCAGAAAGTGCGACGAGCTATGCCTGCTATTAGAAGTATTACCATTTAGATACCAGATTTTCATTATAGCTTGTGAAAGCTGATTTCATGTATGTTTCCTA
>JAEZJJ010000018.1 GCA_023436395.1 Bacillota bacterium | reverse complement strand
TCAAGCTTTCAATAATATTTTTCTTTTGGTTGTTCATTTCTCTTCTTTTTCCCATAAAAACAGCCTCCTATGATATTTTGATTTTATCATAGAAAGCTGTATTTTACAGACTTTACTTTACAGGCTCGTCAACTTTAATCTCGCTTTATAACCCTTTTATTATTTTATAACTCTTAATCCAGTATTACTCTAATATTTATATCTTAATTATGATTTGCTTTAGTAAATCCTAACCTACATAACCAACTATCAAAACCATGAGGATTACGTGTTTGAATTAATACAATTCCTGGTCCGCGAAAACGACATACTAAACATTCTCCTGATGCAATACTTCTAAACCAACCATTATTAGATGCCTTTTCAATATTATATTGCATGTAATCCGCCCATGCTACTAAGTGTCCATTGTCTACAATATATTCCTGTCCTGGTTCTAAATTAATAGCATGAATAGAACCATAAGAACTTAAAAATACCGTTCCTCTACCTGTAACATTTAATATAAAGAAACCTTCTCCAGAAAAAAATCCTTTTACTATATTCTGAGCTTTGGTACTAACTTCTACACCTTCTGTTGCTGCCAGAAAGCCATCCTTTTGCACTTGTAAACCATAGGATCCATCTAGTTCTACATCAATAATTCCACCTGGAAGAGGATGACCAAAAAGTACTTCCCCATCTCCTCTAGCTGCAGTTAGGTATTGGAAAAAGAAACTCTCACCAGCTAACATTCTAGTAAGTCCTCTTACAATACCACCTTCTGCTCCTCCAGTAACATCAATTGTATTAGACATTCCTATCATGGCATCAGACTCAGCTTTTATTCTTTCTCCTCTACTTAATTGGCATTTTACAATAGGAAATGCCCCTTCATATAAAATTTCATATTTCATTTTATCCCACCTTAATATATAATTTATTCTCCTATTTATATTAAACTTTTTATTGTAGCTTTTTTCAATCATAATTACTTGTTTTTATTTATAATTAAAATTTTCAAGGTTATTTACTGGTGTATAACAGCATAAATTTCTCTCTTACTTACCCCTCTATCTTTAGCGACTTGCTTCATTGCACTTTTTTCATCTATTCCTTTACTTAGATAAACTTTCATATGTTCCTCAATGGACATATTACTCCATCCTTCTTGTATTTCCTCTTGAAGCTCTTTCTCATCTTTTCCTGCTAAGATCAGTACATATTCACCTCTAGGCTCTTCAGTCTTAAAATATTCTACAGCTTCTGATAAAGTAGTTTTTAATACTGTTTCATACTTTTTAGTTAACTCCTTAGTTATGGATATACTTCTATTCCCTACTGCCTCATATAAGCTTTCTAAAGTTTTCATTAATCGATGAGGTGCTTCATATAAAATAACAGTTCGTGTTTCATCTTTTAATCGGTCTAAAACCTGAGCTTTTTCTTTTTTATGAGTTGGTAAAAAACCTTCAAAAATAAAACGTCTTGTGGATTGCCCCGAAATAATAAGTGCAGTAATACCTGCTACGGCACCTGGAGCAGAAGTCACTGTTATACCTTCTTCTAAAGCTAATCTTGTTAAATCTTCACCTGGATCTGAAATCCCTGGGGTTCCCGCATCTGTTACTAAAACTATATTCTTACCTTCTTTTAAAAGACGAATTAATTCAGGTCCTTTTTCTATCTTATTATGTTCATGATAACTAATTAATCTTGTATGAATATCAAAGTGATTGAGCAACTTCTTCGTATGTCTTGTATCCTCTGCTGCGATAAAATCTGCTTCTGTTAATAACCTTACTGCCCTATATGTTATATCTTCTAAATTACCAATTGGTGTTGCACATAAGGTAAGTGTGCCATATTCCATTTCATGGTCCTCTCTTATCTTTCGTATTAATACTCTTCTTATATTATATAGCCTTTTCTAAAATTTATATACCCTCTTATATAGAACTTATTATCCTATAACTATGGGCTACTATAGATTTACTGCACTATTTATTTTTATAAAATTTTATATTTATTAGATATGGCTTCTATGCCGAAATATTTTACTTATTAGATTATTCAATAAAATATGCATTAAAAAATCTATTGATACTTAAATATAGTACTAGGACTTCCTGAAGATAGGCAGTCCTAGTACTATATAAAATAACTATTTTATTAAAATGTAGCTTATCGACAAATTTATATTATAATCATTTGACCTCTGTAAGATTAGCTGGGAATTAAGGTATTATAAACTTATGGGGAGATGTAGAATAGCCATCTTTATATCTAACAGTCATATACAAAGTTTTATCTCCATTTTCTAGTTTAATATAGCAGATGTTGTCTTTGAATTTATCTGTAATATCAATCTTTTGATTGAACCAATATACCCAAACAGAACCATCTTCTTTATAAGAAACCTCAGGAGCTGTGATGTCTTCCATAATTTCTTCTTCTGTTAAGGGACGTTCGTTACCAAAAGCATCAAGTGCCACACCACCTCCTCCTTGATGTTTACTGTTCCCCTCACCATCGATATAGTCCATAACGTAATTTCCATTTCCGTCAAATTGAATGGTTACATTTGATTGCTCTCCACCTATCCAAAGCTGTAAAGTACGCTGAATTCCCAAAAAATCAATAGCGTATGCCACAGTAGCACTGCCTACAATCAATACACAGGCAGCAATACATGCAACCAATCGTTTTAATTTTGTTTTTCTATTAGTAGTTGTCACTTTTTTTACCTCCAAAGAAAATTCATCAGAGATATGCATTGTAGAAAATGCTTGTTTGTATTTTTCCTTATTTGTCATCTTCCCATACCTCCTTTAGTGTGTTTTTAAGTAACATCCTTCCACGTGATAGTCGAACTTTCACATTACTTTCCGATATTCTTAGAATATTTGAAATTTCTTTTATAGAATAGTCTTCATAATAAAATAGATGAATGACAATACGAAATTTTTCTGATAGCCCCATCACCTTTTCAAATAATTCAGATGACTCATCAGACTCAAAAGTTAATGTGTCCATATAATCTTCTAAAGGAAGTATGTTTCGCCTGAAAAAAGTCTTATTCTTATTTTTAGCTTTATTAATTGCCACTCGTATCAGCCATGCACGGATGTGTTGTTCTGTTTCAAAATCCTTTTTTAATGATATGTATTGAATGAAAGTATCTTGAACAACATCTTCTGAGTCTTGCACATTCTTACAGATATTGAATGCAATTACATACAGATTGTTCTTGTACTTGTCAATCAGCACGTCTACTGATTCTCTCATATAATCCTCCTTTGTACGCGAAAAGCCTTTCACTAATAGAACAATTTGGAATAGCAAAAGGTTACATCAATAATAAAAAGATTGAGCATAACTGTCTGCCAACGCAAACAGCTATGCTCAATCTTTTATAAATAATCTTCATTGAAAGCCTTTTGATTATTCTTGGCGACCCTTTTTGCCATAAATCTCATTGATTTCATCAGTATAAGTACCATCCTCATTATATACAATGAGAGGTGCTTGCACTCTTAATTCAGGTCTTCCATTTTTAACCCCTTCTACAAGGACCATAGTTGGTTCCTTCCCTTGCTTAGGGTAAATCATCCTCATAACTTTTGGCTCAATCTTATATTGCCTCATAGTAGCCAAAATATCTACTAAACGATGAGGTCTGTGAATCATACACATCTTTCCACCATACTTTAACATATAACCTGCTGCACTAATAATATCTTCTAGTGTACATGCCACTTCATGTCTAGCAATAGTCTTAGATGGATGTTCATTTTTCAGCCCACAATCACCCTTCATATAAGGAGGATTACATGTAATGATATCGAATTCACCTGAATTAAAATGCTCTTTATACTCTTTAATATCTACTGTCTTCATCTGTACATCTGCTTCTATTTCATTAAGCATTACAGATCGATTTGCCATTTCAATCATTTGTTCCTGTATATCAATACCTGTATAATGTCCTTTTTGATAGATTGCATGCATTACAATAGGTATAATACCTGTTCCTGTTCCTATATCTAATATTTTTTGCTTATGATTTGAGACCCTTGCAAAATGTGCTAATAAAATAGCATCAATCCCGAAGCAAAATACCTCGGGATTTTGAATTAATCTATAGCCATTTCTTTCTAAGTCATCAACTCTCTCATTCCAGCGAACTAAAGTCAAATCCTTCATATTCCTTGTCAATTTCTCCTCCGTTGTGGCAACCTCCACATTTCTTTTTCTTAATAATCTTAAGATCTGTAGAGTGATACATCATTGCCTCTTTTTCATCCTTATCTTTCTTCTGAACAGCAACTTTAATTTGCTCACGAAGAACATTTACAGATAATACCTCACCTTTTCCATCTGGTGTGATAACAATATCTCCTACAACAGGTAAACGCCCTCTAATTTCAACATAGCAGTCTTGCTCATATTTTAAACAACACATTAATCTTCCGCAAATACCTGAGATTTTAATTGGATTAAGTGATAAACTTTGTTCTTTAGCCATCTTAATAGAAACTGGTTGAAAATCTCCTAAAAATGAGTTGCAACATAAAGAACGTCCACAAATACCTATGCCACCGCACATTTTCGTTTCATCTCTTACACCAATTTGTCTAAGCTCAATACGTGTTTTGAAAATAGAAGCTAATTCTTTAACTAACTCTCTAAAGTCTACACGTTCATATGAGGTAAAATAAAATAATACTTTATTATTGTCAAAAGTATATTCAACATCTATTAGTTTCATATCTAATTTATGCTTAATAATTTTTTCCTTACAAATAAAGAATGCCTCTTTTTCTTTTGCCTTATTCTGTTTATATCTTTCATCATCTTCTTCCGTAGCCAGCCTAATTACCTTTTTTAAAGGTTGTACCACTTCTTCATCTGATACCTCTTTATTAGAAATTACAACTTCTCCATATTCCACTCCCCTAGCTGTTTCAACAATGGCATGTTGCCCTTGATTATATAACACATTATCTTCGGGTGCAAAATAATAGACTTTACCGGCACGCCTAAATCTTATACCAATAACAGTTATCATTTTTTTCTCTCCTTCAGTTTAAGTAATAAATTCTCTATAACAAACGTACTATATATATTCTGTTTTATATCTAAAATTGCGTATTTAATCGACTCTATATTCTGACTAACCTTATTATACGTTATATTTTGAGACATGTCCAACAGCTGTTTTTGGTAATCTATATAATATAGATCATCACTACCACTTGTCTTAATAACAGCAACATCTCTATACCAATATAACCAAAATTCTAAGATTTGCTCTATCTGTTCTTTTTGGTCTGTAATCTCTTTTACTAAATCATATAGTTGTAATAAGTTTGCCTTACCTAATCTTTCTAAGTAAGCAGCACTTTGCTTTCTAAGTTCTATATAAGTTTCATCTTGTAAAATATCGTTAATAACACCTATACTTCCTTCTGATAATTTAGCATAGACTTGTCTTTCTGCTTCGCCTATCCCTTTACCTTGTAAGTACTCATTCATTCTTTCCTTACTTAATGAATTAAACCTCACTGTAATACAACGTGATTTAATCGTCGGTAGCATACTTGCTAAATTCTCACAAACTAAAATGATAATTCCATATTTAGGTGGCTCCTCTATAGTTTTTAACATTGCATTTTGACCTTGTATATTAATGGTATCTGCTGCATTAACTATAATAATCTTATGATTAGATTGATAAGGCTTAATTTCCATCTCACGTACAATATTTTCTCTAATATTATCTACCTTTGTAACCTTGGTGTCCTTTTCAATGGTAATAATATCTGGATGAGTTCCTGCCTCTACCATATGACAAGATTGACATCTATGACAAGCCTTATCCTCATCTCTATTTTCGCATAAAATAGCCTTTGCTAACTTTCTAGCAAAAGTCTTCTTCCCAACACCATAAGGGCCTTCAAATATATAACTATGTGATAAATGATCTTTAGTTAATGCCTTTATAAAATAGTCCTTTACATCTTCATTGCCTATTATATCTTGAAATTCCCTCATGTGTAACTGTAGTAAGGATTTACTCCTTTCTACCCTCCTTTAATTTCTTTGTATTAAAAATGTTCGTGAGTTATTTCACGAACATTAAGTAATAATATCTAACACTAGTCCTTGTATCTCTCCGATACGTTCTAATATATTAACTTGATTTTTCTCTGAACTAAGTAGTTCACGAGCTAATTCATCTATTTTTTCATTCACTACCCTTACGATTCCATAAACACGATGTCTTCCTCTTCTATCTAAAAAGTTTTCCCTAGAAAACTTATGGGCATTTGCTACTACCTCATTAATAAAACTAGAAATCATTGTTCTATAAACTTTTAAATCCCTAATATCCATATGTTCTGAAATTTTTTGTCCTTGCTTAGTTATCTGGTCAACCATTTCTTTAAGCTTATCTTGTAATTCTGATTGATCTATTTGACTTAGTAGGGTAAATTTAAAATCTTTATCTACTTTAACTTCAGATACTGTAGATACTTCTCTTAAAGTTGGCATCTTTATTTGATTTATCTGCATATTAGCCATAATAACTCCCCCCACTCTTATTTTTTAATAAACTTCCCTCAATTCATTCTATGACAATCAAATAATAAATGCAAGCTATGAATCCTGTTTATTAAAGCTTATCCATTCTTATATTTCCTTAATCACCTATTACTATTTTAGCTTAATACTTTTATATCCTCTTTGATATCATTAATGCACTTTTCTAATTCAATATTCTCATACCTTTTAATTATTTTATTTACACACAATACTTCTTCACTAAAGTCCTTATTATCTGCTAAAAACCTTCTACATAATTCCTCATACTTAGGGTTACTCTGAGATCTTTCCCTTGTTAAAGCTCGTTCTAAACGAAGCCCATCTTCTATTTCTATATACAATGGAATAACATTCTCAGAATTAAAATACTTTACTAAATTAGTATAGGCTTCTAATGTCACTATAATAATATAGTTATTCTTCTCTAAATTTATTTGTCCATCATCTATTGTAGCATAATACCAAGGTCCCTCTACTGTCTGATAACATCTTTGTTCAATAACTTTACCTTGCTTATCATATTCATCTAATTTATTTTTATCAATAAAGTGATAGCTTTCACCCTCTAGTTCACTACTTCTCTTTGGCCTTGTTGTATAAGGTACAATAGGTTTTAAGTTCAGTGATTTATCTGTTTTTAAGGCTTCAAAAATAGTATCTTTGCCTGTACTACTTTTACCCATTAAGCAAAAAATTTTGCCCATAATATCCTCCCTATACTCTCACTTACAAATTATCTATCGTATTAACGTTCTACATTCAATAATTTCTTACGTTATATATCGTAAATATACACTCTAAAATCCATACCTTTTTACATTAATTTATTATACTATAATACTCAAAATTTTACTTCATTATTTACTAAGCTAATACCTTGTATTTTATCTTTAAAAAGCTTAACCAAAGTTATATGCTCTGCTTTAATAACCTCTCTTCTACATACTCTTAATTGTTCCATACTCTTCTTAAGTCTTATTTCTTTTTATAGTTTACCTTACTCTCTACATAAATTCAAATTATCCATCCGTACTCCCCCTAATAGATACCAATAAATAATGGACCAATATTATTAACTTGGCCCATTATTTATTGGTATCTAAATCAGGTACTGATAAAATAATTTCCTTCGCAGTACTATAAAATTGCTCAACTAGATTAATCTCATTCTTCCTATGATAATCACATAACCTTGAGAACTCTATTTCTAATCTCTCTCTACTTTCTTCAAATAATCCTGCATTAACACAGTTTTTACTATACTGCTTTATAATATCTTGATAACTATCAGGATCTTTCTGAATTTGATTAAGATTCACTCCTTGATTTGCTAAAAATACTTTTAAATGATCTACTTCCTTTGCATTATCTTGTGCACGCCTAAGTATTTTAAATTCCATCTGATTCATATAACATCCCCCATAAATCTATTTATAAATTATATTCTAGCTTGTCGTTATTTATTCTGTTTCTAAATAAATTTATAGGACTATCCTTACTTTTTACTTATGGATTCTATACGCACATTATATTCTCCATCTGGAGATTCTATTGAAACTATATCTCCTACCCTTTTTCTATAAATCATTTTTCCAAGTGGAGACTCAATACTTATTTTATTATTGATTGCATCTGTTTCCATAGTTGTGACTATTTCATACTGTATATTCATATCATCCTCAATAAAATAAACATCCACGATTTTTCCTAATCCAACCTCATAATCCTCTGTATTATCAGTGATAATAGTAGCTGTTTTTATCATTCTTTCTAAGTATTTAATGCGACCTTCATTTCTACCTCGCTCACGCTTAGCTGCTTTATACTCATAGTTTTCACTTAAATCTCCATGTGCTCTTGCTTCTTTTACTTCTTCATTTCTTTGTTTTCTTACTACCACTTTTCTATATTCTATTTCCTTTTTCATTTTATCAATATCTTGCTGTGTAAGATAATTATTCATTTTAATTCAGTCCTTTACATTGTAAATATATTAATAAAAAAGAATCTTTAACTGACTAAATGCTAAAAAGGCCTTACAACTAACAAATGTTAACTGTAAGACCTTAATGTATGAGCCACCGGGGAATCGAACCCCGGACAACTTGATTAAAAGTCAAGTGCTCTACCGACTGAGCTAGTGACCCACATAAATGCCCAAAGTTGGAATCGAACTAGGTGGATTTTCTGACCTATGTTGATTAACCTACTCTTTATAGGGTAATGCCCAGAGCCGGAATCGAACCAGCGACACGAGGATTTTCAGTCCTCTGCTCTACCGACTGAGCTATCTGGGCATGTGGTAGCGGGAACAGGATTTGAACCTATGACCTTCGGGTTATGAGCCCGAC
>JAEZJJ010000098.1 GCA_023436395.1 Bacillota bacterium | reverse complement strand
TTACATTTCATATATTTTCTTCAAAAGGGCTTTTAGTAGCTTTGTTAAGGTTACCCTTTTTTCAGATTCGTTAAAATATAAAATCTTAAACTATTTTATACTTGACTTTTCATAGCTGGTCTCCCTCAACCTTGTTATTGTAGTCAGTCAAATTTGTTATTACTTCTCATCAATTGCAAAGAGCATACAAACCATTTATTTTACTAAATGTCCTGTATGCTCTCTATTTACTACTCATTCCATTGTTTCCAAATTTCTGGTTGATAGCCTATGCTTGCTTGTCCTCCATTTCTTACAATGGGGGTTTTTAAAAGTTGTGGATATTCAAGTACTCTCTTTTCTTTGTTTATATTTGAGGCAAATTCAATGCGTGATAGGGCTTCTTTATCTTTGCATTCTTTATTGATCATATTCTCGATACCACCTACACACTGCTTAACGCTATTTAATTCTCCTTGGCTCATTCCTTTTTCCTTCATATCTATAAACTGATACTTAATACCACGTTCTTTAAAATATCGTTCAGCTTTTTTTGTATCAAAGCACTTTTTAGTTCCAAAAATTTGTATGTTCATTATATCTGTCCTTTTCCTTTCATTTTAGCATCAATCTATTCTTAGCTCACTATCAAACAAGATATCCTATTAACATAACACTTTATATTCTATCGTTTTTTATAGTTTTTACAAATACTCTTAAATCTGCTTTCACTTTCTCGTCTAATAATGCCTTTTTAATACCTTGAATGGCTCCTTCAAGGGCCATTAGCCTATGCGTACACGCAGATTTATCCATCTCATAAATCTTAAGCCATGCCTCTTTGCTTCCTGCAGTTTTTAGTTCATCATAAGTCTTAATTCCTACTTCTTCTAATTGCCTTTCTATTTCCTCTCCTATATTAATTAACTTAGATAATTCACCCATTTTGTTGTAACCCCTCCTATATATGTATTTATCCTATTTTCTTTCCACAAACCTAATCCTTTACTTACTTATCTTAATATCACTATTTTCATTCAGCCTTATTATGAGTGTTCTTTGACATACTGTAAGAATTCTGGTGTCTTAGACCAATACTTTATTCCCCAGTTTTCAAAGTTCCACTCCTCCATATACTCATTACATTCATAGTCAATATAAAAAATCTTTTCATCTTGTACTACGAAATTCGTTGGAAAATAATCTATATTTGTTTGATGTGCATATAATAGGTGACACATCTCTTTGATTTGTACTAGATAATCTGATTTCATTTGATCCTCTAACACTAAATCATAAATGGTACTTCCTTCTATGTATTCTTTTAAAATACGTTCATTTTCAATATCTACTTCATATAGCTTTGGCATAGTAATCCCAATATCCACTAACCTTTTATAATCTCTCATCTCTGATTCAATTTTATTGCCAAACTGATAGTAATCACAAGGCTCATGATGGATTTGCTTTAAAACATATTCCTTTCCTTCACGAGAAGCAAGATAAGAATAGCCTCCCTTTCCTTTGCCTAATAATTTTAGTATCTTATATTCCTTATTATTAACTGATAAATATTCTAGCATCCTATTCTCCTTCATTCTTGTTAATCTTATGTAATATTAGTTTTCTATAAATCCTTCAAATATGTATGATTAAATAGGATTATACCTTTGCTTCATCAAACACCTGCACATACTCACCTATAGTAGACTCTTGATCAATCACTATACCCCTCCTCTACTTTATTAACGTTTTGTTTTTTATTCTAAATGTTTACTCAAGATTATCTTATCATATCTTTCTCCTATATAGGAATAAAATTGAAGGCATATTACATCTTTTCCAAAATGTAATATGCCTCATTCATTTCCTTAGTATTGCTGGGACAATACCTTTTTTAACTGTCCCTCATTTAAAAGTTGTAAATTTAAAAACTTGCCCTTATAAAAAACTGCCCAATTATTAAATAGGTATGGTAGCTTTTTGGCTTGTTCTATACTATCAACGGATATGAGCCTAAGTGGTATTTCATTACCTCTACAGTATCCTTCCACCTCTTTAATACAATGAGGTATAAATGGACATTGTTGACTGTAATAAATCGTTAGCTCTTCTCCTACATTACAGTTTTCTTTCACACTTTGTGCAAAGCAAGGCTTCTCTCCACTAAAGCTAAGGGCCATCAGCTCATATTCTCCCACACTATCTACAGTCTTAAAACCATATCTCTCTAAAAACTTCTTATCTGCTAAAAAAGGTTTCTTCTTTTTAGCACTCAAGATGCAAATACCTGCTCTTCCTTTTTCTTTTGAGTTTTGAATACAATACTCTAAAAGTGCCTGGCCATACCCCTTTCCTTTAAACTGCCCAGATACCCATAAGCAATAAATGTATGTATAATTCTCACCTTCTATAGGTACCCATGCTTTTTCAAGAGGAGCATATTCAATGAAAACTTTCCCCTTTACATTCAGCTTACGAAAGACATGTCCCTCTTCTATCCTCTCTTTAAGCCATGCTTTCTTAATTTCAACGCCCTCTTGGTGCTTCTTATCTGAAATAGCACAACATAAGTGCTCTAGCTCTAGATTGGTACTGGATAAATTAATAAATTCCCCACTCATTTCCCTGCCTCCTTAATAGGATGCCTAATAATTGTCTTTAATTTTTCTTGTGATACTTTTCTTGGGTCACTTAAATAAATTTCATGATGTAGCCTTTGTTTCGTAAAATCTGAAACATAGCCCTGTGAAGCTATAAATTCCTCCATCTCATGAACAGTCTTAGGTTCATCATCAAAGGCACCTATATGCATACACTGCACACAAAGTCCCTCCTCATGAGTCCAAAATTCTACTTTTGAAAAATCCATTTTTTTCTTCTTAGTTACCTCATCTATCGCCCAATTAAAATCAGCTTCAGTTATAAAATCAGGTAGACGAATAACTGAAATCCAATTAAAACTTTCCTTATTGGCGTAATCAATCCCTGCAATATCTTCTTGCCACCAAAACCCTTCTAGAGGGGGAACTACATATTCAAAGTAACCTTCTATCTGATGTTTTCCTTTATAGCTCATTTTCAAAGTAAAAGCAATTGCATAAAGTAGTCCTACAGCTCTTTTATATTCTCCCTTTTCCTCATTAGGATTACCTTTGCCTTTTACTGTAATAAAATTCATACTTGGTACTTTAATAATTAAAGGCTTAGTAGATGGATGATAAAATTCTTTGTACTCTTTTTTATAATCAAATGCCACTTTTACTCCCCCTCAGTATTTCATTTCTTTACTACATAATAGTACATTAAATTGGACAATAGCATGTCATATTAATGTGTTACTTTCTAATTATTTCTTTTCTAATACCTCACTCCACTTTTCCTACACGATAATATGTATATAAATTGAAATTTGTCGAGGGATGTTTGTAAGGGAGGGTGATGGGCGGAAAGGAGAGGGGAAGGGCTATCTTTCAGTGCTCCGGTCCGTATTTTTCGAAGCACTAAGCTCACTTATTTAGATGAACGCCTGCAAACTCCCGTTGG
>JAEZJJ010000096.1 GCA_023436395.1 Bacillota bacterium | reverse complement strand
TTACATTTCATATATTTTCTTCAAAAGGGCTTTTAGTAGCTTTGTTAAGGTTACCCTTTTTTCAGATTCGTTAAAATATAAAATCTTAAACTATTTTATACTTGACTTTTCATAGCTGGTCTCCCTTCGATTTTGTTCTTCTCACAATAATAGCCATAAATCTTTCCAGTCTCAAAATCACTTCCGCATGCCTTAAGTATTCAAAAATGCTGATGGCAACTCCCACTGATTCCTTGGCGGAAAGCTAGATTTCGCATATTACCTAAACTTAATATTGGATAAACATTAAATATCTTATTAACTACTTAATAACTATATAACTCGGACTTTTTTCAATAAAGTGTTATATTAAAATCTTAATATCAATAAGCTTCTTTAAAACTTCAAAATCCTGCAGTGTTCTTATTTCCACATTAAACGAACGACCTTCTCTATACTGCTTTGCACTCAATATACTCTCTAAAATATTTTCTGGAAGCCCGCTTTTTTCAGCGGAAGATACTGCTTTCTCACCAAACACTAAAACACATTAAAATTTCCATTCCTCTTTTATTAGTCCATACTTTTCTACATATAGTTTCACATCATTCCACATTGCCACTGTTTTTCCTAAAACTTCAAACACTTCATTTTCAGATGGTAGCATGTACTTGTCACAGAAAAAACTAAGT
The DNA here is from genome assembly GCA_023436395.1 of Bacillota bacterium. GTDB lineage: Bacteria > Bacillota > Clostridia > Lachnospirales > Cellulosilyticaceae > Cellulosilyticum. The sequence continues at coordinate 17,680 of JAEZJJ010000096.1, read as the reverse complement.
GACATAGAATCCCCCCTTTATTTTCATAATCTCAATATATTAACAATGAAAGGTTTAACTATACATTAACTTACCAGCTCTAAAGAGTATACAAATTAAATATATCGCCCCCACAACTACTTAGGCATATGTATAACCTGTAGAACATATAAGATACTTATATCTTGATCTAACCCTTAAATTACTTAAATACTCCATTACGTTAATACGATGAGTATATCACTCTTAATAAGACAGCAGTATGTCATATTAAGTTTTTTTATTTTTATGTAATAGCCGCACCAAATGTAACAACGAATGAAAACGAAGCATGAAGAATTGTATACAGCCTGTATATATTGGTGTACAATAAGAATACGAAATGAGTATTTTAGAGGAGAATATTATGAAGACATTTGAACTAATTGCTACTTCTACCTTTGGCCTTGAAGCAATGGTACGAAAAGAAGTAGAGGATTTAGGATATGAAATAAATACTGTACAAGATGGCAAGGTTATTTATACTGGAGATGCAGAAGCTATTGTGCTTTCTAACTTATGGCTTCGTAGTGCTGACCGTGTACTTATTAAATTGGGTGAATTTAAAGCCACTACCTTCGTAGAACTATTTGACAAGGTTCATGCACTTCCTTGGGAGGCTTGGATTACTCCTGATGCCAAATTTACTGTCAACGGTAAATCTGTTAAATCTAAGCTTTTTAGTATTTCTGACTGTCAGGCTATTACTAAAAAGGCTATTGTTAAAAGACTCAGTGAGAAGTACAAAATAGATTGGTTTCCAGAAACAGGTCCTTCTTATACTGTACAAGTATCTATTTTGAAAGATGTTGCTACTTTAACCATTGATACAACTGGACGTGAAGGTTTGCATAAACGTGGTTATCGTGTCAACAATGTAGAAGCACCACTTAAAGAAACCATGGCAGCAGCCTTACTTCAGATTAGCTATTGGCAAAAAGGCCGTATGCTCTATGACCCTTGTTGTGGTTCAGGAACCTTTGCTATTGAAGCTGCAATGCTTGCTAAAAATATTGCCCCAGGGCTTAATAGGCAATTTGCTTCATCCTTCTGGCCTCAAGTTCCTAAGTCCCTTTGGGAAGAACTTCGTCAGGAAGCCAGAGAAGCCATAGATCAAAAAGGTAATCCAATTATCTATGCTTCTGACATTGATAGAAATGTTATTAATAAAGCTAGAGAAAATGCGGAAGCTGCAGGTGTTGGTGACTATATTCAATTCTTTGCTAAACCTATTCATAAAGCTAGCTTACCTCATGGTGATTATGGTATTGTTATCGCTAACCCACCTTATGGGGAACGTATTAGTAACTTATCACAGATTGAACAAATCCATCGTGAGCTTCGTCGCTTAATCGATAGCAATCCTACTTGGTCACTATATGCTATTACTTCAGTAGATACTTTTGAAAGAGACTACGGAAAAAAAGCCAGTAAAAAACGTAAATTATTTAACGGTAACTTAAAAGTTGACTTCTATCAGTACTTTGGCCCAAGACCACCAAAAGATGGCGAAAACTTCAAAGAAATCCCACAGAAATAGGACCCTATCCTATTTATCCTAAATAAAAAGGAGAATAAAACGAGAAATTTTTATACTCGTTTTACTCTCCTTTTTTTATAATTACGCTATTCATAGCCCACTATTTATTATGAATTAAGCGAAAGCAAGTTCCCTCTCCTAGTTCACTACTTACTTCTATTTTTATATCATAGAGCTGTGCAATATGTTTGACAATGGAAAGACCTAATCCAGTTCCACCACTCTGCCTTGAGCGACTTTTATCCACTCTATAAAATCGTTCAAAAATACGAGGTAAGCTTGCCTCTGGAATGCCAATCCCACTATCTCTAATAGTAATCACTTGTTGCTTTTCATCTTCTTCCGTAGTAATCACAATCGCACCATTATCTGTATACCTTATGGCATTACTCAATAGGTTCATCATCACTTGTTCTAAATGATCTTCACTCATATTTTTAAGAGTGATGGCTTTTTCTTCCTCAAAAACAATCTTTACAGATTTTTTATCTGCATGCTCTTGAAGCAAACTTATGCTACTTTTGATAACTTTGCTCACCTCTACATCATCATACTGCTGTATATTCATATTCTCAATCTCTGAAAGTAATAAAATATCTTGTATTAAGCGATAGAGCCTTTTAGTTTCAATATCAATAATATTTAAAAAGCGATAAGCTACTTCCTTATTCTCTATAGCACCTGCTTGTAAGGTTTCTACAAAGCCTTGAATACTTGTAAGAGGTGTTTTTAGTTCATGAGAAACATTACTCACAAACTGATACTTCATCTCCTCTAAGTCTCGAAGCTTAGTAACATCTTTAATAAGCAATAAATATTCATATACTTTATCCCTTTTTTCTACAGGTACCATTGTTATATATACAATATATTCTCCTACCTTTAACTCAATAACCCGTACCTTATTTGTCTTAAAACCCTCATTTATTAAACTGATAAATTGTTCATCTCTTAGGAGATGGGTAATATGACATTGCTTTGGTATAACTCCCTTTACACCTAATATCTTTCTCGCCAAATCATTCGTTTCTTCAATATATCCTTTTTTATCAACTACGACAATCCCCTCTTCAAGAGAGGAAAACATACTTTCTAACTTAGCATTCTGATGTCTCAGCTTTCTAATTGTTCTGCTTAATTCATCCCCCATATAGTCAAAGGCATAAGCTAAGTTTTGTAATTCCTCCATATCATAGTCCCGTAATTGATGTGTATATTGATTCTGTTGAAACTTCTTTGCGTCTTCAGTTAAAGCTGCAATAGGATCTGTAATCTTTTTTATGACATTTTTTAAAACGAAGTAAAGGACTATGCTAATAATCCCTGCTAAAGTAAAAATATGATAAATCATTTGATTAATTGCATCTGTAGCAATATTTTCTCCTTGTTGGCTCATCAGCCTACTTTCTAGTAAAGTAGCATCTACTGCTACAACAATTACAAGGACCCAAATGGCAATTATAGCAGGTCCAATGATTCTATTCTTCATAAACTACTCCTTCACAAACTTATAGCCAACACCCCGAACAGTTTCAATACACTCTCCAATACCATAATTCTCTAGTTTAGCTCTTAAATAACGAATATGTACATCCACTGTTCGTGTTTCGCCGTAGTAATCATAGCCCCAAACTTTATCCAATATAACTTCTCTTGAAAGTACCTTACCTTTATTACTCATTAATAGTTTCAAAATTTCAAATTCTTTATAAGTTAAGTCTATTTTTTCATCTTTAAAAGTCAGCAAATGACTTTCTATATCCAACTTAAGTTCCTTATATTGTAAAAAATGATTTTCTACCAATTTCTTGCTAGGTGTATCCTCTCTTTCAAAGCGACGAAAAATGGCTTTTACTCTGGCTACTAATTCCCTTACACTAAATGGTTTAGTAATATAGTCATCTGCGCCTAATTCTAATCCTAATATCTTATCTATTTCTTCCGCTTTAGCACTTACTAACAGGATAGGTACACTTTTTAACTTTTCATGTTTTCTAAAAATATTAAGTGCCGTAATACCATCCATTCCTGGAAGCATAATATCTAGTAAAATTAAGTCAACAACATTTTCCCCTATATTCTTTTGCATTTCTTCTACACTTATATAGGTTATGACATTAAAACCATTTGCTTCTAAATTATATTTAATGAGCTCTAAAATATGTTCTTCATCATCAATCACAATAATTTGCTTTTTATTCATCTTCTCACCTTTCTATAATTGTTTTAAGCATAATTGGCTCATATCCTTTCCTTTAATATATTACAACTTATAAAATTTATAAAGCAAAATTTACATACACTTTTTCATTTCCCTCTGGATATACTAAGCTATAGAAAGAGAATTTTTTATTGAAATTAGCTTTTAAGGGGGATCTATATGACACCATTACTCACTCAACAGGAACTCAAAAATCACCTCTATGACTTTCATCATCTGTTAAAAAGCTTCGATTATTCAGCCATCAAAAATGTTACCTTTTTAAACCTAGATGCCTTTTTTGCATATATGGAAAATGTAGAGGGAAATCCCTTTGCTAAACATTATGAGGCTCTACAAGAAAAGTTAGACTACCTTCAACCCTATTTACCTTTTGTTTCTGCTCATCGGGCTAATGAATTTCTGGAAGCGCTTAGTCATACTCATAGTGAAGAGGAAGTAAAGCAAATTAAAATCAACTACACTAAAATTTTACGAGATGATTTTATTAAGTTCTCTAGAACAGTTACAACGGATGTAGGTTGGCAGCATGTGATTGATACTTGTGAAGAAATCCGTCTAAGAAAAGAAGAAATGCTCCTTGCACTCCACTAAGTTCTATAAGATAATATAAGCGATAAACTTATATTATCTTTTTTATTATTTTTACTTAAGTCGGGAGCTTTTATGCAAAAACAACGCTATACAACACTTAATCACTTTTTACGTGAAAAGCATGGTGGTAAAGTCATCAAACTCTCTATTGATGGAGGTTTCACTTGCCCTAATAGAGATGGCAAACTCGCTACAAAAGGTTGCTTATTTTGCAGCGAACGGGGTAGTGGAGATTTTACCTTTTCAAAAGAACATTTTATTACGAGTCAACTTACTAAAGCCACTGAGCTTTTGTCAAATAAATGGGGAGAAGCAACTAAGTATATTGCCTATTTTCAAGCCTTTACTAATACTTATGCACCACTAGAAGAGCTCAAACAAAAATATGAGGAAGCCCTTTCTTATCCTGGTGTAGTGGGACTTGCTATTGCTACTAGGCCAGATTGTTTATCTGATGAGATTATTGCTTATCTCTCTAAGCTCAGTAAACGTACACACCTCTGGGTAGAACTTGGACTTCAAACATGTCATGATTCTACTGCTAAAGTCATTAATCGGGGATACTCTTTAAAACAATTTGATGAGTCTGTTCAAAAATTAGCTGCTCACGGCATCGAAATAGTTGTTCATCTCATTTTAGGTCTCCCTCATGAAACCAAAGAAGATATGCTTGCTTCTGTTAACTATGTAAGTCTATTACCTCTACAGGGTATCAAGTTACATATGCTTCATATCTTAGATAACTCTCCTTTAGGACAGTATTACAAGCTTCATCCTTTTCCTATTATGTCAGAAGAAGAGTATATCTCCCTTTTAGGAGAAATCATAGCTTTATTACCGCCTGAAATGGTTATTCATCGCCTCACTGGGGATGGTCCTAAAGAACATCTTATCGCGCCTACATGGACTAAAAATAAACGCCATGTTTTGAATGGAATCACCAAACATCTCAATGCACATGACATCTATCAAGGTAAATCTTTAATCAAATATTGAGTTTGTACTGTTTTTAAGATACAATAATAATAAAAAGTGTGAGGAGGCAAGTTGTGAATATTAATCATGAAGACTTTACAGTCAACAAACTCATCGTACTCTATCTTTTATCGCAAGTAAAAATGCCTCTTTCTTTATCTCAGATGACCCAAATCATTCTTGAAAGAGGTTACACAGATTACTTTTCACTTCAGCAGTATTTGACTGAGCTTGAAACATCTAAGTTTATTACGATCTCCAAACAGAGCAATGCATCTTACTTTGAAATTAGTGCCAAAGGAGAAGAAGCCTTAGAATTTTTCTCATCTCGTATTCCTGAGTTTATAAGAAAAGAACTGGATTTATTTATAGAAAACAACTGGAGAAAATTTAAGAGTGAATTAGATATTCATGCTGAATATACACCTAATAAAGTAAATGAGTATATGGTCCATTGTAAAGTAACAGAAAATCATTCCACTCTTATTGATCTAAGTATTAATGTAGGTTCTAAAAAGCAAGCAGTAGAACTTTGTAACAAATGGAAAACGAATGCTACAGAGTTATATGGTGAAATTCTGCATTTACTTTCTAAATAAAAGAGTAGCTAGGCATCCTTGGCTACTCTTTTATCATTGAGTACAGGTTGGTAGATTGTCTCCTAAAAAACAAAAAACCTTTGAAGGCTTATTTTCAACAAGCTTCAAAGGTTTTTTCATTAAAATTAAATCGGGGTGACAGGACTCGAACCTGCGACCTCCTGATCCCAAATCAGGCGCTCTAGCCAAACTGAGCCACACCCCGGAAGAGCGCGAAACGGGACTCGAACCCGCGACCCTCTCCTTGGCAAGGAGATGCTCTACCAACTGAGCCATTCGCGCATAATCTACGTGGACTTGGTTATCCGACGAAGATTATATTATCATATTTTATTTTTAGTGTCAACATATTCGATTTGAAAAATATATTTTTTACTCATAATTCTCAATTAAAGAGATTTGTTTATCTATGTGCTTTTTTAATTCTTTTGCAAAAGGGTATTGACATATACTTTTTCCAAAAAAACCTTTTATTATTTGGTCAATATCCTTCTGCTTTAACTCCTTAGTATTTTCTTTTACTATTTCTTCTTCTATTGTATTTTTCTTTTCTAAATCTACTAAATTACCTTCATTAGGATACACCTGTTCCATTTTTCTTTCAATAGCAGATAGTTTCGACTCATTTTTATCTAATACGTCTTCTATGGTTTCTTTTTTGATATCTTCTATTATTTCTTCAGCACTAATTTCTTCTTGTTCTATTTCTTCTTGTTCTATTTCTTTTTCTTCTATCTCTTCTTGCTCTATTTCTTTTTGCTCTATTTCTTTTTGCTCTATTTCTTCTTGCTCTATTTCTTTTTGTTCTATTTCTTTTTGTTCTATTTCTTCTTGCTCTATTTCTTCTTGCACCATTTCTTGTATTTGAGCACTCTTATTTATTTGTAGCTCTTGCTCTTCTTGCCTACTGGTTTGTGAATAAGCTTCCAATTCTTTTTCTTCTGCTAATAACTCATTTATTTCGGTATTGATCTCATCTTTCAATACTGATCTTGCCTCTAACGCGTCTTCACTGAGCTGCTCCTGATTAGGTATTCCCACAGAGATTTTTTCCTTTAGCCTTTCCCCTGATAGACTTTCAAAAGGCGTTTCTTCTCTACTACTAAGTTCACTTACTTTCTCAACTACCTCTTCTTTTTCAATTACCCTAGGAGGTAATTCAACCTCTTGTATTTTTAATGTACTTGCAATCTGTTCTAATTTCTGGGCTTTAGCAGTATTTATACTTCGCCTAGGTGGTACTACTTTTACAGGATCTATTTCACCTTCATCTGACTTAGTTAAAAACTGTCCCATCATATGCAAGGTATTGGAAATATCTTTCGTTACTTTAAGCTTAGGTTCTTTAGCACGTAATGTTTTTAGCGAGTTATCTTTAAGTCTTTTACTATATGGAAATTCTAAGTCTACAAACAAATCTTTCTTTGATGGTCTCTGAATAGAATTTCTTAGTTCTAATTCATCCTCCTCGTCCTCTAACATAGAAAGCTCTAGCTTACCTTGTTTTAAATAATATTTATCAGATTTATTCATGATTAACCCCCCATAAGAAATCTTAAGTCCTATCTACCTAGTCAATCTCATGCATTTCCTCTATGACTTTCCAAAGTTCTTCTCTTCCTTGCTTTGTCTCCGAAGAAAATCCTATTAATTTATCTTCTGGCATTAGATTAAGTCCTTTTCTAATCATGGATAAGTGTTTTTGCACTTGACTTCTCTTAATCTTGTCCATCTTGGTAGCAACTATAATCACTTCATTATGATAGTGCTTAATCCAATCATACATCATTTTATCGTTATTGCCAACTTCATGTCTGATATCAATAAGTAGAATAATCTTTTTTAGCTGTTCTCTTTTTTCTAAATATCCTTCAATAAGCTTTCCCCAACGTTCCCTATCTGCCTTAGATACCTTTGCATACCCATATCCTGGTAAGTCTACAAACATAAATGTATCTTGCACACTATAAAAATTAATAGTTTGTGTTTTACCTGGTTGAGAACTTGTTCTTGCTAACGACTTGCGATTGAGCATGGCATTTAATAATGATGATTTGCCTACATTTGATTTTCCTGCAAAAGCAATCTCAGGCATATCATGTACGGGAAATTGGGATGCCAATCCTGCTGTTATAATCATTTCTGCTTTTGTTACATTCATCTTACTTCTCCTTTAAGCCTATGCAAAAACATACTTTAAGACTTCATCCATGGTACGAACAAAGCTAATCTCTAAACCTTCAACAATATGTTTTTCTAGCTCTTCCACATTCTTTTTATTTTGTTCTGGTACAATAACATGCTTAATCTTAGCACGCTTTGCAGCTAATAACTTCTCTTTTAATCCACCAATAGGTAATACTCTACCTCTAATCGTAATTTCTCCTGTCATTGCAATATCTGCCTTTACAGGTTGATTTGTAAGTGCTGAAATCATTGCAGTTGCCATGGTGATCCCTGCTGAAGGACCATCTTTAGGTACTGCACCTTCAGGGATATGAATATGCAAATCATTTTTCACGTAAAAATCATCTGCTATACCTAACTCACTTACCTTTGATCGAATATAACTCATTGCTGCCTTAGCTGACTCTTTCATTACATCTCCCATTTGTCCTGTTAACTCAAGTTGTCCTTTTCCCTTCATGCAGTTTACCTCAATAGATAGTGTATCACCACCTACACTTGTCCAAGCCAAACCTCTTACAATCCCAACCTCTGGCGTTTTATTTTTAAGCTCAAACTCAAAACGTGAACTTCCTAAATAGGCCTCTAATTTTTTTGGTGTAATCTGTATGCTACTTACATCTTTTTCTACTAAGTCTCTTGCTACTTTTCTACAAATTTGAGCAATAATTCTTTCTAAATTTCTTACACCTGCTTCTTTAGTATAATGCTCAATTATATAAAGTAAGTTCGCTCTTGAACATTTTAATTGCTTCTTATCTAAATGATGTGCCTTTAATTGATTTGGAAGTAAGTATTTTGCTGCAATCTCTAATTTTTCAAGGCTCGTATAACTCCCTACCTCTATAACCTCCATACGATCTAATAAAGGTTTTGGAATACCGCCTAAACTATTAGCTGTTGCTACAAATAATACTTTAGATAAATCTAAAGGAAGTTCTAAGTAATGATCTTTAAAACTATGATTTTGCTTGCTATCTAAAATTTCTAGTAGAGCTGCTGCGGGGTCACCTTTGAAATCTCCTGCCATTTTGTCAATTTCATCTAATAAAATAAGGGGATTCATGGATTTTGCTTCAGATATACCATACACAAAACGCCCTGGTATTGCCCCTACATAGGTTCTTCGATGTCCTCTTATTTCAGCTTCATCTCTCACCCCTCCTAAAGAAATACGTACATCGTTTCTTCCAGTAGCATGAGCAATGGATTTAGCAATAGAGGTCTTCCCTACTCCTGGCGGTCCTACCAAGCACAATATTGGTGCTGGTGATTCCTCTGCTAAGCTTCTAACTGCTAGGTATTCTAATACTCTTTCTTTAACTTTCTCAAGTCCATAGTGTTCCTTGTCTAGTATCTCTGAGGCCTTCTTTAACTCAATATTCTCATGTGTATATACATTCCAAGGAATATCTAGAACTGTTTCTATATAGGTTCTAATATTACCACTATCTGGTGAACTTGATGGCGTATTTTTTAATTTTCTTATTTCCTTTTCTACCTTTTCTTTTACACTCTGTGGTACATTGCCTAATTTTTGGTTATATTTTTCAATATCACCTTGAAGGCCTTCTTTATCCCCCAATTGTTCTTGAATAATCTTTACTTGTTCTCTTAAGAAATATTCCTTCTGCGCTTGATCTATATTTGCCTTTACTTTGGTATAAATATCTTTTTGCAAACTTAAGATTTCAATTTCAGATTCTAAGACAGTTATAATTTTAAACATACGTTCCTTAATATCTAAACATCCTAAAATAGCTTGCTTTTTGTCTACTTCTAAAACAATATGTCCTATGATAATATCCATCATTTCTATACTATCTTTAAGACCTAGTATACCATACAGTACCTCATCTGTAATTTTAGGATTAATAGAGGCATACTTTTCAAACAACTCCGCAATAGTACGTATAAGAGCCTGTTCTTCTTTACTGTCACCTACAGGTCTATCATTAATAATCTCAATATCTGCACTTATATAGTCTTCTTCTTGAATAGATAAAATTTTCGCCCTAGCAGTCCCTTTAACAAGCACTTTAAGTTGATCTTCTCCCACCTTAACTGTTTGTTTAATCTCTACTAGGGTTCCAATTTCATATAAATCCTCTTGATTTGGTTCATCTACATCTGCATCTTTTTGTGATACAGCCAAGATGACCTCATCTTGTCTCATAGCTTCTTGTATTGCCTTTAATGATTTTTCTCTACCTACATCAAAATGCATTACCATTTCTGGAAATATTGTTACTCCTCTTAAGGGAAGTACCGGTATATCTTTTATCTCTTTTTTCATTTTTCCCACCCTCTAAAAAAATTGCCACTTCTATATTAGTCCTTATGCATGTAATATTTCATTTGCTTTATCAATCACATCTTGCTCAAATAAAGTACATATAATTTCATCTATTTCCTCAACAGGAATAATCTCTATATCTATTGTTTCAAATACTTTTTTCATATTTGCTTTAGGAATAAATACTTTTTTTACACCCGCTTCTTTTGCTGCTACTAATTTTTCGTAAACACCACCTACAGGACAGACCTTGCCTTTTAAGGAGATTTCTCCTGTCATAGCAACATCTCCTGGAATAGGTTTATCAAATAGTGCCGAATATAATACTGTAAACATAGCAATACCAGCTGATGGCCCATCAATTGGGATGCCTGATGAAAAGTTGACATGCATTAAATATTCCTTGGTATTAACATTATAACGCATTTTTAATACCGTGAGTACATTTTCTACAGAATTTGCCGCCATACTTTTTCTTTTAGAGCTACTTTGCTTCATATGCAGTTCTTCTTCTTCAATAATGCCTGTTACTTTCATTTCTGCTTGTTCTAAGCCAACCTTCTTAGTGACAGCTTCTACACCTAACACTATCCCCTTATTAGTTCCTATAATGCCTAATCCATTTACTTTCCCAACTGACTTTTTAGGATCAACCTTTTGACTAAGCCTTGCTGTATATCTACCTGTTTGAATCACCCATTCTACATCTTTTTCTATGATTTCCACTCTTCCTTCTAGATGCACTAAACTAAAAGAAGTCTGTAACATATTAACCGCATCTCTTCCGTTATAAGCGTATTGACCAATGAGTTCTTTTGCTCCTTTTGCTATAGTCATTTCTTCTCTCATAGTAACATTCTCTACTATAGCCATAATATCATCATAACTTAAATCCCTAAAGAAAATTTCTGTGCACCTAGAGCGTAATGCAGGTGGTAAATCTTCTGGATTTCTAGTCGTTGCACCTATGAGTCTAAAATCTGCTGGTAGTCCATTTTTAAATATATCATGAATATCTCTTGGAACATTCTCATCACTCTCAGAATAATAAGAGCTTTCTAGAAACACCTTTCTATCTTCTAATACCTTTAAAAGCTTATTCATTTGAACCTGATGAAGTTCACCTATTTCATCTATAAATAAAACCCCACCATGAGCTTTTGTAACTGCTCCTGGTTTAGGCTGTGGTACTCCTGCCGGACCATAAGCTCCTGCTCCTTGGTATATAGGATCATGTACTGAACCCATAAGTGGATCTGCTATACTTCTTTCATCAAATCTCAAGGTCGTTGCATCAATTTCAATAAACTTTGCATTTTTCTTAAAAGGTGTCCCTGATGAATCCTTAGCAATATCTAATGCAATTCTAGCAGCTGCAGTTTTACCAATCCCTGGCGCACCATAAATTAAAATATGCTGTGGACTCGGCCCACACAAAGCAATTTTTAAAGCTTGCAAGCCATCATTCTGTCCTATAATGTCCTTTTCACTTTTAGGCCTTACTTTTTCTGATAATGGGGGTGTTAATGAAATTTTCCTTAAGGCTTGTATTTTTTCCCATTTAATCATAGAATCTTTAAAAATATTAGATTTCGATGTTGTTTGATTTTTAAGTTGTAGAAAAAAATATATCCCTATTATACATGAAAAGAACAACTGAACCCCTATTAATATACCTGATAACATACCATATCCTCCTGCTTACCTTGTTCTACTTTACAAGTATTGCCAATGCATTCTAAAACCATACTAGCTAGATAATCTTCTTCATGATTTCATCTTACATTTACTTCAATAAGGAAGATATTAATCAAAAGCAAAGGGCCATTGCATGATTTGCAACGACCCTTTTATCATTTTATGAATCTCACTTATGCTGATTCATTATTTGCTTTTTTAGTTTTTTCCTTTGGCTTCACCTTATCCTTGTAAACCAATGTAGGCTCCTTACCTTCTCTGATCACTTCTGAATGAATAATAACTTTCTCTAATGCATCTCCCATAGAAGGTGCATCATACATAATATTTCTCATCATTGTTTCAAAAATTGCACGTAAGCCTCTAGCACCAGTTTCTCTCTCTATAGCAAGTTCTGCTACAGCAATTAAAGCTTCTTTTTCGAATTCTAACTTAATACCGTCTAACTCAAATAAATGCTCATATTGTTTTGTAAGGGCATTTTTAGGTTCTGTTAATATCTTAATAAGAGCTTCTTTATCCAAATTAGTAAGAGATACAATAGATGGGATACGTCCTACAAATTCAGGAATAAGTCCAAATTTAACAAGGTCTTGAGGTTCGATTTGCTTAAAGAGTTCACCTACGCTCTTCTCTTTCTTACTAACAATGTTAGCACCAAATCCCATACTCTTTTGTCCTACTCTACGTTCAATGATTTTATCGAGTCCATCAAAGGCTCCACCACAGATAAATAGAATATTAGTTGTATCAATTTGAATAAACTCTTGATGTGGATGTTTTCTTCCACCTTGTGGTGGTACTGAAGCTACTGTACCCTCTATAATTTTAAGAAGTGCTTGTTGTACACCTTCACCACTTACATCTCTTGTAATAGATGGATTCTCAGATTTTCTAGAAATCTTATCAATCTCATCAATATAGATAATACCAAGTTGTGCCTTTTCTACATCATAGTTGGCTGCTTGAATAAGTTTGAGTAGAATATTCTCTACGTCTTCACCTACATACCCAGCTTCTGTAAGAGACGTAGCATCCGCTACAGCAAATGGTACATTTAACATTTTAGCAAGTGTTTGTGCTAAAAGGGTTTTACCTGTTCCTGTAGGTCCTAAAAGTAGAATATTACTTTTTTGTACTTCTACATCATTTGTCTTACTTTGCTTGTAAATACGTTTATAATGATTATAGACTGCTACAGCTAAAGCCTTTTTAGCATCTTCTTGACCTATAACATATTCATCAAGATGTGCTTTGATTTCTTTTGGCTTTGGCATATCAACTAATTCATCATCTTCATAACCAGCTTCAAGCTCTTCTTCTATAATCTCAGAGCATAACTCAATACACTCGTCACAAATATACACATTTGGACCTGCAATAAGTCTTTTTACCTGTTCTTGCGTTTTACCGCAAAACGAACACCTGAGTTGCTTTGTATCATCAAACTTTGTTGGCATTTGACACCTCCTTTTTGAACTATCTAGAAGTAATAATTGCGTCTATTAATCCATATGCTTTTGCTTCTTCAGCGGTTTTCCAGTTATCTCTTTCTGTATCTCTTGCAATAACATCAAGAGGCTGACCTGTGAACTCTGATAGCATACGGTTCATACGTTCTTTTGTCTTTATGATATGCTCAGCTGTAATTTGGATATCTGTTGCTTGACCTTTTGCACCACCTAATGGTTGGTGAATCATCACTTCTGCATTAGGAAGGGCAAATCTCTTACCTTTTGCTCCACCAGCAAGTAAAAAGGCGCCCATACTAGCTGCCATACCCATACAAATTGTTGACACATCACATTTAATATATTGCATTGTATCATAAATAGCCATACCATCTGTTATAGAGCCACCTGGACTATTGATATAAAACATAATGTCTTTATCAGGATCTTCAGCTTCTAAAAACAATAGTTGTGCTACAATAAGGTTAGCTGTAACATGGTTAACCTCATCACCTAACATAACGATACGATCTTTCAATAGACGAGAATAAATATCATAAGAACGTTCTCCTCTATTCGTTTGTTCTATAACCATTGGGACTAAACTCATTCTAGTAGCCTCCTTCTCTCTTTAGATAAATAAGTTTTATCTACTTATTATTTTTCTACTTTTTCTGCAGATTCTGTAATTACTTTTACTGCTTTTTGAACTTTAATATCTGCTGTTAAAGCTTCTTGCTCGTAGCTAGCAAAAGATTTTTTAAGTTCTTCATATGGCATTTGGTACATAGCTGCAATTGTTTTTAATTCTTCATCAATGTCTTCTTCTGAAACAGTTACATTTTCTACTTCAGCAATTTTTTCAAGAACTAAACGTGTTTTAATTTGGTGCTCAGCATCTTTAGCAAAGTTTTCTCTAAATGCTTCCATGCTTTGACCTGTAAATTGTAAATATTGTTCTAATTGTAAACCTTGAGAAGTCATACGGTTTGAGAAGTTTTTAACATTTCTATCTACTTGTTCTTCAACCATAGCTGCTGGTACTTCTAATGTCGCATTAGCCACTACATTTTCTACTGCTTGTTGTTCGAAGATATTTTTGCTATTTGCTTCTTTGTCTTTAAGAAGTTTTGCCTTAAGATCTTCTTTGTATTCAGCTAATGTTTCAAATTCTGAAATATCTGCTGCAAAATCATCGTTAATTTCTGGTAACTCATTTACTTTGATACCTTTAATAGCTACTTTGAATAATGCTGGTTTACCTGCAAGGTCTGCTACATGATATTCAGTTGGGAAAGTTACATTTACTTCTACTTCTTCACCAATATTTTTACCGATTAATTGATCTTCAAAATTGTCAATGAAAGATTTTGAACCAATTACTAAATCATAATCTGTTCCTTTTCCACCTTCAAATGCATTGCCATCAACAAATCCTTCGAAGTCGATAGTTACTTTATCTTGTGGCATTACTGCTCTATCTTCAACTGTGATTTCACGCGCATTTTTTTGTGCTTCTTTATTAACTGCTTCATTCACTTCTTCATCAGTTACTTCTGCTTTTTCAACTTCTACTTTTAATCCTTTGTAATCTCCAAGTGTTACTTCTGGTTTTACTGTAATAATAGCTGTATATTTCATACCGTCTTTAGACATTTCTGTTACTTCTAAACCATTTGGGCTAATACGTGCTGCAATATCAATTTTATTTTCTTCAATTGCCGCAAATAATGTTTCATCAATTAAGAAATCTGCTGCTTTATTAAAGAAAACTTCAACGCCGTACATTTTTTCGATCATAGCACGAGGCACTTTCCCTTTACGGAATCCTTGAATATTGAAGTCTTTTTTCATCGCTTCATAAGCTTTATCAATTGCAGCTGTAACTTTTGCTCCCTCTACCTCTACTGTAAGTTTAACTTGGCTTTTTTCCATTACTTCTACTTGTGTATTCATTAAAATTTATCCTCCTTAAGGTTTCCCTGCTTTGTAGTATCATTGCATAAATATAGCATTTTAAACTAACATTTCGTTATTATATCATATCCTTGGTAAAAAATCCATATCGCATTTTCGAATATTTTCTTGATAGTCAATTATATTTTGCATAATTTTCCATAGTTTCATACACCCGTTTTCTACTTTTATTCCAACTATTTCAACTAGCCTCTATAGGCCTTTTACCCTTATAATACTACTATGTAATAACTTTGTAGTATAGATTTCATATTAGGAAGGATTTAAAATAATGGATTATTACACAAGCAGCTGCGTCTCACTTCAAAGTTTTGACCAGATCTATACCAATACTATACGTCCTAAACTTGAAGCTATAGACTTATTTTTAAAATCAAGTGAGGCTCCATTCTCCAACAAGGAGGCAGCATCTGTTCTTGGTGTAACACTCACCGAATTATTAAACACTATGAAAGAAAATGACATTGTAGAACTGAATCCACTTACCTTTTTCCATGTGATTTTCTATTTATCAAGTGATATTTGTAAATTAATTACTAAACAGTGGAAGTATCAAGGCTATAAGTCTTATAGCCCTCAAATGATTTCAGATATTTATAAGTTAAACCTACATAAAGTAACAAGTGCTTTTGAAGAAATGGGTACTGAATTAATCTCAGATGTAGAACTTATGGAAGTCTTTAAACGTATTCATACTACTGTTTTCTAGGATGATTTTTGAAAGAACATCCCATTATAAAAGTTGCTATGATTATCTTTTAATGATTAACTGATCCAAGGTATTGCCTTATCATGTTAATGATTTTATGAAGATATCATAGCAACTCTTTTTTTGTTTTTTATAAACTATAGAATCCTTAAATTAGTTTGTCTGCTCTCCTATAAGCATTGCTTCTTGAACCTGACGTGCTATTTCTTCTCCCTTAAGAACTTTTAAAAGCTCAAGTGCAAATGCTAAGGAATATCCTGCCCCTTTACCTGTAATCATTTTTCCACTTTGAACCACACCTTGACTCATATACTTACATCCTATAAGTGTTTCTTCATACCCAGGATAACAAGTTCCCTTTTCTCCATCAAGCAAACCAGCCTTCCCTAAAATACTAGGGGCCGCACAGATAGCAGCTATCCACTTATTTTGTTTTTTGAAATTTTTAAGTTGTTCTATGAGCAGCGTACTTGCTTCTAAATGATTAACACCTGGTATTCCCCCTGGTAATACCATCATATCTATTAAGGAATGGTCTACTTCTTCTATAACGGCATCCATATTCAAGCTTATGCCACGTCCACTTACTACAGTTTTGCCATTGACACCTACCATCAGTACCTCTACCTTACCTCTTCTTAATACATCCACTACTGATAATGCTTCTATTTCTTCATAACCTGTCCCAAAATAAACTGCTACTTTCATTTTTTTCCTCCTTTAATAAAAATCACTTTCTTATAGTTCATATAAAATCCATTGTTATATTTTAAGTATAAAATATAACAAACAAACTTGCCAGCTAGCAACTCAATTTTCATACCTATATAGCATGAAGAACAATAATTTTGTCTGATTTATTTATATTTTTATTCTATTTTTAAACTTGGCTAAGATAATTCAATAAATCCCTTTACGATACTCACTTATTCTATCTTATATACATAATATAATCTTGTAATACCCTTATTTTCTATGTACAAATCCAATTTAGAACAGGAGGATTTCTATGTCTCATAACTATGGAAGAAAATGTACATGTTTCACTGATAAGGAACAATCTAGTAACCAAAGATGTAAATCTACATGCAAAAAACACTCTATAAATCACTGTAATCATGATCGCTGTCGTCATGATGATTGCTCTCATGATGGCTGTCGTCATGATGATTGTTCTCATGATAGCTATGATTCTTGTTGTTGCTGTATTCCGGGTCCCATCGGTCCTAAAGGTCCCACTGGTCCTAAAGGTCCTACTGGTCCTACTGGCCCTAAGGGTCCTACTGGTCCTAAAGGTCCTACTGGCCCTACTGGCCCTAAGGGTCCTACTGGTCCTACCGGTCCTAAAGGTCCCACTGGTCCTACTGGTCCTACTGGTCCTACCGGTCCCACTGGCCCTGTAGGGGCTACTGGTC
>JAEZJJ010000092.1 GCA_023436395.1 Bacillota bacterium | reverse complement strand
TTACATTTCATATATTTTCTTCAAAAGGGCTTTTAGTAGCTTTGTTAAGGTTACCCTTTTTTCAGATTCGTTAAAATATAAAATCTTAAACTATTTTATACTTGACTTTTCATAGCTGGTCTCCCTTGGCCATAGTATTATACATATCATTTATTATATCAAATAAACAAACTGTCGTATACCTTTCTAACATAAAAAAGCCATAAACAACCAAGTTATCTGTAAGTTGTTTATAGCTTTTATTTGTTACTTTTATTCCTTATACAATGGTTTCATCTTTGAATACAGTTTCTGACTGAGCTATATTTTGTGCATTACTAAATACACAATAAAAATCTTTTTCTAAGCAAGCCTTAATGATAGGTGCAAACTGCTTAAGGGTCTCATTATCTGTTGCAAAGAGTTCATCCCTATTAGCCTGTAATTCTTCTTCTTTTACCCCTACCATATAGTAAATTTGAGCTGTCCTTCCTTCAGTAGCTGGCGTAAAAGGAAAATCCATTTGACTCACTGTGCCAATGAGATACTGCAAAAGTTCTCTTTCTGACAGTTCAAGTGTCTCTAGATAGCTTGGAATTTCTTTGTACAATTTTAAAGTTTGGTCAATATAAGGATCTCTATAGGATACAAAGAACATATTGCCACTACGTCTAAAATCACAGAAACAGCCATAGGCACCATTTTGCACACGTATCTTATTCCATAAATATCCCATAGATAAAACTGTCTTAAGCATCATCATACCACCATGGTATTTAAAGCCTTCTTCTTTAAAATTATATCCCATAGCCACATAGTTAACATTACTAGGATAAATCATTGCTTCTTTCTCTTCTGTAACATCAAACTTCATCTTAAGAGGTTCAATTTCTTCAGTAGGTAGTGCTTCTACTTCTTTTTGAATGCACTCTATGATTTCCTCTACATGCTCTTCATCTACAGTTAATCCTACAGTTAAACGATTTTTATTAGCTAGATAGTGATAGGCTTCTTTTAGAGCAATTACTGTTTCTTCTTTTACAGTTTTCCAATTTTTTTCAATATCACAAACAAAATGATAGAAGGTAATCCCTTTTGTCTTTTCATCAAAAAGCTCCGTACTAGAAAGATGAGATAGTAATCTACTATAAGCAATACGATGCCCCTCACTACTAATGGCACTTTCCATAAGCGCTTTCATCTCACGAATAATCTCCAATAAGCGATCCATATTATCAAACTTGGTTTTTGTAAGAATCTCTCGCATGATACTCACTTGCTCAGATACTTCCGTTACAAGTGCCTTAGACTGGATTTGGAAAAGTGGTAAATACGCTTCTCTTTCATGATTATTATTTAGAGCTTGGATATGATAAGACATACTACCAATGTGCTCATCCATATGAGCCGATAAATCTTCATAAGTATAATTGTCTGTATCTAATTTTCCCAACATTCCTACAACCATTCCTAAATAAGGCATATGCTTATCTTCAATCCCCAATAAATTCATATGCCAATTCACATAGGCAATCTTATTGGTGAATACTGGCGTCACAATATACTTAGTTGATTGTACTTCTTTTACTTGATACCTGGGGTACTTCGTTTTTTTTCTAAGGTCTTCCCTATTTAAAAGTGGAATACATTCTGCTGCTCCCTCTGGCTCTGGGGTCATTTGGAAATCATTAAAAGCTTTCGTTGCAGCCACTAAATCTTGTAATTGCTCTTCACTTAATGAAGCTTTATAAGCAGCCAATTTCTCTGTCACTGCTTCTTCCATTTCCTTTTCTAAGCCAACTTTTGGATATAATTCCACCTTAGCACAATGGTTATTATTTAAAATATGTTTTTCAATTAATTTTTCGTAATAGTCTGTTCCAATATTTGCTTTTAAACTTGTCAGTTCTTCTTCATATTTTAAATACATAAAAGGTGACGCATCATACACCCAGCTCTTCATAGCCCCTAAGCTATAAAATAACCCTTTAGAATAACCACTTGAATCCCCTTCTCTAAGTTCAAACTCTTTAACTTGAAGAGCCCCTCTTAATAAATGCTGTGGTAAACCTTTTTTCACTAAGTCTTCTAAAACTTCATGAATCACCTGATAAAAACGCTCTTTTTTATCTTCTGCTACATTTTTAGCCACAATTGAAAAGATGGGTTGTTTAAGATGTGTTTGAAAAGCACCATATACATCTTCTCCGATACCTTCTGCAATAAGTGCCTTTTTAAGGGGAGATGCTGGTGTATCTAATAGCACATATTCTAATAGTGACATGGCTAGCATTAATTGGCGATTTCCCATATCACCAACTACAAAATTATAGGATAGAAATAAACCGTTCTCCTTATCAGGGGTTGCAGAATAATAGGCCTGTTTAGTCATCGTTTCTTTGAATGCCACTTGGGTTTCAATTTGACTGTTCACTTCCTCATAACTAAACTTGGAGAGATATTCTCTATCAATATACCCTAAGGTTTCCTTCGGATTTATATCCCCATATAAGCAAATATAACTATTTGAGGGATGATAATATTTTTTATGAAAGTCTAAAAATGCTTCATAACTTAATTCTGTAATATGAGTAGGTACCCCTCCTGACTCATGGGCATAAGTAGTGTCTGGAAAAAGTGTTTCCTTAATTAATCTAAAGCCAATCTCTTCTGGTGAAGAAAAAGCCCCTTTCATCTCATTATAGACCACACCTTTATACTCAATAGGGTCTTCTATTTCTTCTAAATGATAACGCCAGCCCTCTTGCATCAATATTTCTTTTTGTTTATAAATATTTGGGAAAAATACTGCATCTAAATACACATCCATTAAGTTATGAAAATCCTTATCATTCTGACTTGAAATAGGATAAAGTGTTTTATCTGGATAAGTCATTGCATTTAAATACGTATTGAGTGAACCCTTTGCTAACTCTACAAAAGGGTCTTTCAGCGGATACTTTCTTGAACCACACAACACAGAGTGTTCAATAATATGAGGTACACCTGTGCTATCGTGAGGTGGTGTACGAAAACCAATGCAAAAGCTCTTATGGGAATCTGAATTTGCAATCAGTAATACTCTTGCTTTTGTTGCTTCATGTATATAAATATCTACTTCACTATCAATTTCCTTAATATATTGTGAATCTTGTAATAAATATCCTTCTATTGGATATGCCACAGCTTCCCCTCCTAATACATATAAATTGGTTGATATAGTCAGTACTTTTATTATAGGCATTTGCTAGACATTTGTCTATGTATAAACCATCTTCCTATCAACTCTTATTCTATTATTATGTGAGGAAATCAAAAAAAAATAACACCACTGGTGTTATTTTTACTATTTTATAAAATCACTCTGCAGCATTTTCAATTTGTATACCCATCTCTTTAAGTTCTTGCCTATTGTCATACACTTGGCGAAGCATATCCATAATATGGGCTTCAAAAATTTGCACTTCAGAATGAACTGCTTCTAATGTATCTTTAAGATGCTGCTCCATATCACGACAAGTATCTTGTGCATACTCAACGGAACCTCTATGAATTTGTTTAGCATCTTCTTTTGCGGTTTCAATAATACATGCTGCACGTTCTCTCGCAAATTGTGTAATCTCATTTTTTTCAATTAAACTTTGTGCTTGTTCTCTAGCTTCTTCCACAATAAGGTATGCCTCTTTTTGTGCCTCTGAAAGGATTTTAGCTCTCTCTTCAACAATCCATACAGATTGCTGTACTTCTGTAGGAAGCTTAAGCCTAATCTCCCTAATGAGCTCAACCATCGTTTCCTTCTCAATAGAAATTTTTCCTGACAAAAAGTTAGTTTTACCTTCATCAATTAAATCTTCTAACTGATCTAATAAAAGTGCAATTTCACCACATCTTGCATTTTCCACTTTGTCTACCCCCATTTACTTATTTTTTAATTGCTTTGCCACTGGTTCTGGTACAAAAGGTTCATACTCACCTCCAAAGCGAGTAATTTCCCTTACAGCACTAGAACTCATAAAGGCATGTTGTGGCGCTGTCATCAAAAAAACTGTCTCTAAACCTTTCAGCAAACTACTATTAATTTGTGCCATATTCATTTCTTGTTCAAAGTCTGAACCATTGCGAAGTCCCCTAATAATGATTCCAGCTTCCTTGCATTTAGCAAAATCTACAAGTAATCCTGAAAAACTTTCAATCTTTACATTGTTTAAATGTTTAGTTGCTTCTTTCATCACAGCAATGCGTTCCTCTACAGTTAGCAACCCTGCCCCTTTTTTAGGATTTGTAAGCACCGCTACAATCAGTTCATCTACAAGTGTTGTAGCTCTTGTAATAATATCTAGATGTCCATTAGTCATTGGATCAAAGCTTCCTGGATATATCCCTCGTTTCACTTTTGTTATCCCTTCTTAATAAAACTAAGTGTTGTTGTTTTATACTGCTTTTCTTTCCATAATACCAAATTTTGAGGTAACTTTACAATACTCTTTGTACTTCTTTCAAGAATAATATAACCTTCTTCTTTTAAAAATGCTTTTTCTGCCAATATTTTTAGGATTTGTTCTATATTTTCAAGAGCATATGGCGGATCCATAAAAATGACATCAAACTGTTGTCCTTCTATTTTATCTAAAGCTTTAAATACATCCTCCCTAAGCACTGTGGCCCCAGATTTCAAGCGAGTTTTCTCTAAATTACGCTCAATACAGGCTAATGCTGTAGCATCTTTTTCTACTAATACTGCTCTACTCCCCCCACGGCTTAAACACTCAATTGCCATTGCGCCACTTCCACTAAATAAATCCAGGAATTCACATTCTGGCATATCAAAGGCAATCATATTAAATAACGTTTCTTTTATTCTATCTGTAGTAGGCCTTGTATTTTGCCCTTCTGGTGCTTCAAGATGTGTTCCTCTACAACGACCACTGATTACTCTCACGCTTATTCTCCTTATCTTCACTCTTATTCTGCTTCATTTATAAAACTATTATAGCGCATTATGCAAGCTTTGCTCATTTAATCTTGCTTGAATCTCCAATAGCAAGCCATTATTTTGTGCTTCATCTAAATGAGGGTCCATGGCAAGTAAATTTTTCACACACCCTTGTACCTCATTTAATACTTTAGCATCGGTATAAAGGTTGGCGATCTTCATTTCTGGAAGACCATGTTGTTTCGTTCCAAAGAATTCCCCAGGACCTCTCAGTTTAAGGTCTGTCTCAGCAATGACAAAACCATCTGTACTTTCTTCCATGATTTTAAGTCTTTTTCTTGTGACCTTATTTTTTGAATCGCTTACTAACACACAGAAGGATTGATGCTTACCACGCCCTACCCGTCCTCTTAATTGATGAAGCTGGGCTAGCCCAAAGCGCTCAGCATTTTCAATTAATATAATGGTAGCATTAGGAACATTGACACCTACTTCAATCACTGTGGTAGATACTAAAATCTTTGTTTCTGCTTTTGCAAACTGCGCCATGATTTCATTCTTTTCTTTTGGTTTCATCTTGCCATGTAAATAGGCAATCGGTATATGAGGAAACACCTGTGTTCTTAAATACTCCGTGTATTCTACAACATTCTTAAGTTCACTTATCTTTTCATTGTCTTCTACCATAGGGCAAATGATATAGCATTGTCTGCCTTCCTCAATCTGCTTTTCAATAAATCGATAAATACGTGGATGATACGCTGAATCCACTGCATTTGTACGAATAGGTTGTCTACCTGGTGGTAATTCATCAATAATAGATATATCCATATCACCATATAAAATAAGTGCTAGGGTCCTAGGAATAGGTGTGGCTGTCATAACCATCACATCTGGCAACATTCCTTTTTCCGTTAATTTAAGACGTTGTCTTACCCCAAAACGATGTTGCTCATCTGTAATAACTAGACCTAACCTGGGAATTTCCACATTATCTTCTATGAGTGCGTGAGTGCCTACAATAATATCTATCTCATTATTTTTAACCGCTGCCAATAGTTCTCTTTTTTGCTTGGCAGTTGTAGACCCTGTCAAAAGCCCTACCTTAATTCCAAAAGGTGCCATAATCTCTTTAACAAACTCATAGTGTTGTACCACAAGAACTTCCGTAGGCGCCATCAGAGCCCCTTGGAATCCATCCTTTACTGCTAAGAATAAGCTTATAGCTGCAATAACCGTCTTTCCTGAACCTACATCACCTTGCACCAGACGATTCATGGCATAGGGGCTTTTCATATCATTTACAATTTCACGCATCACTCTTTTTTGTGCACCTGTTAATTCAAAAGGTAAAGTGTCCATAAAAGCTTTTAGTTCAGGGGTAATACCATGTGCAATACCCATAAGCTTTGTTGCAAAGTCTGCCTTTAGTTGGTAAAGCGACAGTTGAAGCATAAAAAGCTCTTCAAATACAAGCCTTTTTCTAGCTTCCATAAAATGCTGGGAGTCCTTAGGGAAATGAATGCCTCTTAAAGCTTCCTGCTTACTGACTAAATGGTACTGCTTAATAATACGTTCTGGAAGTGGTTCTTCTACTTGAGGAAGTACTTCCTCTAAGCAGCGTTCGATAAGTCCCCTAATCACCTTCTGAGATAGTTTTTGAGTAGCAGGGTAAATAGGTGTAATTTTAGCTACGGTGTTTAGTCTTGATGGATCTCCCACCTTTTGATACTCTGGTGAATCCATCTCTAGTTGGCCATATTTATGCTTAATTTTGCCATAGAGCAAGTACTTCTCACCCATCACAAAATTATTTCTCATATAAGCTTGTCCAAAAAAAGTCACCATAATGCTACTTGTTTCATCTTTGACACGAAAACTTACAATAATTTTATTTCCCTTTTTAGTCACTTGTGGCTTACTACATACTGTAACTAGCACATTTTGAGGTTCATCTAGTTCACAACTGGCAAGAGGGGTAATCACTCTTCGGTCTTCGTATTCTCTAGGATAATGTTCAATCATATCTCCTAGCGTATGGATTCCCAATTTTCTCAGCTTTTCACCAACCTTTTCTCCTACTCCTTTAAGTTCTTCAATTGGATCACTTAAAAGCATTTGTTACCTCCTATCAATAAAAAAGGCAATCTCCACGCCTCATACATGGAATTGCCTTTTAGTCTATGCTTATTCTGCAGAAATCATGAAATAATATACAGGTTGGTTTCCATGGTAAAGTTCTATATCTGCATCTTCAAAAATTGCCTCTGCATCTTTTTGATAGTCCTTTGCAACTTCTTCTGTAATTTCTTCACCGTAATAAACAGTGATTACTTCTGCATCTTCTTTCATTTTCTTAAGCAGTTCATTGAAAGTGAGTTTTAAATCTTTGTGGTGTACCACAATACGTCCTTCTAACATACCAAGGTATTCACCTTCTACGATATTTTCACCTTCTAATGTTGTGTCTCTTACAGCAATTGTAATTTGAGCTGTTTGTACACTAGATATTGCTTCTTTCATATCTTCCATTAATGCTTCCATATCACCTTCATAGCCATCTTTGGCAATCATAGCTGAAATACCTTGAGGCATTGTTGTTGTTGGTAATACATAAACACTTGTTTCTTCTTCAATAGCTGCTGCTTGCTCTGCTGCTAAAATAATATTTTTATTATTAGGGAGCACAACTACCTTCTCTGCGTGACAAGCCTTAATAGCCTTTAAAATATCTTCTGTACTAGGATTCATTGTTTGACCACCTTCTATCACTTGGTCAACTCCTAGACTTGTCATAATCTCTGCAATACCACTACCTGCAGCAATGGATACAAAAGCTAATTCTTTTTTAGGTGTATTGCTTACTGCTTCACCTTCAGTGAAAATAGAAGAATGTTGTTCTCTCATATTTTCAATTTTAATATTATGAAGTGCACCAAATTCAATTGCCTTTTGAAGTGCAAGTCCTGGGTTATCTGTATGAACATGGACTTTTACATATTCCTCATCAGATACAACTACAATACTATCTCCTATACTTTCAAGATAGGCTTTAAGCTCACTTTCATCATAGTTCATATTTGGCATTTTTGTTGCAATAAACTCTGTGCAGTAACCAAAGGTAATATCCTCTGTATTAAAGTTTTTAAGAGCTGCAAAAGCTGATTCATTTGGCACAACTGTTGATTTCTTGATTTCAATTTCCAGATTTTCAATAATAACACGTGCTGCACCTTCTAAGATACAGAGTAAACCTTGTCCACCTGCATCTACTACACCTGCTTCTTTTAATACTGGAAGCATGTCTGGTGTTTTATTAAGGGTTTCATAACCGTGAGCTAATATCCCTTCAATAAATACATTCATATCTGCTGTCTCAAGACTTAATTCAAGTCCCTTAACGGCAATCTCTCTTGCAACTGTTAAAATAGTTCCTTCTTTAGGTTTCATAACTGCCTTATAAGCAGTATCTACACCCCTTTGGAATGCATTTGCAAGGATTACAGTAT
Source organism: Bacillota bacterium (assembly GCA_023436395.1). Taxonomy (GTDB): domain Bacteria; phylum Bacillota; class Clostridia; order Lachnospirales; family Cellulosilyticaceae; genus Cellulosilyticum. The sequence goes on along the minus strand of JAEZJJ010000092.1, from coordinate 1,036 downwards.
CAATTTCTTCTCCAGCTTCTGTACTTTCTGTGATGCTTTTTGCAAAGCCTCTAATAAGCTGTGATAAGATAACGCCTGAGTTACCTCTAGCACCTCTTAATGAACCAGTAGCTGCTGCTTTTGCAACACTACTATAATCTACTTTTTGAATAGCCTCTACTTCTTTAGCAGCTGCTAATATTGTTAATGACATATTGGTTCCTGTGTCACCATCTGGTACTGGAAAGACATTCATCTCATTAACCATTTGCTTCTTTTCGTCTAGCAGCTGAGCACCTGCAATAAACATTGCTTGAAGCTGTGCTGCATCTATTGTTCTAACTTCCACTTTATATGCCTCCTCAAACCACAAAGGTTCTTATACAAAATATTATTCTTTATCTACTCTTACACCTTCAATGAAGATTCGAATGCTCTCCACCTCAATACCCAGTGTATCTTTTACTTTGTATTTTACTGTACTCATTAAGTTATCTGCTACAGCTGAAATCTTAGTACCGTATTCGACTATAACATGAAAGTCAATGTTGGCTTTATTTTCATTTAAACGTACGGCTATCCCCCTTGTTAAACTTTCACCTTTTAACAAATGTACAATACCGTCTTTTACGTTTCTAGCGGCCATGCCAACTACGCCATAACACTCTGTAGCTGTTACACCACTGATTTGTGCAATAACTTCTTCGTTAATTATTATATGACCATATTCATTTAAAAAATTACTTGGCATAAATAGACCTCCTCATCTAGTCCATACTCATTTCAATTTAATAAAATTTTATATCATTATATCACATCATCGTCAAATAAAAAAGCCTTTATACATTCAAATCATAGTAAAATGAACTTTTCCAAAAAATTAAACCTCCTACTACTTGCAATATGTCCTAGTATCTGTTAAAATAAGCTTTGTTATGTCACGGATTTAAGACAAGGAGGTGTTCAAATTGGCAAAATGCGAAATTTGTTCAAAAGACGTACATTTTGGTATTAAAGTGAGCCACTCTCATAGAAGATCTAACAAAATGTGGAAGTC
>JAEZJJ010000054.1 GCA_023436395.1 Bacillota bacterium | reverse complement strand
ATAAGGTCGCTTAGCTCAGCTGGGAGAGCACCTGCCTTACAAGCAGGGGGTCATAGGTTCGAGCCCTATAGCGACCATTAATGTGCCCGAGTGGCGGAACTGGCAGACGCACAGGACTTAAAATCCTGCGAGCTAACCCTCGTACCGGTTCGATTCCGGTCTCGGGCATATTTTTAAAAATTATAATCACTACGCAAAGCCGATGTGGCTCAATTCTAGCGCAGACACCTTAGGTGTCAAGAGGCCTGGCAATTGGTGCCCACGTACAGAAGACTACACTAGCCTAAAGCTTATGTCGTCAAATAATTAAAAAATAAATGAATACGCCCACGTGGCTCAATTCTAATGCAGATACCAAAGGTATCAAAGGGTCTGACAATTGGTGCCCACGTACAGAAGACTACACTAGCCTAAAGCTTATGTCGTCAAATAATTAAAAAATAAATGAATACGCCGACGTGGCTCAATTGGCAGAGCAGCTGACTTGTAATCAGCAGGTTATCGGTTCGAGTCCGATCGTCGGCTTTACAAAATGAATATTTTGTATCATATGGAGGGATTCCCGAGCGGCCAAAGGGGGCAGACTGTAAATCTGTTGCGATAGCTTCGAAGGTTCGAATCCTTCTCCCTCCATAAACCTATATCGCGGGATGGAGCAGCTAGGTAGCTCGTCGGGCTCATAACCCGAAGGTCATAGGTTCAAATCCTGTTCCCGCTACCACAAGATTAGCGCGAACTTGGCGCTAATATATGCCCAGATAGCTCAGTCGGTAGAGCAGAGGACTGAAAATCCTCGTGTCGCTGGTTCGATTCCGGCTCTGGGCATTAAGAAAAGGTACTCTTCAACTAAGAAAGCTTGGTTGGGGGGTATTTTTTGTTGTTAAGATTAGATTTCGAAATATTTCGGTTAATTGAAAGTAATGTTACAGGATAAATATTTGATAGAGTGACTTAACAAGAGTGTATATACTGGTAATATGAAATTAAAAACAAAAGATTATTATACTCAAGTTAAGGAGGTCACACTTTATGAATAGAAATAATATATTAGGAAATATAATAGATGGTTTTACCCAAGGACCTTCTGTTAACAAAAGTGAGAGAATATATAAGGATATCCCTGAAGAAGTAGTTGTAGTAGCTACAGTGTTTGGGGATAAGAAGACTATTATAGTTAGTGAATTAAGTGGATTTACACAAGCTAAATTAAAGGTAACAGGGGTTATATCAGGAGAAATTAATATAGATGATATTATTGAAATTCAAGAGCCATACATAGAAAGCAATTATAGAGGCAAGGCGTGTATAATTGTTGAAGGAGGCTATGAACCCTTAGAAACATCTAAGGAATATTTACTGTATCTTACTTCTCTAGAAGAAACAGATGAAGAAGGTAAAGTATATTATAGAATTAGAAAAAAGCTCCCCCTAAAAAATACTTAAATATACTCAAAAAGATGAACTCAGTAGTTATAGGCTACTGAGTTCATCTTTTTGAGTATAAACGGGTAGATTATTGTTTTTTAATCCAATTTCCAATATCAATTGTTACCTCTTTACTTATTTCGTGAGGAATATAGTATTCGTTAGGCGTACTCTTTTCTGTACCTTCAACTAAGAGGTGATTGAGATTTGGATAATCTTTAAAGGTAACATTAGAATGACCTGATAAATAAGTTTTCCAGAGATTGAAATCCTCCATAGTGACTTGATAATCTCTACCACCTTGAATAATGAAGAGTGGTTCAGTCATTTCCTTGGCAGTAGCAACTTGATTATAGCTATTAAGACCTGTCCAAACACGATTATTAATACCCATAAAGTTAAGTTCTGGGGTAACAGAATCTTCTTTTAAAGTTCTTACAACATTTGCAGTAGCATTGGTTTGAGCCATATAAGCAGTTTTTTGAATAGGATTCAGGCCTTGAAGTGTGGCAAGATAATCCACTTGTTCTAATACCACATCAATTAAGTTTCTAGCTGGACCAGCTACCATAATATACCCTTTTACACCAGAATCTTTTGTGCTAATCATTGGAATAGACATAGCACCTAAACTATGACCAAGGACATAAACTTCATCTTTATTGAGTTGAGGAAGGGTCTTTACTAAGTTTATAGCAGAGAGAGCATCATCTATTACTTCCTCCTCATAGTCAAAGGCAGACGGATTAAGAGCTACTTCTTGCATATAGGTATATGTACGTTTATCATAGCGAAGCGTTGCAATACCTTGTTCTGCTAAATGATAAGCAATGTCTCTGAAGACTTTAGTGCCAGAAATATTTTCATCTTTATCATTAGCACCAGAGCCATGAACTAAAACAACAACAGGGAAATTACCTATGGCATTTGGGAGAGTGAGAATAGCGGGAAGTTTATATTCTCCTGTTTGAACAACTAATGATTGCTCCGCCATTCCGATAGGTTTGGCAATTTCCTTAGGGTAAGAAGAGAGTTGAAGCCCAGCTATTTATTGGTTAGCATCAAAAACGATAGATATTTTGACAGGTGTACGTTCGCACTGTAAGCTGATTTCTACCTCTGTTAGGTTGTTATTAGGAGTAATTTTTACTACATCAAAGCTAGTTGCTTTCCCATATATAGGCATAATACTGTTCCAGCCTTGAGCAAGAACTGTAGCATTAATTTGAGTTTGGGTAGTAGCAGACATTTGATCAAATACTTCTTGAAATTTACCTTGTAGTAAGTTTTGAACAACATTTTTACCTAGATTAGAATAATCGATAGTAGAATCTTTTGAGGATAATTTGCTTAATAACCATTCTTTATCTACATAGGTAGTGTTATTTTTTAACATAATGTTATTGCTGGGAGTTTTTAGGTCTAGAGTGATAGTAGGAGAATTTGAATTTTGTAAGGTAATTAGCTCTTTTGACCAAATTACTTTATAACCTTCAGACTCAGCCAAGGTACGTAAGGAAATATATTGTTTGTTTGAAGTGGTAGAAGCTAAAATGCTTGGTGTAAGTAATGATGTAAGTAATAAGGTTGATAAAAACTTATTTATGTAGTTCATATGGTGCCTCCTAGAATTCGATATTTGTTATATTTATTATATAACAAATATTAGAGGAGTGTATAATTTTATATAAAATTAATTTTTGTTTTTCTATGACTATGCAAATCACGTCACTACTTTCCTTGACTACCATGTTTTAATGTAAAAGGCTAAGGAAAGTTTGTGATGAGTATTATGAATTTAGGGATAATATTTATTTCATTCATAAAACGGTAAAGTAAGTGAAATAAACTATGATACATCTTATTAGTAAGAAAATATGTAAGGGTAGTAGGATTATTACTTTATATATATAGAATTATTTTAAATAATCTGTTTAAATAAGTGTAGAAAATATAATCTAATAGTATGTTCATAAATAAAATATTTATAAAAAATGTTAAATAAGATTAATCGTAATATATGATATAAGTAAGTATAAAAACTGAATGTTTACGGGGGGATGATAATATGATGGGAAGATTGCTGATTGTAGAAGATGATGAACAAATTGCAGATATTTTACGAGAGTATCTAATGAATAAAGGGTATGAAGTAAACTGGGCTTCTACGGGAAATGAAGGCCTAGAAGATTTTAAAATGAAAACATATGATCTCCTTATTATAGACATTATGCTGCCAGGAATGGATGGTTATACTCTTTGTAAGAGTATAAGATGGGTAAGTGATATACCTATTTTGATTATTAGTGCTAGAAATAAGGAGTTAGATAAAATAAAAGGATTAAAAATAGGAGCAGATGATTATGTGACAAAACCTTTTAGTTTGCCTGAGGTAGAGGCTCGAATTGAGTCATTGTTGAGACGTTATAAGCGTAGTCATAGTGGTGAAGAACATGAAGAAATACATAGTTATGAAGGTGGATTAAGTATTAACTTTAATCGTAAACAAGTGTATTTACAAGAGGAAGAATTGAATTTAACTGCCACAGAATGGGCACTTCTTACTGTATTAGCAAAAAATCCTCAAAGGCCTTTTACCAAAAAAGAACTTTACGAGCATATATGGCATGAAGAAGATATTGAAAGTAGCAATACTATTACAGTACATATTAAACAGCTACGTAATAAATTAAAAGAGGATAGTAAAAACCCTAAATTTATTGAAACAGCATGGGGAATAGGCTATAGGTTTATAGGAGGAAGAATTCAGTGAAACTAAAAACCAACTTAATAGTATCTCACTTATTAGTACTCTTAACCCCTATACTTACTGTAGGTATTTTATATCAAGCCAATAGTTCCTATAGTAGGAAAACAGAGGTAAAGGATTACTTGGCTACCAGTATAGAACTCTCTAAGTACCAAGAAATAGTAGAGAATCAGCAACTATACTTAAATACTGATGAGGAGATTGAGTTAAAGGAAATACAGGATAATGAGAATGTTGAAGTAATCTTATATAATGCAAAAGGAGAGTCTATTTATTCAACCGTAACAGGTTATGAGTACATGCTTTCTAAAGAGAGCTTATATAAGAATTTAAATGAAATACAACATACATATAGTTCATATACTCTTAAAAAGCCTGTATTTAAAGATGATACTATTATAGGTTTCTATAAAATTACTATTGGTAGAGAAAATCTAATTAATACTATAAAGTATAATGTTTTATTAAGTGTAGGTTGTTTTATACTTGTTAACATTCTAATATTTGGAGTAGCGATTAGGATGATTAATAGGCGTCTTAATATACCTCTCAAACAAGTTATTTGTAGTATGAATGACTATGCGAAGGGAGATAGTAGAGTACATATTAGTTATAGGGCAAGTGATGAGGTTGGAGAACTCTGTCACCATTTCAATAAGATGAAGGATAAGCTAGAGTTAAATAAGCAGTTAATGGAGCAAGAGCAAAAAGCAAAAGAGTATATGATTGCTACAATTTCCCATGATTTGAAAACACCACTTACAGCTATTAGAGCTTATACAGAGATGTTTAAATTAGGAGATGTTAAAGAGCCAGGCAAATATCAGGAATATCTTTCTACAATCTTAAATAAATGTGATTACATGAGGGACATGCTAGATGACCTATTAACCTATAATCTACTTACTATGGATTATGATTTAGGACTTGTAGAAGTAGAAGGTGAAGAGTTCTGTGATATGTTGTTTTCAGGTATAGAGGGAATGTGTGAGGGCAAGGGCTTGAGGTTAGAACAAGTTATAGAAGTTCAAGGTGATTATTTAGTAAATGTTAAATATATGACTCGTGTTGTGGATAATATTGTAAGTAATGCTGTTAGACATACACCTGAGCAAGGAAGGATTTGGATGGGAGCTTTTTCTAATAACGAAAACCTACCCGAATGGATTGGAGAACAGGGAAGAGTTGTACTAGAAAAGTATCAAACACTGGGCATGTGTTTAGTGGTTATTAATGAGGGCACACCTATTGAAGAAAAGGATAGAGAAAATTTATTTAAACCATTTTTCCAAGGAGATGAAGCACGCAGTAAGAAAGAACATAAAGGGGTAGGCCTTGGCCTAAGTATTTCAAAAATGATTATGGAGAAGCATGGGGGAGGGATAGAAGTTATTCCTATTCTAGGGGTAGGTAATATGATGGTTTGTTATTTACCAAATATTACTATAGGTAAGGAAGGGGATATAAATGCATAAAAGGAGATGGATAAAGAAAGTAGTTGTACTAATGGTATGTGGATTATTAATAACTACAAATGGATGTAGTTTGTTATCTTCCCAAGGAATTGTAGAGGCTATGGTGCGGGAAGATTCAGAGGTTAATACATTCTATGGAGAAGCTGAAATGCGTCAGTATTATAATGGAGAGCTTTTATGTACCGTAAGTTATAGAGAATGGAAGGGGAATGAGAATAAGTATAGGGTTGAGTATAAAACTGTAGTCACAGATAGTTATAAAAAAGCTGTAGATAATGGTTTAATGAAGGGAGATTTTGAATCTGAGGAAGAAATTGATATTACCAATGAAGATCAACTAATAGCGTATGTACCAGCTAAAGAAACCTACTATATTAAGCCTATTACTTTAGCAGATGAGGTTGATCCTACTATTGTCCAAGGGATTAATCAAGTACTAAGATCTGGGAGTCTAAAAGAATATGCCCTAGAACTTATTGATGAAGTAAGTAAGAATCATGATGTGACTATTAAAGATAATGTAAAATGTGGTAATTATACAACACAACATATAGTAGCTGTACCTAAAGAAGGTAAAGTAGGAGAAGCTACCATAGAAGCATGGATAGATCAGAATAGTTGGATGGTGGTTAAAACTAAAAGTAGTGTGGGGAAATTAATAATAGAGAAAGAGTATAAAACTTTTACCATTAATCCAGGAATTACCGAAGAAAAGTTTATTATGACTATTCCTGAAGGGGCTAAAGTTATTAAACTAGATGAGAAATTAGGTGTTGTGAATCAAAAAGTATCCTTAGAGGAAGCTGTAAGTAAGCTAAAAGTACCTATCTTTTATATTAGTGATGAAGAGATTGCTACCATGAAAGAAGCACGGTATATTGAAACCAGTAATCAAATATATGCAAAAGTAGAGATTACTTATGTGACTCCAGAGGGGAAGGAGTTTATTATACAAAATATGCCATGTAATAAGTTTCAGGAAAACTTAGATTTAGGATTTGAAAAGGTAAAGCTTAATAATATTGAAGGAATTTATGTAGAAGAGGCACCTATGAAAATTATAGAATTTAATAAAGAAGGTACACTGTGTGATATTTATATTAAAAATAGTGAGATGAGTAAAGAAGAATTAGTAGAATTAGCAAAGGCGTTAGAAATAAAGAAAAATGAGTATAATGCAGAGTTAGAATTTCTTAAGGGGGAATAAAAATGTGGAATTCACCAACTGAGAGTATTTTGTTCACCGTTGTACCAATCTTTATGGGCATATTTTTTGTACTGGTATTTGGAATAATTATCATTGCAATAGTAAATGGTGCAAAACAATGGAAAAAGAATAATGATTCACCAGTACTTTTTGTTGAGGCAATTGTTGTAGCAAAACGTACAAGTGTTAGTCATCATGATCATGACAATATGTCTTCATCATCAACAACATACTATGTAACCTTTGAAGTAGAGAGTGGTAATCGAATGGAGTTAAGAGTAAAGGGAGTAGAGTATGGTATGCTTGCTGAGCAGGATAAGGGGAAACTAACTTTTCAAGGAACACGTTACCTTGGTTTTAAACGAACTTAATAGTAATTAATATAATAAAGGGTGCCACCTCATTAATCAATTAGATTAATGAGGTGGCACCCTTTATTACATTTGTTTTGCCCATACTTCTTTTTTAGTAGAGGTGTTGAGGTAAAAAGAAAGTTTCTTGATATTTAATAAAAATCCTAAAATGAGGATGACAAGGCTAAATAGGATCATTCCAAATAGAGAGGTATAACTAGTTGAAAATGAGGCATTGGTAGTAAGTAAATCTGTGGCCTCAATGAGCCATTTAGTAAAAGTAAATTGGCTTATAAATTGAAAGCCTTGAGGCATCTTAGCTAGAGGGAGGAAAGCACCTCCAAGTAAAGAGAGCAATAGGCCAATAGATGAAGAAAGCGTACTTGCACTAAGTTCATTAGAAGTAAGCCCTACTATTAAGAAGGCAAAACTAGAACTACTAAAACTAATTAGGCTGCCAATAAGGAGAAAAGAGTATAAGGGGATCCCAAAAGGCAAGTTGAAAATAGAGATAAAGCTAGCAGTTACAGCTACTTGAAGTAGTGTAATAACTAAATTAAATAAGAAAAATCCAGTTGCATAGGCTAAAGTATGATGAGGTGAAAGACCATACCTCATAAGAAGACCATCCATTTTCTCTTTATGAATGGAAACTGCAAATAAGGTAGCAGTAATAAGCATGACTAAAAAGATAAAACTCATACTTCTACTAGCAGCAGAAAGAGAATCTTTAGTTGGAATTTCAAGGTTTTGGTTAGATGAAGAGGTTTGTCTAGTATTTAAGAAGGTATTTAAGTAGTCTTTTAATGCTGCATCTAAGCTGAATACATCAAAGGTATGCTCATCATGTATTTTAATAATAGCTGCATATTTAGAAGTCATTAAATCAGAGTACAGAGAGTCTTCATGAGCAGTATTAACTGTAATTCCTGAAGTTTTTATGGCTGCGTTTTCTAGAAGTTTTGTTAAGTTTGAAGTGGGGTCCTCATTAATAATACCTAAATGCATGGAGGGTTTCATTTGATTAGAAAAAAGCAGCACTAAACAAGTTGCAATAATAGGTAATAGGAAAGTAAGTATAAGTTGAACAGGATGTTTTTTACTTTTAAGCCATTCTTTTTTGAAAATGATAAAAGTACACATTAGATGAACGCCTCCTTCTGCATTTTAAAGGTTGAACCAATAGTAAAGATTATACCAAGAATAAGGGTAATGACTAGAGCGCTTAAATAAGCTAAGTTGTTATGATCATAGATTAGAGAGAATAATCCCTGATTTACATAGGTTAGAGGAGAAAAGTAACTAGCAATTAGAAATCCTTTTCCTAGGCTTCCTATAGGGAAGAAACTACCACCTAAAAAGCCCATAATAAGAAGAGGGGTACTAACAAGATTTTTTATAGCTATAAAATTTTTCGTACACAGTCCTATAAAGGTGCCAAAACTACAAGACATATATCCAAATATCCCAAGGAGGATTAAGACCTGTAAGAATTGTCCATTAAAATTCATCCCAAATAAAAGTTTACAAGCGAGCATAACGATGAGATTAAAAAAGAAAATAACAAGAGTTGAGGGTAAAATCTTATAAAGTACTAAAGTAGACTTATGAACTGGTGCCATAATAAAGCGAGAACCAGAATTAAAGAGTTGTTCTTCTCTAGCAACATAGATTAAGGTGATGGAAGAGAAGGAGGTATAAAGTGGTAAGGAAACTAGGGTGTAATAACTATAAGAAGAAATATCTTTAATACCCGTATAGTATCCACTAGCTAAATAACCTAGAAGTAAAATCATAATGAAAGGCATGAAAATACCGTAGCTTACTAAAAAAGAATCCTTTATTCGTCTTTTAAGACCAAAGGAAAAAAGTACTTTTAATTCATTCATAAGATTACCTCCTAATCTCTCAGGCCTGTGCCTGTTAATTGTAAAAAGATAGCTTCTAAATTATCACTACCACTAGGAAGGTATTTTGCTTTAATAGCATCTAAAGGACCTTCTTCTAAAATTTCGCCATGGTCAAGGATGATAAGCCTAGAACAAATGGCTTCAACTTCCTCCATATAATGAGAGGTATAAATAATAGTCGTACCTTCATCTCTAAGTTTCTTGGTAACTTCTAAAATTTTATTGCGAGATTGAGGGTCAATCCCCACAGTAGGTTCATCCATGATAAGGAGTTTAGGTTTGTGTACGATTGAGCAAGCAATGTTAAGACGTCTTTTCATACCACCAGAGAAAGTATCAGGATATTCATCTTTATGATCTAGGAGTCCTACATAATCAAGAGCAGTAAGTGTAGCCTCTTTTAGAGCAGCCCCCTTTATGCCGTACAAAGAACAGAAGAACTTCACATTTTCATAAGCCGTTAAATCAGAAAATACAGCGATATCTTGAGGGACAAGTCCTAAGGCTTTTTTATACTCATAATTATGGTCTGTTATAGGTTTACCATTAAACATAATTTTACCTTCACTAGAATCTAAAAGAGTAGAAATCATATGAAGCGTTGTGCTTTTACCAGCACCATTGGGACCTAAAAAGCCTAAGATTTCGCCAGACTTTACAGAGAAAGAAATACCTTTAACAACAGTTTTAGTATCATAAGATTTGGTAAGATTAATAACTTCTAATAAATGTTTCATATTGTATCTCCTTTAATTAATGTTTTATATACAACATTGGATATATGGGATAAAAAAATAAATTGAATTTATCACCTGGTTTTAGAGCTCAAATGATATAGAAGCCTCACTTGAGCTAAGGAAGTAGATTAATTTGAGATAGGTGAATTAGAAAGTAAAGTAATCAGTTCATCTAGTGCAGCTTTAGAGTCATCGGATTGGTTGAGAATTTTTTGCTTAAGTTCTGCAATACGATTATTTGATTTAACTAGGGGATTTTCTTCTTCAAATGCATCAAAGTTAAAGCTAGAGATGAATTGTTCTTGCCTTTTACCTAATTCAATGATCCTATCAAATTCTTCTATAAGTGCTTCATGCCATCTAATAGCATAAGCCAGATTAGTTAAAGGAAGTTCAAAAGTAAGTTGATCGATTTTAAGGCTACCTGAAGAGATTTTTATATTTTGCCAATACCTCCAATACTCTTCTTTGGCCTTGAGTTCTTCTATATGTTTAGTGATGATGGCTATAGCAGTTTTTTTATCTAGTCGGTTGAGCATAGATGGAAGTATGAATTTCTCAGAGGTAGAGGGAATAAGTTCTTCATTAAGTTTTTCTTGGAGTAAAGAGTCAAGGGTTTTTCTACCTAATTCAGTGATTTGATAGATGCGTCTTACTCTTGAACCGTGCGTTTCTTCTCTTGTTAATTCGATTTCCTTTTGCTTTTCTAGTTTAGAAAGGGCGTAGTAAATGGAGCCAGATTTAATTTGAGTCCACTGTTCTAAGCCAGTTTCTTGAATAAATTTTTGAATCTCATAACCATGAGTTGTTTTGATATTGAGATAATATAAAATAAGTGTACGTACCATATCAAGCTCCTTATCCAATATTGGTTAATATATTTTTATAATATACCCAATATTGGATAATGTCAATGCAATATTAAAAATTTCATCATATTAGAATTTGAAAAATAACAGTTACGATAAACTTATGGCTAAACAAGGTACTTTCTATAAAATTGTAAAAGGAAGAATGACTGGCTAAGAATGTTACTTTTTTATAAGGGTTATCAGGCTAGATTCTAAATCTTCTATATTGCCAGGTTCTATGGGCATTTCACCATAGCGAATACGCTCATAGGTTTCTTCGTTTATAGTAATGGAATTAGTATCTTGTTTAACGATTTTAGCAATTTCCCTAGGTGTATGAGAACGACTAAAATGAATTCCTTTTAATTGAAGACCTTCTAAAAGCAATTTGAACCCTAGGCGATACTTCATCTCACTATTAGGTAGCTTAAAGAATAGTTTAAGTTGCCTTCTGAGTTGAGTTTTATGCCTGGGGGCTTTTTGAGGTGAAGTAGTTATTTGCGTATTAAACGTCTCTATAGTTTCCTCGTATAACGTGTTTTTTTCTATGGTTTTTTCATTTTGATTAAATAGCGCATGGTAAATGGCTAAAATGAGTTTTTGAAGATCTCTAAGAAAATCCATTACTATTTTCCATAACTGCCGTCTTAAACTGAATAGAATAATAAAAGTTAGACACCAAAGCAATATTTCTAATGGATTAATAGAAGCATGAGTTGCTTCTGGAAATAACATGGGAGATGATTTTTTAGGAATTTCTAAAGCTAATTCATCATTTCCAATAGGTATGAGTTGACTAATTAATCGAATGATAGCCCCAATAACTAATAGTATATTTTTGATTAATGTAAGAACAAAATTACCTAAGATTTTTCTGAAAGGGTAGACGACTAGGATAAAACTGATAATTAAACAAAGCCATTTGGTATTGTTGCGTCTAATAGCAGCAATCATAGGCGTATTTTTTTGGGATCTTTGGAGTAGGGCATCTAGAGTCGATTGATTGTTTAAAAATAGGTACAATGCTACAACAAGGACAAAGAGTAAAGGAATAAAGCTAGGTGCACCAACAAGCATTGCGGCTAAATAGATAAAAGCAGCTACAATACAAATTTCCCAAGTCATAAGCTGTTTATAATTTAAACCATAACTCTTGTAGAATTTAACATAGATAGTAAGAAATAAAATATACCAGCCAATGAGGAAGACAACATGATTTTCATAAATCCATAAGGCATAAAGAAGAGGTAAACCTAATGTGATACAATAAGTTATGGCTAGGAAAAGATGCTTTAGTAAAATAGGTAAACGAGGGCTCATTAAGAGTTTGTATTTAATCAGTGATTGGAAATAACCTAAATAAGCACCAATTAGGAGGACTAAGAGATCTATAAGAAATTTAGTGGTTCCATAAGCCATCTGATTGATATAAGAGGCTAAAAAAAGGCAAGGAATAATAGCTAGATAGAAAACCCATAGACTGATGTGAGACCATAATTGAGAAGCTGAATATTTCAATATTAGCACACCTTCTTTCCATTAATATGATCTAATACATAATAAATTTCAAGGTCAGGAAAATATTCTCTACCTGAAGAATAGGCTATAAGATAAATTGTGAAGTGAATACCAAGTTGTTTCTTTTCACGGATCAATAGAGCTGTTTCATTGTCTAAAAAGGAAGTAATCAGTATGACATAAGGAGAAGTAATCATAGAGCTATGCTCCTTTAAAAAGTGATCAAGGGGTAAGGTAAAAGTGTTTTTTAAACCTGCAAGACAGACAAAAAGTTCATGAACATGATTATATCCCCACATCTCATTAGAAATAATACTTATTTCATTATCTACAGTAGGCGCATTAACCATAAGCTTTATAGGAATACTTCTAGAAAGGGTAGACTCTAATTCTCCGGCAGCTAGCCTAATTCCTAACTCTAGTTTTTCATCATTGACTTCTTCTCGTAGTTGGTTTTTGGTTAATTGCATATTTAAGATAAGGGTTATAGTATGCTCAGTTGTAGTTTCATGGGAACGTACCATAAGCTCATTATATTTAGCGCTCATAGCCCAATGAATTTGATTCATGCTATCCCTCTGGGTATATTCTCTAATACCAGCAATAGCAAAAGGGTCTTCTACGATAAATCGTTTGACAACATGATTGCCTTGTAGTTCCCTATGCCCAGTAGGTGAATAAGAGAAAACAAGTGGAAGAGGTAGAACAACTAAACGACTTTTTATGCGTACAAGGGTATTATAATGATATAGACCTAGAATATCATTTGCAATAATTGTTGTGTCCTCAATATGATAAATACCACGTCTAAGACACCTGGCATTCCAACATCTTGTAATACGTTTTTTACCAGGTATACTAAATAAACTAGCGAGAGAACGGGTTTTATCATTGACAGCAGAGGTATTACCCGCAAAATCTAGATACTTACTGGTAGTAATCTCTGACTTTAAACTAGCAAGAGGAAGAAAAGAAGGATTGGTTACCGTTTCGATAATCTCTACTTGTTCACCTTCAAAAACTTCGGATGTATTAAAATAGCAATCATAACCTACGTAAGGAAATACACGAGATAAATAAATCTTATGTTCTATGAAGATACCTAAAATAATAAGTATACAAATTCCTAAAATCTCCATTATGAATCCTCCTATTCAATAGGTACAGGAATATTTGTGATTAAATCATCTAGTATAGTGTGGACAGAGGAGGCATGGCTAGCAACTTGATATCCATTATAGATTACACGATGAAGTGCCACATCTTTAAAGATGGCTTTAACATCATCTGGAATGACATAATCTCTACCAGACATAGCTGCTAAGGCTTGGGAGGCTTTAAACATAGCTAAAGAACCACGTAAGCTAAGGCCAAGTTTGAGCCTTGAATCTTGACGAGTGGCATTGCTTATAGCGACAATATAAGCTTTGATACTATCACTTACTTTTACTTGTTTAACGCTAGATTGAACCTCCAATAGTTGTTCTTTAGTGACAACACATTCTAATTCACCCAGAGGATTAGCATTAGCTTGATTAGAAAGTATATTTATTTCATCTATCTCACTGGGATAACCCATATTAAGTCTTATGAAGAAACGGTCTAGTTGTGCTTCAGGAAGTGGGAAAGTCCCTTGAGTTTCAATAGGGTTTTGAGTAGCAATAACAAGGAAGGGTGGCTCAAGCAGATGGGTAACACCATCTATAGTGACTTGAGTTTCTTCCATGCACTCCAGTAAGCTGGATTGTGTTCTGGGGGTAGCACGGTTGATTTCATCTGCTAATAAGATATGAGTAAAAATAGGGCCAGGTCTAAAAATAAAATCTTGCTCTTTTTGATTATAAAAATTGATTCCCATAAGGTCAGAAGGGAGTAAATCAGGTGTGAATTGAATACGTTTAAATGTACAACCTAAAGATTTTGCTAAAGCTCTGGCGGAAGTGGTCTTTCCTGTGCCAGGGATGTCTTCTAGTAGAATATGACCATTACAAAAAAGAGCCATGATGAGCTTGTTGATTTCATTTTCTTTACCTTTAATAACTTGAGTAATATTACGGTGTAGTAGGGAAGTGGTCTGTTCTACAAGTGATAGGTTCATAAAAAAGTCCTCCTTTTAGCCTTGAGGCTAACCTGATATAAATAAATGTAATCTATTTATACTTAGTATAGTTTAAATGACAGAATTATTAAATAGCTATATAGTGTTTAAACATAAATAAACTCCCCAAGTTACAGATTCCTGTAGCTCAGAGAGTTTATATAGACTGTTCTTCAATATTCACCTAATTAGTACCTCTTTCTTCTTATATTTGTAAGTTTAATCAAAATCATAAGCTTTTTTAGCACCAGCGTAGTTGATACTGGGCTTAGGGGGAGTATCTTCTGTTAAAGCAATTTGTCTCACCACAGAAGTATTAGCGAGCATAACTAGAAATTTTTCACCTGCTTGGTTAATAGAAATCTTAGTGGTAAGTGTTTCTTTAGGTGGTTCATCTGCCTCCTTGTTATAGCCTTTAAGGTTAGAAGAAGAATTTACCTTTCCAACTTTTGTGAGCTGTGTATGCAAGGAAGCTTTAAAGTTTTCTTGTACTAGAGGATGAGTAGGTATGGGTGGTGAAACATTGGTAGTATTAATAATACTAGTGATAATATCGAGCATAATAAACACCTCCTATTTAATTAAGTTTTTGTAACCAATGGCATCACCCTTTCTTTGTTTTATATTATATATATCGACAAGAATTAAAAAAATGTATATAAAACTAAAAAATGTAATGAAATTTTAATTTACTTAAATAATAATACAGGTATAAGGAGCTATGACATAATTGACCAATTAGATGGATTAGGCAATAGGCTATCTTTATATAAAAAAACAGCTGAGGGCAATCCTCAGCCTATATTTTCATGATTATTTTAATGGTAATTCTATTGGGGTTTTTACTATACCTTTTATCTTTCCATCTCATCATATTACCTAAATATCTATTTACTTAATAAATTTCGTGAGTATTAATTTTTTCTAAATAATCTTCGCATGTAAAAAGCTCAGCAAATATCCATTCCAGGGAAGCAAGAAAGGTGTCTTGAACAACGGAAGCTTTTATTATTTTATTATTGATCTTTAAATCTCTAGTTGCACACGCGTCTGTTATGAGTTTTACTTTGTAATTATAATTTTGTGCAACACGAACAGTTGTATCTACACACATATGTGTCATCATCCCACATATAATTAGTTCTTCAATCCTATCTTTTTGCAATTCTGCCTGCAAATTTGTGTCTAAAAAACTGCTTGGATGATGTTTGATAATAATCTTATCATTTTCTTGCGGCTTAATTTTATTATGAATTTCACATCCTTCTGTATTTGGAAGAAAAAACGTTCCTGAAGAGCCTGATATGTGTTGCACATAATAGATAGGTTCATCATTGTTTCTAAAGTACTCAATTAACTTCTGAATTTGATTAAGGGCCTTATCTGGCTCAAATAACTCATGTTTCCCACCTGGAAAATAATCATTTTGGACATCAATAATTAATAGAGCTTTTTTCATATGACTTCTCACTCCCTAAATAAATTTGTGTTTACTCCTCTATTCTAAGATGAAAAGTTCTATATGAACATTACTTACTTTTTTGTATATATGATTTCTTATAGCATATTCCTTTTTGATCTAATATATCAGTGAGTCCCTGTTCAACCATATATTCAATGCCTACTTCCTGCATAATATAAATAGCTGATAAAATCTTTTCTCCTCTTGCTGTTAAAAAGTACTCTACTTTCAAGGGATAGCCTTCATAGGTTTTTTTATCTAGCATTCCAAATACCTGTAACTCTTTTAACTGTTCCAGTAACATTTTTTCAGTAATCCCATTAATCTGCCTTTGTAATTCTGAAAAAGATAATTTTTTATGTCCTAATTGAAAAATAATAATAGGTTTCCATTTACCCTTTACAATATCATGTATAATTTCTAATGGACAGGTATATTGCTCACGTACTTTCATATCTTTATACCTTCACTCTCTCTATTTATCTACTATGAAGAGCACTATAAAGAGCACAGAAGCCACCAAATAGAATGCCTGTAATAGGGAAAACTAACCAACAAATATGCCATGAATTAAAGATAAACCCTAAGATAAGGAAAATGGCAGTGGCAAGTGGCCATATAAAACCAGCTACAGCACCAATAACACTATTCTCTTGTCGTTTTTCTGGACTATATTCCTCTATCTTTAAAAGTTTTTTGTAAGACTCAGGAATCATACTGATATAGATAAAAATATTAACGGCAATAGCAATGATAATGAGTAAGATACAGACACCAAATAGTGTAGCAGTATCATTTATTAAGGAACCTACAAAGATTGGAATAGGAGAGAGAATGCAAAGACTAACACCAGTAATAAGAGCAGCTGGCTTTTGTGCACTCATGCTAGGATACTCTTTAGCGAGAATAGCACGAGCAGATGGACTTAATTCAAATTTTCCTTCCTCAATAAAGTTATATTTTTCTAATTGTAATCCAGAATAAATGAAAAGGCCTACAGCAGGTACAATAAATAAGAAGAGCATAATAATAGGAAACATATCTTTGGAATTGGAGTTTACTTGCCCCAGTATAATCTGACCCTTAATAAGGGCTAAAGAACCAATTAAAGTAGCAACACCCAATAGTATTAAGGCAACCCCTAGACCTATAAAACGTGCACTTTTACGCTTAAGATTAATGAAATCTTTAGCTTCATCTAAACTTACAGTAGGCCCCATCGCTTTTTCTAAAGAAGGCTTAGCGTTAGGGGTAATATTAATGTTCATTTCTTTTAGGAGTTCGTCAATGTTTCCAAATTCAGAAATAACAATGCCAATAGCTTCATTTTCTGTTTTACCTAAAGCCTTTAGTTCATCATACTTATCATTCATGTTGGTTAAAAGTTCAGCTTTCAAATTTAATATTTCTTGTGTTTGAGGTAATGCTTGAAAAACATTATCTAGGTAGTTTTTAATAATCTCCATAATTAATCCATCTCCTTTATAAATCTATTTATAACATCCTTTGTAATTGCCCATTCTTCACATTTCTCTTTGTAATAAGAGAGACCTTCCTCGGTGATCCTAAAGTAAGTACGTCTTTTCCCCTGAGTTTCTTCTCCAAAATAAGAAGAAATGTACCCATTTTTTTCGAGTCTATTAAAAGCTGAGTAAAGGGTAGTTTCCTTCATAATGTATTGTTCGTCTGTTAGGGTACGAATGTTTTTAGAAATCTCATAGCCGTAGGAGTCTCCTTCTGTTAAGAGAAATAGAATAATGGTATCATTGTAGCCTCTGATGACATCGCTGCTAATCATATTTGCTACCTCCATTCTATTACTATTATAGGTGTACTACGACAGATGTAGTACGTCTGATGAAGTAAGTGTAACATAACTACTACGACAAGTAAAGTAATTTTATAAAAAATTATAAAAAATATTGAAAATTTTATAGTTAAGTAACAGAGAGGAGTGATATTCTAGAAAAGAAATATAATTTAAATAGTTCACGGAAATGGATTTTAAATTCTATAATAAGAGGAATATGTATATGAATCCACGCTATTGTAGTATAGAAAAGTATGTAGATTAGGTAGTTGATAAAATGATAATATTGACATTAATTTTAAAATGCATATAATAGTCTTAATAACATGAGAAAGGCAAAGACGGAAAAGAGTAGATTATACAAATCATCCAGAGAGAAGGACAATTGGTGGAAGTTCTTTATGAAAGCGTTTAGTCGAAAACCATTCCTGAGCTGTTGCGCCCAAACATATGAGTAAGCGCATCCGTATGTCTGCGTTAAAGACTAGGATTTGATAGAATCCGAAGTGAAAAGTTAAGGTGGAACCGTGCACAGATTATGAACGCACCCTTAAATAAGTGGCCGATGAGGTGACTTATTTAGGGTGCTTTTCTTATGTTATCAATCTTTGATTTTGATAAGGAGGACGTAGGAAATGAAAGTAATCATGAATAATGGAGAGGTAAAAGAATTTAAGTTTGAAGAACAACAAGGAAAGAGTGCTTTTAGGCATACAGCTGCTCATATTCTAGCTCAAGCAGTTAAAAATCTATATCCTACAACAAAGTGTGCCATAGGGCCTGTTATTGAAGAAGGATTTTATTATGATTTTGAATTTGACTTTGAATTTACCGTAGGGCATCTAGTTGATATCGAGAAAGAAATGAGAAAAATAGTAAAGGAAAGCCTTTCTATACAATGTTATGCACTAGATAGAGAAGAAGCAATAGAGCTCATGGAAGAGAGAAATGAGCCTTACAAAGTAGAACTTATTCATGATTTACCTGAGGAGGCGTGCCTAAGCTTTTATAAACAAGGTGATTACGTGGAATTATGTGCAGGACCTCATGTATCTAATACAAGCCTAATCAAAGCTTTCAAGCTAACAGCAACTGCTGGGGCCTATTGGAGAGGAAATGAGAAGAATAAGATGCTCACAAGGATTTATGGTACAGCTTTTCCAAAGAGTAGTGAACTAGAAGCTTATTTACAAGGGATTGAAGAAGCTAAAAAAAGAGACCATCGAAAGTTAGGAAAGGAGCTAGGTTTATTTGCAATTCTAGACGAAGGACCAGGCTTTCCATTTTTCTTGCCAAAAGGAATGATACTCAAAAATCTTTTAATTGATTATTGGAGAAAACTTCATACAAGAGAAGGCTATGTGGAAATTAGTACACCTATGATGCTTAATAAAGAGCTTTGGGAGACATCTGGTCATTGGGAACTTTACCGTGAAAATATGTATACTACAGTTATTGATGATACAGAGTTTGTTATCAAAGCAATGAACTGTCCAGGTGGTATGTTAGTATATAAATTACAACCACATTCTTATAGAGAACTCCCTATGCGAATGGGAGAATTAGGTTTAGTGCATAGACATGAGAAATCAGGAGCATTACATGGATTGATGCGTGTCCGCTATTTTACACAAGATGATGCCCATATCTTTATGACTAAGGAACAGATTACAGAAGAGATCAAAGGAGTAGTAAGACTTATTGATGAAGTATATGGTAAATTTGGTTTTAAGTATCATGTAGAATTATCAACACGTCCTGAAAATAACATTGGGAGTGATGAGGAATGGGAATTGGCTACAGAAGGGTTAAAGAAAGTTTTGGATGAATTGCAATTAGAATATGTCATTAATGAAGGGGATGGTGCCTTTTATGGACCAAAGATAGATTTTCACTTGGAAGACTCAATAGGTAGGACATGGCAATGTGGTACAATCCAATTAGATTTTCAACTCCCTTTAAGATTTGAGGCTGAATATACTGGTGCAGATGGCAAGAAGCATAGACCTATTATGATTCACCGCGTTGTCTTTGGTTCTATTGAACGGTTCATAGGCATTTTAATTGAACACTATGCAGGCAAATTCCCTCTATGGCTTAGCCCTGTTCAAGCCAAAGTATTGCCTATTTCAGATAAATTTTCATCTTACGGAGAGTCAGTACTAAAAGTATTAAAGAACCAGGGTATTCGCTGTGAGATAGATCATAGAGATGAAAAAATCGGTTATAAGATTCGTGAAGCACAACTAGATAAAATTCCTTATATGATTATAGTAGGTCAAAAAGAGATGGAACAAGAGATAGTAACAATTCGAAGAAGAGATGAAAGCACACAAGAAAGCTTTAGGTTAGAAGAACTTATAGAACGTTTGAATAAAGAAATAAAAGAATTTTAATAACTCAAGGCTATGGTGAAAGATTAAATTCACCATAGCCTTAGTTTGTATGTATAAAAAATTAGATAGTTATTTCAATCTGATTACCTTCAGGCCCTAGTATACAACTCTCGTAGTAGCCATCGCCAGTTATGCGTGGACCACTTAATACTTCATAGCCTGCTTCTTGAAGTACTTGAGTTAAGGTATCTACCTTTTCCTTACTACCTACACTAAAGGCAAGATGAATGTAGCCTGTTTGTAATAGTGTTTTTGGGGTATCAATCATATGAGGTCTTTCCATAATTTCAAGTCTTGCGTGGTCTTCAAAAGTTAGAAAGTAGGTTTTGAGGCCTGTTTTAGGATTATGATATTGGTCATTAGAAGTAGCACCAAAGAACTTAATGAAAAAATCTCTCATGGCTTCTAAATGATTGACATACATAGCAATATGATCTATTTTCATGGCTCTCTCTCCTTTGTTTATGATGGAGAAAGTATAACATAAAGAAAAGATTTAAGAAATGGTGAATGCTATACCAAATAAGATGGCTAAAATAAAAAAAGTAGATTGTTCATCATAAAGGATGGCACAATCTACATATATAACAATGACTTAACTTAAATAGTCGTGGATACTAGTAGCAACGCGTTTTGCAGCTGCTACAGCTTCGATAACAGTTTTAGCACCACTTACAACATCACCACAAGCAAATACGCCTTCCTTAGTGGTATGACCATTTTCGTCGGTGACTAAAAGACCATATTTGGTTTCAAGACCTGTTGTCCCTGCAACAATATTATTTTTAGGTGCTTGGCTTACAGCAATAATGACAGAATCACAAGGGAATAATTTTTCTGACCCTGGGATGATTTCAAGTTTAGTTGTGCCATCTTCTAAAACAACGTTTTTAGTATCTACAAAAATAATACCTTCATCAGTGATTTCTACTGGTGATTTATACAGTGTAAATTGAACACCATCCTCTTTAGCTTCATGAATTTCCGCTTTAGTAGCTGTCATAGCCTCTTCACCACGGCGATAGCAAATGTATACCTCTTCACTACCATAATATTTAGCGCTACGGGCAGCATCCATAGCTACATTACCTGCACCAATGACACAAACCCTTTTGCCTAAATGGTATTTAGCAGGATTCTTTAGGTAATCAATAGCATAATGAGAGTGACCAAGGGTTTCACCTTTTATATTAAGTGTTTTAGGATTCCATACACCTGTCCCAATGAAGGCAGCATCATAACCATCATAGAAGAGTTTATCCAGTGTGATCACTGGACCTACAAGTGTGTTATATTTAATACTTACACCAAGGCTAAGTAAGGTTTTCTCTAGGTTATCTACAAGTGTCCTGGATAAACGGAATTCAGGAATACCGTAAGTGAGTACACCACCAATGCGATTACGCATCTCAAACATGGTAATTTGATAGCCTTTTTGTGCTAACAAAATAGCAACAGTAATGCCTGCTGGACCTGACCCAACGACAGCAATGCGTTTACCATTAGAAGCTGGTTTTGGAGTAGAAAGACTCTCTAAATAAGCGGTAGAGATATAAGCTTCTAATTCACAGAAAGGAATAGATTCTCCTTTAAGTCCACGAATACAATGGCCTTTACATTGATCTTCATGAGGGCAGACAATAGCACAAATCGCACTAAGTGGATTGTTGTTAAATAGAAGTTTTCCAGCCTCATGGATTTTACCTTCTTCAAAAAGTGTAATAACTTCTGGTATATGGGTATCAATAGGACAGTGCTTTTGACAAAGTGCATTTTTACATTTAAGGCAGCGATGTGCTTCTGATAATAATCTTTCCATGTGAATACTCCCTTCGAGTTAAAATGTTTGTGAAATTAATGGGATTATTGGCATAACTAAATTCATTTTAGAAGATAAATACTAAATACGCAATGACTGATAAGTATTAGCTATGTTGAAAAATACGGAGATTAGTATAAAAATATAAATATAAATGAAACCAGATATAAAAATAATAGTAATAAAACATCTTGATATAATTATTATTTATTAGAAGATTATTAAACGGTTGTTAATAAAGAATAGAAAAAGTATGATAATATAGAAGTTATAAAGAGAATAGAGGCTAAAGAGCTAAAGAATTAGAAGCGTTAAATAGATTGAGAAGTAAAGGAGATAAAAAGCTATGTGCGAGAACTGTATGCATTTAGAATATGATGAAAAAATAGGCGAATACGTATGCGCTGTGGCACCTATTATGGATGAAGATGACTTTGCAAGAATGAGTTATTATCCTCAAAAGAGATGCCCTTATTATAAAATTGGAGATGAGTATACTTTAGTACGTAAACAAAACTAATCTAAACCATAGAATTTGTAGGACTGTAGGGAGAATGGAACTGACCCCAATAAGTTGGATTTAAAAATCTAACTTATTGAAGGTCAGTTTTTTATGATAAAATACAGTCTTTTTTTGTTTGAAGAATAAATATTCAGAATATATTGACTTGATAAAACATAGGGTGTATTATCTGTACTAAGGTGAGTAGTACAGTTGAAGAGAAAGGAGTGAGGTAGTGTTTCCTATTGATGTGAGAGATAGTAGGCCTATTTATGAACAGATAGTAGATCAGATTAAAGAGCAAGTGATGAAGGGGATTTTAAAACCTGGAGATCAACTTCCTTCAGTGAGACAGCTTGCTAGTATGTTGACAGTTAATGCGAATACCGTCATGAAAGCTTATACAGAATTAGAGAGACAAGAAGTAGTGGAGACTATAAGAGGTAAGGGGGTGTTTATTGCTATGATGCCAAGTAAGGTACTGAGTGAAAAACAAATGATTGAGGTGCGTAAAGCTTTAAAGAGTAGTTTTATAGCGATGCATTATATGGGGTTAAGTAAGCAAGATGTTATGGCTGAAATCGAGAAGATTTATAGTGAGCTTCTAGAGGAGGGAGAATAGATGATAAAAATAGAGGGTGTAAGCAAGAGTTTTAATGGTCAAAAGGTGCTTAAAAATGTATCCATAGAGATAAAGCCAGGGAGTATCTATGGCATTATTGGAGAAAATGGAGTGGGGAAAAGTACCCTTATTCAATGTTTAACAGGGGTATATAAGGTAGAAGAAGGAAAGATTTTAATAGATGGAAAATCTATTTATGAAAATAATGAAGTCAAAGAGCAAATAGGCTATGTGGCAGATAGAAATCAGTTTTTTAAGAGCTATCGTGTAGACCAAATGGTGACTTTCTTTAAAGAAGTGTATCCTCAGTTTTCTATAGAACGATTCAATACATATAATCAGACCTTTAAATTAAATCCTAAGACAAAGGTGAAAAATCTCTCTAAGGGTATGCAGATGCGCTTATCCCTTATGCTTAATATGGCATGTATGCCTAAAGTATTGGTGCTAGATGAACCTACTTCAGGATTAGATGCCCTTGCTAAAAAACAGGTACTAGACTTGATCATTGAGCAAGTGGATGAAACAGGGATGACAGTAGTGATTTCCTCTCATCATCTATCGGAGTTAGAGAGGATTTGTGATGAGATTACTATGCTCTCTAAAGGAGAAGTGGTGTATCAAAGCTCCGTAGAGGACTTAAAGAATAAGGTGAAGAAGTTACAAGTTGTATTCGAAAAGGATGTACCTGCAGATTTAGAACAGTGGCAAGGCATACTCAGTATAAGCCATGTAGGTAGTGTCTATTATGTGATTACCAATGATTATAGTGAAACCCTAGAAGAGCAATTAAGACGAGCAGGAGCTTTACTTATTGAGGCAATAGGACTTAATCTAGAAGAAGTCTTTATCTATACAGCTCTGGCAAGGGAAAATGAGGAAGAAAGTCAGAAAGGAGAAGCTTATGAAATCCATTAAATCATTAAAGCCCCTTATTAAATTGGAATTAAAGCCAGTATTAGGAATTGGTATTTGCTTAATGCTTGCCAATATATTCATATGTATTAATTTGAATAAAGAGTTAGATTTAGTTTGGAGAGACTATATAGCAACGGGGATAGGAAGCAGCTCAATTAGGGGAGAATATGCAGATGGTATAGATTTAATAAGAAATATTGTAGAGGAAAAATTTGCAGAAGTGTCAGTATGCTATTTAATTGGTGTACTATTCTTTAGTATTTTTAGTATGAGTTATGAGAGAGAAACAGAAACAAGTCATTTCTTAAAGAGCATACCTTATACAACTGGAGAAAGAAGTTTAGTAAAGATAGGAACAACCATGGTAGGTTATACCACATGTTTTGGTATATATAGCGTAGTGACCTTATTGATACATAGAAATTATGTAGCAAAGTTTAAGGAGATCTATGATGTCCTTGCTTATGGAGAACTACAAAGACAGTTTATGCAAGGCATAGACGTAGGAATGAACTTATTGGTGATATATCTGGAGATTTTAGCAGTTTATTTATTCCTTATGTTGGTTCAGTATATTGTGTGTCATAAAATTGGAGCAGGGATTATTGGTATTTGTACGCTTATTGCACCTACCTTTATCATCAGTAGTTTGGGATATTGTTTCTCAGACCTAATTCTAAAAAATCCTATAGGGGAAGCCTTTACTGATGCACTTATATTTATAGTTTTTAAAGGGCGTGGAAATCGGTTAGTAGATATACAGGGAGTAGGCAATATATACTCTTTCTATATAGACTACTCATTAGGATCAAAGATTATTTGGTATGTTATAGTCGGTGGAATACTTGTTTTGGGTATCAGCAAACTAAGTAAGCATCAGCTTTTGGAGGATGCAGATAAGCTGATTCCTATAAAGGGGTTTAGATGGATATTTGTAATAGGAGTTGTAGTATGTGGTAGCTTATTAGCTTGTGATATGTATCGTTGGTTTATAGAACCTATGTTACAAAATAACATAACAGGAGCTAGGTATTTTGTAGCATTAGTAGGTGGGATTCTAAGTTTCTTTATAGGTAATAAAATTGCTATGAGTGGTCAATTTAAAGGAAAAGAGGTGAAACGTGGATGAAGAAATGGATAGCGTTATTAGGGATAACAATAGGACTAACAGGATGTCAGAGTAAGTATCCAGAGTATATGGCAGATCGGATGAATACACTTTTGTTTCCACCTAGGAGTGAAAATTATAAAGAATATACAGTGGTTAGTAAGACAGAAGATTATTTTACTCAGGACTTAGAGTTTTGGGTAGAAGTAGTTGGAGGTGATTGGGATAGGAGAGAGG
The DNA here is from genome assembly GCA_023436395.1 of Bacillota bacterium. Classification (GTDB taxonomy): domain Bacteria; phylum Bacillota; class Clostridia; order Lachnospirales; family Cellulosilyticaceae; genus Cellulosilyticum. Next base: position 23,469 of record JAEZJJ010000054.1, on the reverse strand, counting down.
TGTGGTATGACAAGTCTATTAATAGATTGGGTGGCAAAAATATAGATGGTGCGGCACAAATTTTTGATATTAGCTCATTGACGGATAAACCGGTGATAGAAGTTTTAAGTCAAAAATTAGGAAAAGAGTTTGATGAATTTCTAAAACAAGTGCCAAAAGGTGATGATTATTGGTTTAAAGAAAAAGTTATAGAAAACGTGGGGATTATATTAGAAAGGGATAGGCTTGGTACGTTAGGCATTTATGTAGTCCCTTCTAGTATTCGGGCTAAGGACGAAGCAGATAATAAGTGGATACATAATATTTGTGGGGATGATGTGGTAGTAAGTGCTGTCTCTGTAGGGCCAGACAAACAGCTTATAGAATTAAGTTATCCTAGCTTTTTAATTAGAAATAAATTTGGGGAATTGACGAATGCAACATCTTATTTTCAGCTTTTTAGAACCAATGAAGGTAAGCTAGAGAAGGCAAGAATGGTAGTCAATCAATACATAGGTGGCTATAAAGAGGGAGAATTAGACCTAGAGAAATTAGAACCTCTCCAGAGAATTGTGAATGAATTTATGGGAAAAGCAGTAGATATGACTGATTTTACCCAAGATATTTGTAGTGTGCTAGACAGAAAGAGTAACAAGAAAGTTGGAAGAATAGGCAACTTACATTATGAAATACTAAGAGGAAGTACTAGCATTGGATATGAAAAAATAGTAGAAGTAGTTATTACGCCATACTAGAGAGTAAGACATAATAGAAAGTAAAATGATTAAAAAGGGTATGATACTTGTTTTGTGAGTATCATACCCTTTTTGCCACTAAAAGTAGTTATGAAAAAATTAATAATTTAATGTATTTTACTATATTCATAGTGTCAAAAAGAGTATAATAAAGTCATTAATAGAAGGTGGGAGGAGAATATGGAAGGGGTTATTCAGCGTATTATTGATAATGTAAAACGTGTAATCATTGGTAAAGATGAGATTATCGAGCAGATACTTATTTGTCTTTTAAGCGAAGGTCATATTTTATTAGAAGGTGCACCAGGACTTGGTAAAACGAGATTGGCTATAGCGTTAGCCCGTAGTGTGGAAGGGGAGTTTAAACGTATACAGTTTACACCAGATGTTTTACCTTCAGATGTAACTGGTTTTTATGTCTTTAATAAGGAACTGGGGGATTTTGAGTATAAAGATGGAGCGGTAAGATGTAACTTTCTTTTAGCAGATGAGATTAATAGAGCTTCACCAAGGGTACAATCTAGCCTTTTAGAAGCCATGGAGGAAAGGCAGGTAACGGTAGAAGGAGTTACAAAGAGATTATTGAATCCTTTTATGGTTATTGCAACTCAAAATACGATTGAACATCAAGGGACTTATCCTCTTCCTGAAGCACAAATGGATCGATTCTTTATGAAACTTCATTTGGAATATCCTTCTAGAAAGGAATGGGAAGAAATACTAGAGCAATCAGAAGAAGTAGATCCACTAAAAAAGCTAGAACAAGTAGTAACTTTAGAGGAATTAGAAAAGGTGAAGAAAAAACTAGAACAAGTGGTGGTAAGTAAAGAAGTAAAGACATACTTACTAGATTTAACAGAGGCCATTAGCCGCCATGATATGGTGGAACTAGGAATAAGTCCTAGAGGTACAATTGCTTTGTTAAAGGCAACAAGAGGTGCAGCAATAGTTGGGGGACGTTCTTATGCTGTGCCAGATGATATACAACGTGTACTAAAAACTGTGGTGGGACATCGCTTAGTTTTAAAAGCTACTGCTAAGTGGAAGAGCTCAGAAGTTGATGATATTTTAAAAGAAGCTCTTGAACAGATTACACCACCTGTATTTAATGATTAAGAAATTTAGATCTACTAAGGGAAGCACAGTAAATGTCCCTTTTATTTTACTAGTGTTAATAGTAGGAGAATTAGCTTATACCAGGGCAGAACATATTGTAATAGATTTGTTTTGTATATTATTTATAGCCATTGTTTTAGATACATGTTATTTTCTGTGGTCAAAGGATAAGGTAGAAGTTGTAATAGAAACCAGTAGGGTAAAGGTTCAAAAAGGGGAAGAACTAGAGTTATTCATTAAGATAAAAAATAAAAGTGTTTTACCCAGTGTATACTTACATCTGTATCCTAGTGAAGGATACAGACTATTATTAAAGGAAAAAAGAAACTACTGTACCTTTTTAGGAATCATAGGTACTCAAGAGATTAGAGTAACTTATGAAGCAAACCTAAGTGGGAAACAAAATGTGGGACTTGCAAGAGTATTTATAAAGGATTTCTTGGGTTTATTTAAGAAAGAAATGATGGTACCTGAGCCAATAAAGGTTAAAGTCATACCTGAGATTAGAGAAAATATAGATAGCGAAGCATTTTTAGGAGCTGGTTTAGAGGAGGGTGTAGGAATTAATAGTCATACTCCTATACACCAAAATTATCTGGGAGAAGTTACAGAAGAATTAGTGCCTTATAAAGAAGGTGACTCGCCTAGATTAGTACATTGGAAGATATTTGCTAGGAAAGAGCAACTTCTGGTAAGACAGAGAGAAGATGCTAGGCAGGTTGGAGAAAATCTACTGGTTATCCTCAATCCAATAGGTAGTAAAGTGTCAGAAGAACAACTGCAATATCAGTTGCAAGACAAATGTCTGACAGTGGGCTTATCCCTTATCCATCAACTCCTAAGAAGAGGTTATGAAGTAACATTTATATATTTTCATAGGGGAAATTGGATTAAGGCAGAGGTGAAAGAAAACAGAGCTTTGCTATACCTAAGAGAAAAATTAGCGGGATATGAGCATTTGCATGCTATAAGTAATAGAACCTATGAGAGTATATTATGTTGTTTTACAAGGAGCATAAATAGAGAGGCAATGTATCAGTTAATAATTACAGAAGATGTAGATGAAAGCTTAACTTATTATTTAAAAAAGAACAATAGGAAGTTTCAAGAATCTAAAATCGTTTATGTTGGTAGAGAAATTCATCAAATTAGAAGGCTAGATACAGAAACATGGGGTGTTGATGAAGGATATACATTTAAGAGGGAATAGGAGGGAAAGAATGAGTAAACCCAGTACAATTAAGTGTCTAGGTGTAATGACTGTAAGCTTGTTTGGGGTAGCTATAATGAGTTTTTATAGTAGCTTGCACTTAGTATCAGGAATGGTTTTAGTGGTATTAGTACAAGGCTTACTCATAAGTGTTTGCCAAAGGCTAATTGTTATTAGTGAGCAGGATATGGAGCAAAAGAACTATATCTTTTCCTTTTTCCAAAGTGGGACAATTATTCTAGCCACCTTTATTATTTATCTTATAAGTGAAGGGGGCTATACACAAAAAATAGAATACTTGTATTGGCTCATTCATTTATTTGATAAAAATATACCAATTATTCAATTTGAAATAGCTACTTATCTTTGGGTAAGCTACTTGCTAGTGATTGGACTTTTATTTAGGAAACTAATGATAAAAATGATAGTTGCTAAAATAGATACTTGGGTACCACCTGGGTGGACATTAATTATAGCTATTGTGTTAATTATCTATACAAGAACAGGTTTTAATCATTTTGTAAGAGTAAATAGTTTAATAATAGGTGGATTATTGTTAATTCTGACCTTATTTATACGACGAACTAAAATTAGGATGTACCAAATACGTTATGTGTTTAAGCCAAAAACATATTTAGTTACTTTTAGCTTTATTCTAGTAATGATATGGGGAATTGGTGCTAATATGCCAAGATGGCAAGAATTACCAGGAACGAGGTGGCTTAAGAATCTAAGAAATAGCTTTGGAACCCAAGCAGAACTTAAAGATTATTTACCGATCAGCTCTGCCCTAACTAAGGATTTAGTCTTGTCAGATGTTGTTTTATTTGAGGTAGAGACCAATGAGCCCCTCTACTTAAGAGAAGTTGCTTATAAGATTTATGAAAATAACATGTGGAGACTAGATGAAGAGGATAAGATTTATGATACAGATATGCCCTTCAAGTCTTCCTATTTACAGGCTGAATATGAGCAGACTTCTACAATTCTCAATGAGATGGCTTGGATAAGAGCTCAAAATCCTAACATCTTTCGTGAATATAAGGAAATCCTAAATAGAGAAAGTTCTCCCTCCCTTAAGAAAAAATATACAATTAATCAAAATCCTATTAACACCATTAATTACTTTACTGTAAATGGTACAGTAGAAATTAAGGATCGCTTAGCAAAGAGTATGTATTACTGTGGAAGCTTAGAGAATATCTATATTCATAGTAATAGACTTGTAGAACCAATCTCTTATCAGGTGACTTATTATGATAGGATGCCAAAGAAAGGAACAAGAGAGTATAGTTTTCTAAAAGGGTTAACGTATTCCCAGTTTGTCAGTTTGTGTGAACAGCTCCATACCTATAGAGGACAGGGAGTATATAAGAAGGAGATTATACCTAGGTTATTACGAACTTATACACCTCTTATTCAGTATCAGAGAGCAGAACAAGGTTACTTACAGATACCTGATAATATAAAAGATTCTCTTTATAAATTGAGTAAGAAAGCTACAGTAGGAGAAATATCTGGCTTTGGACAAGCTAAAGCTTTGTGTAATTACTTAAAGGAAAATTATACATATAATCTACAAAGTAAACCTATCCCTGAAGAGGATAATGTCTATCAATTTTTATTCAATCAAAAAGAAGGGGTATGTCAGGATTTTGCCAGTAGTATGGTATTAATGTGTCGTTCTATAGGAATACCAGCACGTTATGTGACGGGGTATTTAGTAACAGAAAAGAAAGAGGGTACATCTAGTACTTATGTGGTAAGACAAAAAGATGCCCATGCCTATGCAGAAGTCTATATCCCGGCATATGGATGGATGCTATTTGACCCTACACCCCCTATTGTTGCTGAAGAAGTAGAAACTCAGGAGGCAGAAAAGCTAATTATAGGGGACTTTCTAAAGCTAATAGGTGGTATGATAATAATTATGCTCTTTATCACCTTTGGTATATATGGCTTTAAGGGGTTAAAGATAGTCTACTGGCTAGTATTATTATGTTTAAAACCTACCAAATGGGGAATAGAAAGTTTGCTTAGAAAGACTTTATGGAGATTAGAAAACAAAGGTTTCCCTAAAAAACCTAAAGAAACCATAAGGCAGTATCAAAAACGCATGTTGGAAGAAGGGTTTGATATAGGACTCATAGTAAGGCTCTTTGAAAGGAGTACTTTTGGGTATGAATCACCTGAACGTAAGGAATTAAAACAAGCTCTTTATACCTATAGAAAAGTAATAAAAACTAAAAAACTTCCTCAAAAAGGTGCTAGAATAGATTTGCCTAGAATACATTAGAGTATGTCTTACTTTAATGAGGAGGTTCTTATGAATAAAAAAGAGGCTTTTAGAAGGTGGTTGCAAGGGGAAAAAGTAATGAAGAGTGGTAAACCAATCCCAGAGAAAACCATAGAACAATATATTAAAAGTATTAGTCGCTTATCAGATACCATGTATGAGAATGGAGTGATTAAAAAGAGACTTTATAGCATGACAGAGGCAAGTGAAGTAGAGACTGCGATAATAGATATCAAGAAAAGTCATATGTACATTAATATGAACAATGAAAGTGGTAATATTTTACATAAAGCGCTTGGTGAATATGTAAAATTCCATAATAAATAATATAAATCTAAAGGACTTAGTGAATACACTAAGTCCTTTAAATTTATAGCTTTAGTTCAATACCATGTCTATTTTAAGAGGATCACATCATAATATATATCTGATGTTTGAGGCTTATTAAAATTAGTGCTTAATAATGACAGCAGTTAAACATTCTGAAGCCATTTATCAATAAAATATAGAGCCCCTCCGATAGCCGGAGCAAGAGAACCATGGTGCCCGGAGAGCAGTGAATTCGGAGAAAAAGGAAAAGGAGAGTGGGCTTTAATGAGTTCTCTAAGGTTATGAAAGTCTTCTGGTATCATGTAGTTTGAGATAAGTCCACTAACAATGACAGGAACATCTAAAATGACTTGCAAATTTCGGATAGCAAAAGCAAGATGATTAAGATACTCTGTCCAGATTTTTTTAACAGTATTATCATCATTTCTTAATTTACTATAAAATAGATCTAATTCTAGAGTAGATGCATTTTTTAAACTATTGGCACTGCAAAAGGTTTCTAGACAACCATGACTTCCACAGTAACAAAGAGGACCGTTTGGGTCAATGCTCATATGCTCTAAAAGGCCACCATGAAGGTTATCTCCATAGTGAATTTGTTGGTTTGAGATTAAAGTACTGCCTAAATTTTCGTTAAGTAATAGAACAATAGCATCTGTAATATCTTTATGATACCAAATCTCCGCCAACGCAGCAGCTTTGGAATCATGAATCAGAAAACATTGGCAGGGAATATATTTTGCAATATCTTGAATTTGAAGGCCGGAATTATTTAAGATTGGTCCATAAGTTATAGTAGTTCCGTCTTTGTCCGCAATTCCTTGGATTGCAATTCCAGCACCGAGTAAATAGCCTAAATTCCAATTTCCAGATTGAAGAAAGGTAGATACCAGTTTGCCAAGTTTAAGATAATATTCTTCACAGGCAGAAAAGATAAGCTTGTGAGTTTCCTTTTTTATAACAGTTCCATATAAATCTATGACAACAATATGTATACAATCTTTCAAAATACCAATGCCTAATGCGATTCGGGCATCTTTAACGATATTAAAATTATAAGCTTTTCTGCCACCAGTAGATTCATAATAACCAGCACGATGAATTAGACCTTCATTTTCTAGTAATTTCAAATTTTGTGTTACAGTAGAGAGACTGATATGAAGTGACTCCACAATTTGTTGTTTGGAAGTGTTTTTTTGCTGGTAAATGAACGTATAGATATTATGTTTGTTAATTTTTTTGACCTCCATAGTGGTCATGCTGGTAGTTGTCATAATATATTCTTCTTTCAATTCTTTTTCGATTTTATATTGTTGTTTTCTTCCATTCTTAGTATAAATTCTTGAATACGGTAGCTTCTATTTATAACTATAGGGAAGGCTATAAGCATTCTCATTATACGAAGGATTTGTGTGAAAAGCAATATAAAATTTGGACATTAAAATTAGATAAAATATAAAATATTATTTGTTGATTTTGGTAATTGTATTTAGAACTAAAAACAGATAATATACTTTTAACTGACACTTACACATAAGTAAAAATAAAAAGGAGGCTGAAAAATGAAAAGTGCAGTATTTTATGGAAAGCATGACTTAAGAATTGAAGACTATCCAATGCCAGAAGTAAAAGAAAATGATGTACTTATTGAAGTGAAGGCATGCGGTGTATGTGGTACAGATGTACATATTTACGAGGGTGATAAAGGAGCTGCAGAAGTAACTCCACCCACAATTTTAGGGCATGAATTTGCAGGAATTGTTGCAGAAGTAGGGAGTAAGGTAACAAAATATAAAAAAGGAGATAGAGTGTGTGTAGATCCCAATTGTTACTGTGGTTCTTGTGATTTCTGCCGAAGAGGAGATGTTCATTTTTGTACGGATATGATTGGCTATGGTACAACTGTAAACGGTGGCTTTGCAGAATATTGTAGCGTAAATGAGAAACAGGTATATTTTTTAGGAGAAAACATGACATTTAGGCAAGGTGCTATGGTAGAGGCGGTAGCTTGCTGTGTGCATGGGATAGACATGTGTGAGATACAGTCGGGTGATAACGTAGTTGTTATTGGTGGAGGTATGATTGGTCTTTTAATGGTACAGCTTTCCAGATTGAAAGGGGCTTCTAAAGTAGGACTTATTGAGCTAGTGAAAAGCAAACGAGAAGTTGGAAAAAGACTTGGAGCAGACATAGTAATTGATCCAGTGAATGAAGATGTAAAGAAAAAATTGCAGGAACATGGAATAGGTAGGATAAATACAGTAATTGAATGTGTTGGCAATGTGTCTGCTATAGAGCTGGCGATAAGACTAGCAGGAAAGAAATCCGTCGTTATGATGTTTGGATTAACAAAACCAGATGATACTATTGCTATAAAACCGTTTACAATTTTTGAAAATGAAATTGTCTTAAAAGCATCCTATATTAATCCACATACTCAGCAACGTGCATTAGAGCTGATTAATTCAGGAAAACTGGATGTAAATAGTATGATTGGTGAAGTTTGTGGTTTGGAACAATTAGAACAAATATTGAGTAGTCCTGAAATGCGTGCGAAAGGGAAATACATTATTGAGTTAGATAAATGAAAGGATTCTGTTTTACATTTGTATGATCATAAAGAAGTAAAACAAAAGGGATAAAGAAGTAAAACAAAAGGGGGAAAAATTATGTTAACAGGTATTTTGATAATTACTTTTATGATAGCTATTATTATTCTTATGGTAACAAGAAAAGCACCTACTCTTATCGCTATTCCTATCTTAGCTATTGGTATAGCCATTATCGCGGGAGTTCCTTTGAAGGGAGAAGTAAGCATTCTAGGAACCATTGTCCAAGATGGTGCAATTAAACTTGCCAGTTCTTATACAGCAGTACTGATTGCTACTTGGCTTAGTTGCATTATGCAAAAGACAGGGATTAGTGAGGTAATGATTCGAAAGGCAGCAGAGTTGGGAGGCGATAAGACCAACATTGTTGCTATACTGATATTTATAGTTGTTTGCCTACTATCAACAGTTATGTCTGGTCTTGGTGCAGTTATTATGATGGGTACAATTGCAATTCCTATTTTAATTTCTGTTGGTGTTGACAAATTCACTTCTGCTGCGTTGGTGTTACTGGCATATGGTGCGGGTGAGCATTTTGGAGTAATTCGTGCAAATTATTTTGCAGAGGTGTTCGGTTTACAAGTCAATGATGTATATCAGTTTAGTGTTATTGTAGCGGTTTGTACAACTGTAGCAGGTTTTCTTTATGTGATTAATCGTTTGCGTAAAAATGGCAGGAAATTTGCATTCTCTGAGCCTGTAAAACAAGAGAATCAAGAAGAAATTATAAAACTAAAAGGAATACGCGGTACATTGGCTATGCTGACACCTCTCGTACCAATTATTGTAGTAGTGGCATTTAAATGGCCTGTTATTCCATCATTCTTGTTAGCAGTTGTATGGGCATTGGTATTTACGGCCCATGGTTGGTCAAAGACCTGTAGTACTGCTGCAAAAACTTGTTACGATGGTTTCTTGTTAGGAGCACCTTGTGCGGCTTTAATGTTTTTCATCGGTATGCTACTAAATGCAATTAATACAAGCTATGTTGCTACTGCACTGGAACCTGTAATTCGTACAATTGTTCCCAGTACACCAAGTGCATTTGCATTAATGTTTATCATTTTGACTCCGTTAGTTCTTTATCGTGGACCGCTAAATATGTACGGTCTGGGAGCAGGAATTGCAGCCCTGATGGTAACATTAGGAACAATTTCACCAATGATAGTTTGTGTAGGTTTTCTTGGGGTTGCAGCTATTCAGGATACAAGTTGTCCTACAAATACACATAATGTATGGGCTGCTGGATTTGTGGAAGAAGATGTCACACAGATTACTAAGATGCAGCTTGTGTGGGTATGGGCTGCTTCAGCAATTGCGATTATTGTAGGTACAATTATGTATTGGTAGGTATTGGGAAGCATGCTGATTACGGAGCTATGGAGGTTTACTAATGAAGTATAGAATCGGAATTGATGTAGGTGGAACATTTACAGATGCAGCCCTTATTGATAATGAAACATATGAGCTTATTGGTACGGAAAAAATTGCAACAACACATTCTGCAGCCACTGGTGTGGCTGCAGGTATTGTACAGGTGCTTAATAAGATTATGGAGCGATATCATATAAGACCAGAAGATGTAGCATTTATAGCTCATGGAACTACGCAGGCGACAAACGCACTACTGGAAGGGGATGTGGTGAAGGTTGGAATTATAACCATTGGTAATGGTTTGGAGGGTATGAAATCCAGAGCCGATACACAAATGGGTGAAATTCGATTGAATGCGGCAAAAGAACTTCTCACAGCCAACCAGTTTGTAGAAAGTTCTTCACCTACATTTTCACAGGATATTGTACAGGCTATAACAAAATTGACACAAGAAGGGGCAGGAGCTATAGTAGCAGCAGAAGCATTTAGTGTTGATAACCCAGTCAATGAAAATATGACAGTGAACATTTGTCGGGAGAAACAGATTCCAGCTACGGCTACTGCTGATATTTCCGGGCTTTACGGGTTGCGTGTCAGAACTCGTACAGCAGTAGTAAATGCCAGTATTATGCCTAAAATGCTGGATGCTGCAAATTTGACTGCAAGCAGTATAGAAGAAGTTGGGATTTCTGCTAAATTGATGGTTATGCGCTGTGACGGTGGGGTGATGACTGTAGATGAAGTACGCAAACGTCCTATTTTGACAATTCTATCTGGACCAGCGGCAGGTGTGGCAGGTGCATTGATGTATGAAAGACTTACAGATGGTTTATTCTTTGAGGTGGGAGGCACCAGTACGGATATTTCATGTGTGAAAGATGGAAAAGTAATGGTCAATTATTCTCAAATCGGTGGACATAAGACACTTTTGACTTCTCTAGATGTACGTACTGTTGGAATTGGTGGTGGTAGTATGATTCAGATTACCAATGGACGAGTATCTGATACAGGACCACGTAGTGCACATATTGCTGGGATGGAATATGAGGTTTATACGGAACCTTCGTTAATAGAGAATCCTGTTCTGAAAACTATGCATCCTACATCAACAGATTCGGAATATGCGTATATTGAATGTTCAAATGGAAGAAGGTATGCATTAACTATGTCTGGAGCCGCTAATATTTGTGGATATGTTCCAGAAGGTGATTATGCAAGAGGAAATGTGGAGGCGGCTAAAAAAGCTTGGAAGCCTTTGGCGGATAGCATGAATGTCAGCGTGGAAGAAGCTGCTCGCATGACCATGGAATTTGCTGCCAAGAAAAATAGTGCAGTTGCTTCACAGTTACTTTCTGATTACAAGATGGATCCAAGAACAACTGTGTTTGTAGGAGGAGGTGGTGGTGCATCCAGTGTTGTACCACATCTGGCTGAAACCATGGGACATCGCTACCGTTTGGCTAAAAATTCTCCTGTTATTTCTACTATTGGTGTTGCTTTAGCATTGGTGAGAGATGTGGTAGAACGAACAATCTGCAATCCTACAGAAAATGATATTATGGCAATTAGACGGGAAGCAGAAGAACATGCCATTCGAGCTGGAGCGACACCAGAATCAGTGGAAGTAACTATAGAAGTTGACTCACAAAAAAATATTCTTCGAGCGATTGCTATAGGAAATACCGAAATGCGCTCTAAGAAGTTAGGAAGCAAAAAAATTGATGAAAACGAAATAAAAGAAATTGTAGCTGAGAATATGCAAATACCCGTCCAAGATCTTTTTATTAAAGCCAGCAATGGACAGATGCATGTGGTAATGCAAAATAGAACTAAGAAGCGTTTTTTTGGATTATTGAAGAAAAACATACATCCTATACGATTGATTGATGATGAAGGGGTTATTCGTCTGCAAAAGAGTAATGCCAGTGTTAGACAAGTGATCGGAAAGGACTGGGAAAACATATTTTCCAATATGTTAGAAGATAATGCAGATTACGGAGATGGAGGCGAACAATTACCGAATTCATACGTAGTATGGGGAAAACGTATCATTAATTTATGTGGTTTATCTAGTATCGAAAATATTCTTTCTATTGCAAGGTTTGAACTCGCTTCATTACGTGAGGATGACATCCTGATCTTTATCTGCTCAAATCGTATGGACTAATCCAATCACTTTAGAAATAGGAGGAAGGTCAATGCAGTATGATTTGAAAACAATCCCCTTTCCTGGAAGAGAAAAAAGTATAGAAGTTTTACAACAGGATTATGTGTTTAATAAAATACCTTTAGAACAGCATGAAGTAATTGTTTCCATGGCTTGGGAAAGAGGAAAACAAGCAGCAAGACAATTTCTAAAGAAGGATGGCAGACTGGTAGATTCACCAGAAATAGCAGATTTTGTTCAAATTATGCTCAGAAATAATTTCACAATTCAATATTTTGATCAGGATTTTGTATCTGGTAATATTCGTTATTTTGCAGATATTCAACCAAAAAGTAAGCATGTCTGTATCTATACTCGATCTATTCAGTTGTGGGCAGAAAAGAATGAATGCACATATGAGCTGGCAGAGGAATTAATATTAATGCATGAATACTTTCATTATTGGGATTCCATGCAAGTAAAGAGTACATCTCGGCTATATATGGTTCCAACTATTATTATTGGACCAATTCGTTTAGGAAAAACTGGGGTTGCTGCTTTATGTGAAATTGCCGCAAATGCTTTTGTATGGGAACTTTGTGAAGTAAATTATCTAGATATAGTAAATCGATTAGCAGATAGAATAAATATTACAAATAATAATTTCTAAAGGTATTTATGAGAAAGGAGGCAGGTAATGATTCGTTATTTTAAAGAACTTGAAATTTCTGCAAAGTATGATGTTGTAGTAGTTGGTTCTGGTCCATCAGGTATATGCGCAGCTGTTGCGGCAGCCCGTCTCGGTATGAAAACAGCAATTATTGAGCGTTATGGAGTAGTGGGTGGAAATTTAACTGTGGGTAGTGTAGGTCCTATAATGGGCAGTGTTGCAAAAGGTACTATGCGAGATGAACTGACAGGACGTTTACATGTGGCTCATAATAATATGCATGCTACCAATGGTCATGTACATGACATGGAAGAGGCAAAACGTATTTTGGTGGATTTTTTGACTGAAGCCGGTGTAACCATTTATTTACAGGCTGTTGTAATAGACGTACTGAAGGAAGGTAATGCTGTTACAGGGTTGGTTCTGTCAGAAAAGACAGGACTTAGTGTGATTGAAAGTACACAATTTATTGATGCTACAGGAGATGGGGATATTGCATTTTATTCCGGAGCTCCTTGGGAAATGGGACGAGAGAGTGATGGTGTCACACAACCAGTAACATTGATGTATCTACTTAGCAATGTAGATGATTCTCGTGCATTGAGTTGTTTTGGAGAAGAAGATAATGTGAAATTAAACGATGAGAGATTCTTAGATTTTACTGCACGTTGCTGTGCAGAGGGTAAATTGCCTGAGAATTGTTCATCTGTGCGTTTATATCGAACCTTGCATGAAGGTGAACGTCTGGTTAATACAAGTCAGGCTAATCATATAGATCCTTTGAATAGCCGTGATATTGTAAAAGCAGAGATTGAACTTAGAAAGCAAATTGATGAGATTACACAATTTCTTCGTGAAAATGTACCAGGATATGAAAACTGCGTCATTAAGTCAACAGCAAATACTTTGGGAGTGAGGGAAAGCCGCCGGATTTTAGGCGATTATATCCTAGATATAGAAGATCTGAGAGCAGGACGTCGCTTTAAAGATGTAGTGGTGCATAGGGCAAACTTTACTGTAGATATTCACAATCCGGATGGAGGTGGTCAGGCTAATGAAATAGCAGAAGTTGTACAGCCATATGATATTCCTTATCGATGTTTATTACCAAGAAATGTTGAAAACTTGATTGTGACTGGACGTTGTATTTCTTGTACTCATGAAGCATTAGCCTCTTTCAGAATTAGTACTGTATGTATGGCGCTAGGAGAAGCTGCGGGTGTAGCAGCAGCGTTAGCAGTGAAAGAAAATATAACACCAAGAATGGTAGAAGTTAATAAGATACAAACTGTATTACTGGAAAATGGAGCAGATTTGTTTAGTTAACAAAAGCTAATTATAGAAGGGATTTTAAAGGCAAAACTATTAATGAATAAGTAATGGAATATGACTGAAAAGAGCTAGGATGTAGTTACAACGGGAGAATTACTGATTGATTTTACCCAGAATGGTAAGAGTGAATAGGGAAACGATTTGTTATGTACTGGAACAGGGTTTGGATAATCTGGCAGGAGAAAAATTAAGAGAAATATGGATAGTTGCTAATACGGTAGCGTCGATTATCACGACAAGAAATGGTGTGCCGAGAAACTTTGATTTTAGAGGTTTCTCGGTCTTCTTTACGTGTTGGACATATAGGGGAACAAAACTCTTTTTACTCTATAAATAAAATTGAAATATATAAAGTAAATAATCGAAATCTATGATACTGTGATATTATATATTCAAAGCATAAAGGAATGGGATTAATATTGGAACAGTTTATAACTCAGCTTACCTATCATAAAAAATGAGCACAAACTGATAGAACTTACTTTGGATGAATCTAGTAATTGGAGATAACAATATCATATATTTAATAAGGAGTAGATGAGTCATGCATAAGTTAGATGTTTTAGAAATTAGATTTAAGAACAACGATGCTGAAGAAGTTATTTACCCTGTTGTATTAAGTGATGATGATGAAACGATATTAATAGATTGTGGTTATCCTCATTTCTTACCATTAATAAAAGAAGCTTTTGAAAGAAAAAAGCTTGATATGAATCAGCTCACAAAAGTAATCATTACACATCATGATTTTGATCATATAGGTTCTTTAGCACAGTTAAAAAGAGAATATCCACATGTTAAGATATTAGCTTCAGTTCACGAGGTGAAATATATTACTGGAGAGGAAAAATCTTTAAGATTGCAACAAGCTGAAGCTATATATCACAAGCCACCAAAGGAAGAGAGAGGACAAGCAAAATTGTTTCACAGTATGCTTGAATCAATAGAGAGTGCTAGTGTTGATATTGAATTAAGAGATGGGGATTGCTTCCCGTGGTGTGGAGGTATAGAGGTTATTGAAACACCGGGACATATGCCGGGGCATATCTCTATTTATATGAAAGATTTAAAAACATTAATTTCTGGAGACGCATTAGTAGTAGAGGGAGGTTCTATAGGTATTGCTAATCCACAGTATATATTGGATATGAATCAGGCTAAGAATTCTATCAAAAAGTTATTGAATTACAATATGGATGCCATTATTTGTTATCATGGAGGAATCTATACAAAAGATATAAAAGAATCCCTTGAGCATATTCTATACTCATGCTGAACTTAAAAATACACCTATGATTTTTAAGTATAAATATAAAAGAATTCTTTTTGTAGTAATTATGAGTATAATAAAGATATATGTGTTAATAGGCTTTTGATAGTATTTGATTAGTTATGTTCTTGAATAATGAGATAGGAACAATGACGAAGAAAAAGGAATATGGGGAGGGACAATTCTTGACATTACAGCAGTTAAAATACGCAGTGGCTATAGCAGATAGAGGTTCCATTAATGAAGCAGCCAAATACCTATTTATCTCACAACCTAGTTTATCTAATGCCATTAAAGATTTAGAAAAGGAGATTAAGATTACAATCTTTACAAGGACTAATAGAGGCATTCAAATCTCTACAGAAGGCGCAGAATTCTTAGGTTATGCCAGGCAAGTACTTCAACAATCAGAGCTTTTAGAACAAAAGTACTTAAGTGGCATGCCAGCTAAACAACGCTTTTCTGTGTCTACTCATCATTATCTTTTTGCAGCTAATGCTTTTGTAGACTTGATTAAGGAATTTGGAGGAAAGGAATATGAATTCACCTTTAGAGAAACTAAGACCTATGAAGTCATTGATGATGTGAAAAATCTTAGAAGTGAGATTGGACTTATTTATTTATCAGAATTTAATGCGCCAGTGATTGGAAAGCTTTTAAAGGAAAGTAATTTAGTTTTTACTGAGCTTTTTACGGCAAGACCCCATGTATTTTTATATAAGTATCATCCGCTGGCCCAGAACAAGGTAATTACTCTGGAGGAATTAGAAAACTTTCCTTGTGTATCCTTTGAACAAGGTGAGCAAAACTCTTTTTACTTCTCAGAAGAAGTGTTAAGCACTCGTAGTGTGAAAAAAAGCATCAAAGTAAGCGACCGAGCTGCAGTAGTTAATATGATGATAGGTGTTAGCGCTTATACCTTTTCAACAGGAGTATTCCCTGAGTATCTTCATGGGGAAGATATCGTATCCATTCCTTTGGATGTAGATGAGAAAATCTGTGTGGGGACAATTATACATAAGGATACAACCCTTACGGCATTAGGAGAAATCTATTTAGAAGCTTTAAAGAGAATAGCGATATCTGTTAGTTCCTGATTTGTAGGTTGTCATAATTGAGGCAAAGAGATAAGATAGAAAAGAACATACATTTAAACAAGAACATATTATTAAACAAGAAAGGGACGTAAGTTATGGAACAAAGCACAACATTAGACCTTAATGCACTTATAGAAAAAGTATATGAGTGGGTTACAAGTAATGGAATTAGAATTGTAATAGGGTTGGTTATACTTTGGTTAGGGTGGAAAATCATTAATCAAGTAACCAAAAGAATCATGCGATTATTAGAGAAAAGAAGTATAGATCCTACATTAAAATCATTTCTTCATTCCTTTATAGGACTAGCATTAAAAGTATTATTACTTCTTGTGGTGATGGGGTATGTAGGGATTGATACAAGTTCTTTTGCTGCTCTTATTGCATCAGCAGGATTAGCGATAGGTCTTGCCCTTCAGGGAAGTCTATCCAACTTTGCAGGTGGATTTATCATCCTACTTATTAGACCATTTAGAGTAGGTGATTTCATTGAGACAGATAAGTATATAGGAACCGTAGAACATATAAAGATTTTCTATACGACGTTAATTACAGGAGATAATAAGCAAATTCTTATTCCAAATGGGGAGTTAGCTAACAGCAGTCTTATTAATTACTCAGCTAAAGACACAAGAAGAGTAGATCTTAGCTTTGGAGTAAGCTATAGTGCACCTATAGATAAGGTAAAAGAGGCATTACACGAAGTGATTAAAAAGAATGAATTAGTATTAGATAATCCAGAACCTTTTGTAGGGATTACAGCATTAGAAAGTAGCTCTGTCACCTTTACCATCCGTGTATGGGCAAAAACAACTGATTATTGGAGCGTTTACCTTAATCTTATGGAAGCGGTGAAAGTAAAATTAGATGATGAAGGTATTGAGATTCCATACAATAAATTAGATATCCATGTAAAAGAAAAATAAATGTTTTTAGAAATAAAGACTTACTTGAAAGTGTAAAAACCACTTAAAGTAGGTCTTTATTTTTTATAAGGGTATGTGGTATAGCTAAAAGCTATACTGGATTATAGTTTTTTGACATTACTGTATAACTAAAAAATTATGGTAACATATAGATATAAACAGGAAAATATAAAATAGATAATAAGATTAGTTTCGGAGGATAAGAAGATGAGAGATGAGACCAAATGCCTACATGCAGGTTACACACCACAGAATGGTGAACCTCGCGTAATGCCTATTTATCAAAGTACAACCTATGTATTTGATTCTACAAAAGAAGTTGGGGATGTCTTTGATGAGCCAACAAAAGCTGTTATTTATTCACGTTTTGCAAATCCAACGGTTATGGCAGTAGAAGAGAAAATTGCAGCTCTTGAAGGTGGGGTTGGAGCAATGTGTACCACATCAGGGCAAGGTGCTTCTCTTTTATCTATCTTAAATATTTGTAAAGCTGGGGATAGCTTTATAAGTACCTCTGCAATTTATGGTGGCACAGTTAATCTCTTTGCAGCAACTTTAAAGAAACAAGGGATTGAATGTATATTTGTAGATCAAAATGCAGATGAAGAGACCATCCATGCAGCATTTAAGCCTAATACCAAAGCAGTGTTTGGGGAAACACTTGCTAATCCAGCACTTTGTGTTTTGGATATTGAGAAATTTGCACGTATTGCCCATGCTCATGGGGTACCACTTATTATTGATAATACCTTTGCAACACCTATTCTTTGTAAACCTTTTGAATTTGGAGCAGACATTGTAGTTCATTCTACTTCTAAGTACATGGATGGTCATGCACTGCAAGTAGGAGGAGTAATTGTTGATAGTGGAAACTTTGATTGGGCAAATGGTAACTTCCCAGAATTTACTGAACCCGATGAAACCTATCATGGTATTACATATACTGAAAACTATGGAAAAGCAGCTTATATCATTAAAGCAAGAATGCAGCTTATGAGAGATTATGGTATGTATCCAGCAGCTAATTCAGCTTTCCTTTTAAACTTAGGACTTGAAACTTTAGCCATTAGAATGGAAAGATACTGTAAAAATGCTATGGAAGTAGCCAAGTACTTTGCTCAATCTGATAAGATTGAGAAAGTAATCTATCCAGGCCTTGAAACAGATGATTGCTATGAACTAGCTAAGAAATACTTAAAAGGTTCAAGTGGAGTAATCTCTATCATTATTAAAGGTGGAAAAGAAAATGCTATTAAATTTATGGATGGCTTAAAACTTGCTTCTAATGAAGTCCATGTAGCAGATATTCGTACTTGTGTCCTTCATCCTGCTAGTGAAACACACCGTCAATTAACAGATGAGCAATTAGTGGCAGCAGGTATTAATCCAGGAATGATTCGCTTTTCAGTAGGACTTGAAAATATAGAGGACATTATTGAAGATATTGAGCAAAGCTTAGCGCAGCTTTAATGATAAAGAGTATAGATTAAGAAGAGGGTTGTTACAGGAGTGATTAAAAATCATTATGATAACAACTCTCTTTATGGTATATAGTGTAAGAGAATAGAGAAAACAAATGAGGGAAAATAAAAGAAATAATTTTGGAAAATAGAATAATAGATGATAATTCCACTAAAGTAAATTTTTAAAATTATAACTATAAATTATTTTATATAATTGTATTGACAAATAATGTGGAGAGGTATATACTGAGGAAGAGTTAAGTAGTCGTTTATAGCTTTAAAAGATGTTGAAATTCACATGTTATTAGAGATTATATGCACCACTCAATGTAATCTGTAATAGTATGTGAATTTTTATTTGCAGCCATTACAGAAATAATAATTAGGAGGTACCTCAAATGACAGGTACAGTTAAATGGTTTAACGCAGAAAAAGGATTCGGTTTTATTTCTAGAGAAGGTGGAGATGATGTATTCGTACATTTCTCAGCAATCCAAGGAGATGGATTTAAATCTCTTGAAGAAGGGCAAAAAGTAAACTTTGATATTACAAAAGGTGCACGTGGCGCTCAAGCTGAAAACGTTGTAAAAGCATAATCATTTAAAATGATTAAGAAGAGGGTTGTTATAATAGTGATTAAAATCATTATGATAATAGCCCTCTTTTGATGTGTTGTTTTAATTAAATAAAAAATAGGAAAGAGATAAGATTACGTATAAATGTAATTTTATCTCTTTTTATCGTGTGGAAAAAATGTGACTACTAGTCCACTTTCATATAGACTAAGAAAACTCAAAATGAATGACGAGTAAAGGCGACATATGTTTATTTTAGTTGAAAAATGTATAATATAGTGATAAAATACTTTTATATTTTGAACATTTATATTTTTATTAAAATAATAGGAGGATATTATGAAGATTCTATCTAAGAAAATTGCTATGGCTTTATCTTTAGTAATGATGATGGCAGTGGTGGGTTGTAGCTCAGGTAAAGAAGCTAAACCAGCTGAGAGTATTACACCACAAGAAAGTACAGCATCAGAAAGTACAGCACCAGAAAGTACGCAGCCATCAGAAGAAGGCATGAAGATTGTAATTGTTACAAGTCCATCAGGCGTAGATGATGCTTCTTTCAATCAAGATAATTACAATGGTATATTAGAGTACATAAAAGCTAATCCAAATGCAACTGTAAAAACAGTACAAGAGCAAGACATTGCAGCATCCGTTCAAGCAGTAGCAGATGTTGTAGCAGACTATGATGTTATTGTAACACCTGGTTACCAGTTTGCAGGTATTGCAGCGATAGCACAAGAAAATCCAGATAAGAAATTTATCCTTGTAGACAGTTATCCAGCCGATGCTGAAGGGAATGAGATTGCATTAGATAATGTTTATGCAATGCAATTTGCTGAACAAGAAAGTGGTTTCTTTGCAGGTATTGCAGCAGCTAAAGAAACAAAGACAGGTAAAGTAGCCGTTGTAAACGGTATTGCTTATCCATCCAATGTTAACTATCAATATGGGTTTGAAGCAGGTGTCAACTATGCCAATACAAAACTTGGTGCAAAAGCTGAGATTGTAGAAATTGCTTCTTATGCGGGCACAGATGTAACAGGTGCAAATGTAGGTGGTAACTATATTGGTGACTTTAGTGATCCAGCTACAGGTAAAGTAGTAGGTGCAGCTCTGATTAATGAAGGATGTGATATCCTTTTCGTAGCAGCTGGTGGTTCAGGTACAGGTGTACTTACAGCAGCTAAAGAAGCTACAGATGTAAAAATAATAGGTTGTGACGTTGACCAATTTGACGATGGTGTCAATGGAGATAAAAATGTAATACTTTCATCAGGTATTAAAAACATGGGAATTAACGTAAATCGCCAATTAACAGCTATTGCAGATGGTTCTTTCAAAGGTGGCAACTACTTATTAAAAGCTGATACAGATTCTACAGGTCTTGTAGTAACTGAAGGACGTCAACAATTATCCCAGGAAACAATAGAGGAAGTAAGTGCAGCTTATGATTTAGTAAAATCTGGAGCAATAGTGCCTCCATCAAATTTCAGTGGCACACTTCCAGAAGATTTCCCGGGATTAAAATAGGCTAGTTTTCTAAAGAGAGTAATTAATAATGAGTAGGCTGTTGTGCAATAAGAATGTGCAGCAGCCTTTTTTAAACGGAAGAGAGGAAAGACAGTAGAGAAGAGGATCAATAAGGAGGGAAAGGGAGAATGAGTGAATATATCATTGAAATGCACCATATCACTAAAAGGTTTCCTGGAATAGTTGCCAATGATGATGTTTCTATTCAGATTAAAAAAGGTGAAATCTATGCGCTACTAGGTGAGAATGGAGCAGGAAAATCTACATTAATGAGTATGCTCTTTGGTATGTATGAACCTGATGAAGGAGAAATTTACATAAGAGGAGAAAAGGTGAGAATTGCTTCTCCTGCCCAAGCCACAAAGCTTAATATTGGAATGGTACATCAACACTTTAAGTTAGTACATGATTATACTATTGCTGAAAATATTATATTAGGGCAAGAACCTATGAAACGTGTAATGGGGCTTTTGCCTTGGGTAAATATCAAGGATACCAATAAAAAGATCTCAGAGCTTTCCAAGCGCTATGGCCTAGAAGTAGACCCTACTCAAAAGATAGAAGATGTGAGTGTATCCATTCAACAACGTGTGGAGATTCTCAAGATGCTTTATAGAAAAGCAGAGATTCTCATTTTTGATGAGCCAACAGCGGTGCTTACTCCTCAAGAGATAGAATTTTTACTTGGTATTATTAAAGAACTTAGAGCGGCAGGAAAAACTATTATCTTAATTACTCATAAGTTAGAGGAAATCAAGAAGGTTGCTGACCGTTGTGCGATTCTTTGCAGAGGGAAATTAGTGGATGTTATAGAAACGGAGAAAACTTCTACTAAAGAGATGGCAAATCTAATGGTAGGTAGAGAAGTTAACTTTACTGTGGATAAAAAGCCAGCTCACCTAGGAAAAGAGATTTTAAAGGTAGAACACTTAACAGTGAAAAATCAAGATCATTTTCCAGTAGTTAAGGATGTTTCTTTTTCTATTAGAGCAGGAGAGATCTTCGCCATTGCAGGGGTATCAGGTAATGGACAAGTAGAAGTAGCAGATGCTATTGCAGGGTTAGTGAAGGTAAGCGAAGGGAAAATCATTTTATCAGGAGAAGATATTACCCATGAAAGCATCAGAGTGCGTACACAAAGAGGCATAGGTTACATACCAGAAGATAGACAAAATACAGGCCTAGTTTTGGATTTTGAACTCTCAGAGAATATGATACTTAAAAACTACTATGAACCACCCTATTGCCAAAAGGGAATTTTAAATAAAGAAGCATTTGAAACCTATACCTATGAGCTAATTAAAGATTATGATATTCGCAGTGGTCAAGGAGCCAAAACACCTGTACGAGCTATGTCAGGTGGTAATCAGCAAAAAGCCATTATTGCCAGGGAAATAGAACAAAATGCACCGCTCATGATTTTCGTTCAACCTACACGTGGTCTAGATATTGGTGCTATTGAGAAAATTCATAGACAAATTCTAGCCCAGCGTGATGCAGGTCATGCTATTCTTCTTATTTCTTTAGAATTAGAGGAAGTCATGAACTTAGCTGATACCATAGGGGTTATTTATAATGGAGAGTTACTTAGAATTGCACCAGCAGAGACATTAGATAGCCAAACTGTAGGCGAATATATGATGGGGGTGACTTCTAATGAAAAATAAGTATCAAAAAATAATCATCCCAATAGTGGCAGTATTACTTAGTCTTATAATGGGGGCTGTAGTTATTTTAGTTATGGGGAAGAATCCAATTGAAGCCTTTATAAGTTTACTACAAGGTTCTGGATTATTACCCAAAGAAAGTTATGCAGCTAAGAAAAATATGCTTACAGACTTTATGAGTATGCTAAACGCCTTAACACCTATGATTTTTGCAGCGCTAGCTGTAGCAGTTGCCTTTAAAACAGGGCTATTTAATATAGGGGTATCAGGACAAATGCTCATTGGCGGTTTCGTGGCAAGTATTCTTGTAGGCTATGCTGACTTACCAAGCTTTATTGCTAAACCACTGGTTATTCTGATAGGGGCATTAATGGGGGCTTTAGTAGGAGCACTTATTGGATGGCTTAAATATAAGTTTAATATTAATGAAGTTGTTTCCTCCATTATGATTAACTACATCTTGCAATATGTCATTAGTTTCTTTATTAATGTGTATTATATTAACCCTGTATCACGTCAATCTAGAAATGTATCAGGGGCAGCAAGGCTTACCCTAGCAGACTTTGAGTTAGGGGGACTAAAGATAGACATTCCATTAGGATTTATACTAGTGATTCCTACCATTTTCTTGGTGAAATTTATGCTAGATAAAACACGCATAGGTTATGAAATGAAGACAGTAGGGCTTAATAAAAAAGCAGCTAACTATGCAGGGATGGGTGTGGGTAAGAATATAGTTCTAGCTATGACCTTGTCAGGTCTCTTAGCAGGACTTGCAGGAGTAACTTACTATTTAGGTTATTTCTCATCTATTCAGCCTAAGGTACTAAGTAGTGTAGGTTTTGATGGGATTGCAGTATCACTTTTAGGTAATTCAAACCCAGTAGGTATTTTGTTCTCTTCATTATTAATTATCATTATTTCTAAAGGAAGTAATTATATGAGTTCTGTAGTAGGTGTTCAGCAAGAGATTGCACAAGTCATTACAGGGTTAATCTTACTCTTCTCAGCGTGTAGTGCCTATATTAGTTACTTAATCAATAAGAAAAAGGAAGAAAAGAGTGTACTAGAAGAGAAAAGAGATACAAACGAATTAAATAAAGATAAGAAACAAAAAGTAG
>JAEZJJ010000073.1 GCA_023436395.1 Bacillota bacterium | reverse complement strand
GTTGCTTATGCGTCAATGTAATCACTCCTTATCCTCCTTTCAGTTATTACTGAAAGGATAACATATATTTGTGAAGTGACCTAGTTTTCAATGAGCGATTGACCTATTTTTAGATTAGCATAAACATATGAGCTAGAGATCATACTAAAGTTAGCGCATTTACTTCCTATTGTAGCTCATGAAAAACTTTCAGAAAGGGTATTAAAATTTATAAGTAAATAACCTATTAAACAATAAATATTAAGTAAGTATCTATTTACTATTAATAGATATATAAAAATAGCTATCCTAGAAAAATCTTCAGGACAGCTATTTTACTTTTATTAACTACCTTTGTTGTAATCTTCTTTTAGCCTGTAATATAATTTCTCTTACTGCCAGTATTAAAAGCTTTCTAGTCTTCTCATCAATGTTTTCAAAATGACACCTAATTTCAAAAACATCCAAAGACTCATTGTATATCTGCTCTATAATCCTAGGTTCTAATAAAATATCTTTTTTATTAAGGAGAATAGAGAATTTAAAATTGTCCCCTTCTATTTTTGCTCTACTATGTATAAGCGCACCAGATGCAGAAAAGTTTATAAGTGTGGCTTCTAGGTTAATCGGTTCAATTATGTTGATTAAACGTCTGTAAGGCACCCTCTTATAGAAGCGTTGATTATATTTATATAATCTAACATTTTCCATGATATAATAGCCTGGTTCATTTGGCAAAGGTTTAAGGTCTACCTCTCCTCTATACCTTAAATACTCAATATCTATACGTCCTTTAAGTTCAATTTCTGTTCGTTTAAATTTACGTATGTCTCTATCACCTAATTCTAGGGCTACTATATAACTATTCATTCCTCTTTTACTTCGGTATATCATAGGATAAGCTTTGCTCCCATCACATATTAACCTCAGAGGTAAATCAAGTTTTAAAATCATAGGTATAAGTCCTTTATCTACTAACTCTTCCATAAATAGCCCTCCCTTGTGCCACTACTTTTTCGCATTGAGTCTTAATGCTTATAATAATTAATGAGACAACCTGCTAAAATGATGGACCTTTCATCATCAGTTAAATCTTTAAGTGTTAAGGTAAATTCTTTTACTGTATCCCCTAAAACATAGGCTTTAATTTGGCTTGTTTTATTTTTAACTACTTCTCTAATACCCGGAATAAAGATATAATCACCATTTGCAAAGTTTAATTCTTCTTCAAGTGTAAATGGCACCATTCCCCAGTTAATAAGGTTAGAACGATATCTCTTAGTTGCATACTCTCTAGCAATATTAGCCCAACCACCAAGTACCTTTTGACAAGATGCTGCTTGTTCACGTGCAGAGCCATCTCCTGGCTTATTGGCATAAATAGTTGTACCAATACCTGTTACCTTTGGATCAATATTCGCATAACCTGGAATTGATTTAATTTGTTCAAAGGCTACTTTAACTTCATCTAATACTTGAGTAGGGTCTTGACCTTGAAGTCTAGCTACTTCAGCTTGATTCACTTCTTTCGCAAGTCCTACATATTCTGGTACACGACGTGAGAGTGTAAATTCAGCTAATCGTAATGGATTTGAACGATAACTTGAAGTTTCTCCTGAAGGAATAAGTTCATCTGTAGTCGTTACAGCATCATGTATTTCAGCTACTACTTTGATAAGTATATCCTCTGTTAAGTGTGACATTTGTGGCCAATCTGTGATATTAGGACCAAATTTAAGTTCAGCTTCCTTATCTGCCTTACCTACCCCATTATAGCAACGTGTATCATAAATAGCTTTATCAAAGAAATATTTTGGTTTTGTAAAGTTTACATCAATATCTGTTGCTGCTGTAAGTATACCACCATTAAGGGCTGTAGCTGCTATACTACGTGCATCCATTAAAGCTACTCCAGCTAATTGACCATCACTAGGTTTGGAACCTTCACGGTTAGGGAAGTTACGTGTTGCATGGCGAATACTAAGACCGTTGTTAGAAGGCACATCTCCTGCCCCAAAGCAAGGACCACAGAAGGCTGTTCTTATAGTAGCACCTGCTGACATAAGATCAGCTACTGCACCGTTTTTAACTAAACTCATGAAAGTAGGTTGACTAGATGGATAAACACTTAGTGCAAACTCTCCGCAGCCAATAGTATGGCCCCTTAGGATATCTGCTGCATCACAAATATTATCATATGTACCTCCTGCACAACCACCAATAAAGCCTTGTTGTACTAGAAGTTTACCATCTTGAATTTTATCTCTTAAAGTAAAGGTTACTTTATTCTTTGAAAAGCTTGCTACTGCTTCTTTTTCCACCTTAGCTAAAATATCTTCGAGATTTTCATTAAGCTCCTGAATAGAGTAAGTATTACTTGGATGGAATGGGAGCGCAATCATAGGTTTTACCTTAGATAAATCCACTATAATAGCACCATCATAATAAGCAACTTGTCCTGGCTCTAACTTTTTGTAAGCTTCTTTTCTGCCATGAATTTCAAAATATTCTTCTACTTGTTCATCTGTTACCCAAACAGACGATAAACAAGTGGTTTCTGTGGTCATAACATCAATGCCATTTCTATATTCTACATTAAGATTCTTAATACCATCCCCTACGAATTCCATTACTTTATTCTTAACATAGCCGTTTTTAAATACTTGCCCAATAATAGCAAGTGCCACGTCTTGTGGGCCTACTCCAAGTTGAGGTTTCCCTGTTAAGTATACAGCTACTACACCTGGTCTATTGATATCATATGTCTTGTTAAGGAGTTGCTTTGCAAGTTCTCCACCACCTTCACCAATAGCCATCGTACCAAGGGCCCCATATCTTGTATGGCTATCAGAGCCAAGTAGCATTTTACCACATCCACTCATCATCTCCCTCATATATTGGTGTATAACAGCTTGATGTGCTGGTACATAGATACCCCCATATTTTTTAGCTGCTGAAAGCCCAAACATATGATCATCTTCGTTAATAGTTCCACCTACTGCACAAAGGCTGTTATGGCAGTTAGTGAGTACATAAGGAAGTGGAAATTCTGTAAGTCCACTAGCTCTTGCTGTTTGAATAATCCCTACATATGTAATATCATGTGATGCCATAGCATCAAATTTAATCTTAAGTGCATCCATATTGTCACTTGTGTTATGGGCTTCTAAAATGCTATAAGCTATAGTATTTTTTGATGCATCTAGGGAATTAGTATCTACACCAAATTTTTGTTTGATCTCTTGTTCTACATTAGCATGGCTCTCAACTAACTCAGTTCCATTAATTAAGTACGCCCCATTATCAAATAATTTAATCACGTTTTTCCTCCTGTTTATTACAATTTTATCTAGTGACTTCATGATTTAGTAGTCCCATTAGATAATAACTTTTTATTTTATAAATTATATCATATTTTTATTAATTTTAACACTTTCTTTCAAGTATTCAGTTAACTTTTTCCTGAATACGACAAAGAGAATGGAACAGGCCCATTCTCTTCATTAATTGTCTCTCTCTTTAACTGTAATATGTTCCCTAAAAGCATTTACATCTATTTTCCCCATAACAAATTCAAGAATAGCTCCATTATACTTCTGCACTACTGATGGAGGTAATAATTTATCATATGCACTATGATAATACCCCTTAGGGAAAATATAATAACATTTCTTTAATGTCTCGAAATCTGTACTTGCTAAATATTGATTTTTAAAAACTGGCATCCCTATCCCTTTTTCCAAAACAGCCTTATCCGAGATAGAACGCATGATATCTAAGTAAAATAATTCTACATCCACATCCCCAGCTAAGTGACTTTGTTTACTTAATACAAAGCCATCTGAATACCCTGCAACACCTTCATCAATAAGCTTTATTTTAGTCATTGGAAAGGGAATCACTTTTACCTTTCCCTTAACCATAGAATGACTTGCATCATCTATGTTTGTTGATGCCCAACTTCCATTTACCATCATGGCAGCTTCACCTCTTGTAAAGCTATAAACGCACTCTGTTGCACTCATATTTTCATAGCCTTCCTGCCAGGGATTTAGCTCTATTAATTGTTTAAATAACTCTGCTCCTCTTATAAAGGGTCTACGCATAAAGAAAATATTATCTTTTGCAATTTCTATGCTTGTACTTACACTTCCCTCATTTAAAGTCAGTAACATATAGTAAAGAGAGCCCATCCAAGCTTCATTACCACTTATTACTAATGGTGTAATCCCCCTATTTTTAAATATTTCAACTGTCTCTAAAAACTCTATATAATTTGTAGGATAGCTTACATGATTTTTCTCAAATAACTCTTGATTACAAAACAATACTGCATTCCATCCAAATACAGGGAATCCATATATTCTATCCTTAAAGGTATAGCTCTTTAAGGCATTATTCACGATACTATTTTCTATGTTATTAACCTTTACTTGATATGTAAGTTCCTTTACTAGATTTAATTTCACCAACTCTTCTAATTCTCTATCACCCCAAGTGTAAAACATATCCGGTAAGGTATTAGTGGCAGCAGCATTTAAAATTGCCTCATAATAACCCTCTACCTTAAAGGTCTTAATGATAAATTTAATATCTGGATATATATTTCTGTACTCTTCTATAACTTCATTTAATGTCTCTTCAAGGCCTCCATTAATTGTCCATATTTCAAATTTTTGTTCTCTATTTTCTACTTCAATTTTTTTATTAACTTCCTCTACTTCTTGATAAACACTTTTATTCTTTCCAATTAGGAGTACAACAAAAACAAGGCATAATGTACATAATGTTAAGATAATTAGCTTATTTGACCAATTTTTATTTTCCAAAGCTTACTCCTTTTCTAGTCATTATATTTTGCTTTATAAAAAAAGTATATCATAGTTGTACTGCCTCATAAATAGCCTGCATTGTTGTACTTTCTTGTTTTAGTATATCCCTAGTAGGGATATAAATTTTTACCTCCATATACTCATTAAGCTTTGTATTAATTTCCATGATATCTTTTACTTCTGCTACTGGGTTCATTAATTTTAATCGCTTAATAGTTGATCTTAGGCCAAAACCCGATTTATTAATTAATTTTTCTTCTCCTAGTATACTTGCTCTAATCTCTTCTTCCATGCCTTTGCCATTATCTCTAACAATTACTATCATTCTCTGATTGTCAATATCTCTTCGCATTTCTATTTGTATCTCTAAAGGCTCGTCCATAGTTTTAATACCATATTTAATAGAATTCTCTACTAGCGTTTGGAGTATCATACGTGGAAGTTTTTGCCCTCTTAATTCTTCATCTATATTATAAGTAATGTTTAGCAAACTCGGGTTCTTAATAAGCATAATATTAATATACTCTTTTAAAATAATCAGTTCTTGCTCAACTGTATTAAAATCTTCTTGATTTAGGCAGGCTCTATAATACTTAGATAAGCTTCCAATCAGCTTTTGGGCATTTTCCTTGTCTTCCATAGAAATAAGCATTCCAACACTGTTTAAAGTATTATATAAAAAATGAGGATTTACTTGATGATTAATAACAGATAATTCTAGAATGCGTTGCATTTTTTCTTTTTCTTTAACCTCTAAGAGTAAATTTCCCATCTTAGTAAGCATCTCATTTAACGCTTCACTTATAAGGCCTACTTCATCATAAGCTTCATCCACTTTAAAGCGCATGCCTAAGTCACCTTCTTCTGTGATACTTTTTGTCTTCAAAGCAATATTTTCCAAAGGATATACAACCTTTTTCCCTAAAATGACTATTATAATACATAAGAAAATAAAATTTACCAAGGTCACGATGAGTAAAATATTTATCCATGTATCATCTCTTGAAGCTTGTCTCATTGTACTAATTAACTTCATACCTAACCTATTATATTCTATTTGCACATGAGCATATTTATCTTCCCATTTGTTCTTCTCTAATTGTGTTAACGTTCCTGCTATGTATCCTGCATATTTTTCGGCTAATTTCTCTGACTTTGCAAAGATAAGATAGTTACTAGATTCTGGAGCTACTAATATTACTTCTAGATTCATACGCTCCAAATAATTTTGACTAATCTCCTCTATATATCGGGGCGATAAAAAAATGAATAAGTATCCTAATTGTTCTAAATTTTCTTTAGAACGAATACTCCTTCCTATATACAGAGTATTTTCTAGTTCTCCACTGATATAATTTTTACCGATACCTATATACTCTCTACCTTGTTTTTCATTAATCATGGAAATATTAAATTGTGACAAGAAATGGACACTATGCTTTCTATCTGGAGGTGTAGAATACTCAGAAATAACATTTCCAAAAGTATCTGCAATATGTATAGATTGAATAGCCTCATTACTTGATATACATTCAATCAGTATCTTTGAAATTTGTTCTTTATCAACTAGTTGCTTTTCTGCTAGTAATTTTTGTACCTCTTCATTAATAGCTATTTCTAAAGAAACATAGATACTTTTATCTAGAAATAAATCTAATAAATTCATAAAAGTTCTAGTATTTTCTATGTTAGTAATGTAATCTTTCTTAGCTTGTATTTTCACATTAATTTCATTAAAAATACTAAAACCAATAATTAAGGCTATTCCCATTGTAAGCAAATAGGTTGTAATAAGAACTCCTCTTATTCCTTTTCTTCTCCTATTCAATGACCTTCTCCTAACTTCTATACTTATTTTACTTTACTTTCTAAACGTTCTTTAAGGCGCATAAGTATTTGTGTCATTTCTTCTATATCTACTGGTTTGAGTACATATTCAGCAATCCCATATTTAATAGCTGTTCTAGCATACTCAAAATCCTCATAGGCCGTGAGTACAACTATCTCTCGATTTTTTACATTATGATCACTTTCACTATTTCTTACTTCCTTAATAAAATCCAGCCCATTCATAATAGGCATTTCAATATCCGTAATAATCACGTCTACTTGTTCTATCTCTAATTGTTCTAATGCTTGTTTCCCATTTTGAGCCAAGCAAGCAATTTCAAAACCCAGTTCATTCCAATTTAACATTTTTTGAATGCCAATACGTATTATAGGTTCATCATCTACAATTTGTACATTAAACATCGTTTTTCCCCCTTACAATCTATACACATACTTAACCATACCTTTTGGGATTTCTATATTTGACTTAGTTGCTCTAATACGCTCAAGTAGTGCCAACGCTTTACTGTAATCTATATCGATATTAAATAACATCAATAGCTTCACCTCTAATAATTCAGTATAAATATCTTTTTCCTTTTGCCATTGCTCATAAGTCCAAACATTCTTATATAATGCATCTATTACACTATTAATATGCTTAATTACTTGTTCTACAATATTATCGTAAAGTAGCTCTACTAAATTAATTTTAATAAAACACTTTGAAAATTTCATTAATAAGGTATCCGTAATATCTCTAGTCTCTTCTACTGTAAAGTTGGCATTAAGTTTACTTATCGCTAATTTAGAATATATTTTTCTAGTATAGTAATGCATATAAGTCTCAAAATCACCTGTATTATTTTCTGGTTCTATTGCAAATAATATACGAAAGAATAGGTTCCATTGAAACTCCTCATTAATACACTCTTTTATATGTTCACCTATCAATCTTGTATACTCGTCTTCGTACCGAATAGTACCTTCAAATAAAATCTTTTGTGTAAAGTCAATATAGTTTTCCTCTATTCCCCTTACTTTTTCGAATCCACTCATTAGATGTTGGCCATATTCTTGCATAGAATTTTCCAAAGCATCTCTAAATACATAACGTACAATAGCTTCACAAGAACTCTTAAAGTCTACTAAAACACCTAAGGTCTCTTTCATATGCTTTGCAAAAATATCATAGATGAGTTTTGAAAGAATTCCCTCTAGTTGCTGTTCTTGCTTTTCAAAACTTTCTTCATCACTTTGGTCAAATTGATTAGATATAAGTAGTAATTGTTGATCTATAGTTGTTAAACTATTTTTGATAGACTTCATGATATCCTTATAAAACTTATCAGCAATTACATAATTATAATTTTTATAAATAACTTTATGTTCAATTTCTCCCCAGAAAATATTTACTAAGGATTTGATTTGAAGTTCAAAATTCACAGTTCGATCATTTTCTGCATACTTACCATCTATACGATAGATCTTCATACCATTTTTCTGTTCTTGGGGTTGCTTATCTACTAGTTTAAGTAATATTTTTTCATTATTGTTATAGAAAAACCCTTCATGAATTTCACTTTTTTCATTAAAAGAACGTTTAATAAATTTATATAAATCGTTTTCATCCTGAATAAATCTACATTCTAGACGAATACCTATAATATCTGGTACATTTTCAAAAAGCGCTTCTTTTGTACTATACTTCTGGTAATATTGATTACGAATAATTTTCTCTTTTAAGCTTTTTTGAGACTTCACTCTTGTGTTTATATTTAAATAACCCTTATTAGTAGTAAGTAGAAGGTTTTCAAAAAAAGCCTCTATCTCACTTCCTATTTCTTCTAACATTGGCTTCATTTCTTCTAATTGATCTAAAACGCTTTCAATAAATCCAAATAGTTTTAACTCCATTTATTTTCATTTGCCCCCTTATATGTTTTATTCTAGTTCAAAATGTTTTTAGATATCCTCAATCTATTAGTATGACTTATTTTAAGTATTTTAATCTTGATATTATATTTTAGATTATTTATTATTTTATATTATACTATACTCAAATAAAAGGGATATAAAATTAATAGTTTTTATATGAAATTGTAAAAATAGCATAAAAAAGACTAGAAAATATTATCTTATTTCCTAGTCTTTTATATACTATTATTCTGTAATTGTTAATCCTGCTAATCTTGCAAGCTCTAAAATAGTTTTTTTAGCAACCTTTTTACCTTTATAATCAATAAGGTCATCCATGCTACCATTAAAGATATCAGCTGGTTCGTATTTTTTAAGAATAATCTTATCTTCATCAACAAAAATCTCTAATGCGTCCTTTTCATTAATGTCCAAATTTCTTCTTAATTCGATAGGTAATACTACTCTTCCTAATTCATCGACCTTTCTTACTACACCTGTTGATTTCACTAATATCCTCTCCCTTTACACTTTTCTAATTTTTTCTAATTTTTTCTCATTATTTTCCATGTCCTGATTATAAAGTACCATAATTAACAATTAAAGTCAATTGACTTTTGTAAATTTTTTAGATTTTTTAAAATAAAATACAATTAATATACAATATAATATTTGTCGAATCTTAATATTGTGCATTCTTTTTTGTAGAATAGTTAAAAGAATAGTAATATTAATTTCAGAATTTTCACTCATTATGTGAATACTACTAATTTTTACATTTTTTTCACTTTCCCATTTTTACCATTTAATCTCATCCAAAAAGTTCTCTTCGTCTCATGAAATTTTACTTCTATCAAAAACTTGTACTTCTTATTATTAATTAAGCATATATATTAGTAAGACAAGCTCTACTAGTTATTGAATGAAATCTATGTAAATCTATGTTAAGGGGGATATGATGCTTAATTACATTTGGAGTTTTATGATTATTTTTGCTGTACTTATATCTGGTTTTAGTGGCGGTATGAAAGCTATTACCAACTCTGCTCTTTCTGCTTCTGGAGAAGCTGTTTCCATTTGTCTTGAGACTTTAGGTATTCTAGCTATGTGGATGGGCGTTATGCGTATAGCTGAAAAGTCTGGTCTTATTGATGCGCTTACCAAAAAGATGACACCTGTCCTCAATTTTCTTTTTCCTTCTGTTCCTAAGAATCATCCTGCTAGAAAATACATTGCTACTAATCTTATCGCCAACTTCCTTGGTTTAGGTTGGGCTGCAACTCCCCCTGGTCTAAAAGCTATGGTAGAACTCCAGAAACTTAATAGAGAAAAAGAAAAGGCAACTCATGCCATGTGTATGTTTCTCATTATCAACGTTTCCTCTGTTCAGCTAATTCCTATTAGTATGATTTCTTATCGCAGTGCCTACGGTTCCCATAACCCAGCAGAAATTTTACTACCTTGTATTATGGCTACAGCAATTTCCACTCTAGCTGCTATTGTTTTTGGTAAAATGATGAACAAAAAGGAGGATTAATTCATGGCAATATTATTGGGCATATCTGACTGGATGATTCCGTGTATTATGGTTGCTATTATTATTTATGGCTTACTAAAGGAAGTAAATGCCTATGAAGCCTTTATTGAAGGTGCAACTGAAGGCTTAAAGGTAGTGGTAGATATCCTTCCCACTTTAGTCGGGCTAATGATTGCTGTAGGTATGCTTAGAGCTTCTGGTGCTTTAACTGGACTAGCCAGACTCTTTGCTCCACTTATTAGTTGGTCAAACTTTCCCCCAGAACTCATCCCTGTCGCCTTAATGCGTACCTTCTCTTCTTCTGCTGCTACAGGACTTATTATCGATTTATTTAAAACTTACGGCCCCGACTCTTTTATGGGAAGGCTAGTCTCCATAATGTTCGGCTGTACAGAAACCATCTTCTATACCATGTCTGTTTACTTTATGACAATCAAAGTAAAGAAAAGCCGCTATACCTTAGCAGGCGCCCTCTTCTCATCTTTAGTAGGCATCATCGTAGCGTACATACTTACCGTCCAATTCTTTGGCTAACAATTTGAAATTTGAACAATAACGTGTGATGCGAGGTGCTACTATGTAGGCTAGCTACTTCTTGGCAAGAACAAAATGCTGGGAAGCCCTACACATTATTGATTGGGCGCCTGCCCCTGGTTTCTCAGTGTTTAACAAATCGTGAAGAATATCATAAAATTGCTTTTAAGCCTAGTTTGGCATCATCTTTTTACACGCAGTCTCACCGGTCGTGGTAGTTTGTAAGCACAATAACGCTGTGAGAAAGGAGAGGGGAGGGCTGTCTGGAAGAGCGACTTGGGAGTATTTTTTAGAAGCACTTAGCGAACGTTTTAGATGGGTGTTAGCACGAGTGCCGTGTGCCCTGTGGGTATCTGACCAACGGGAGTTTTCGTGCGTTCATCTAAATAAGTGAACTTAGTGCTTCAAAAAATACGGACTGGAGCACTGGAAGATAGCCCTCCCCTCTCCTTTTTGCCCATCATCCTCTCTTACAAATACCTCGATTTTAATTTTATTTTACTTTTTACTTCCAATTATATTGTTTTTTTAAGAATAATGTTATAATAAGGTAAATACAGGGGTTGGCTTGTACAAATGAGATTTTAAGGAGAAATGCTGATGATAAAAAAAATTAAATCTCTACTTAAGAGTTCTTCAGATATTTATGAAAATGAAATATTGTATCATAAAAATGGTAAAATAATGTATGAGGGTAGCATTAAAGGATCTAATTTCCATGGTTTAGGAAAGTACTATGATGAAACGGGTAGACTTTGTTATGAAGGACACTTTGCAAATGGTTTACCTCATGGTCAAGGCAAATGCTATTTAGAAGATGGTAGTATATATGAAGGTGAATTACATAAAGGTGAGCGTACAGGTATAGGTAGCAAACAATTTACTGATGGATCTGTTTATGAAGGTCGCTTTGTAAATGGTGCAATGGAAGGAAAGGGTAGACTTACAAAGGCAGATGGTTCTGTTTATGAAGGTAATTTCCTAAAGAATCATTTACAGGGACTAGGAGCACCAGCTTCTCCTAACCAAGTGACTTATCCAAATGGTGATCAATATATTGGTGAATTTGTAAATACTATTGAAAATGGACATGGTAAACTCATTATTGCTACAGGTGTTTATGAAGGTGAAGTTGTTAACGGCCTTCCTCACGGTAAGGGGCACTTTATTTGGAATAACAATTCTTCCTACTATGGTGACTTCTTAGAAGGTCAAATGACTGGTAAAGGTACTATCACCTATGCAAACGGTGAAAAATATATAGGTGATTTTAAAAATGGCTATAAACATGGCTCAGGTATCTATCAAGAAGTTAATGGTACACAGTATGAATGTCAATTCGAGGATGATCAATTAATAAATGCTAATCGCTAAAACAGTGGAAAGGGAATATTAATCTAACCCTAATAGGTTAGATTAATATTCCCTTTCCACTGTTTAACTTCTAACAAATTGAAATTTGAATAATAACGTGTAGTGCGAGGTACCGCTATGTAGGCTGGCTAGGGAACTTACTTCCAGCTGCTGTCTCACTCCGTCAAGAGGCTCTAAATTCGTAATCCTTATGAACGGTCG
>JAEZJJ010000072.1 GCA_023436395.1 Bacillota bacterium | reverse complement strand
TTTACGATGTCTTTCATAAACTTAGTATAACAACAGAGGCAGGGGATTATCCCCTGCCTTAAATTTTTGTATAAAAGTAGGGATGTCACCCAACTAATCTAATTGATTAATTACGCGACATCCCCTTTATTTTATATTGTTTTATTTTTCTAAAAGGCCATTTAAATAACTTACAGCTTGAAGAACAGCCACACTTCCTTGGCCTACAGCCTTTGCAACTTGAAATGGCTTACCTGTACAATCACCAGCCGCATAAACACCTGGTAAATTTGTTTCCATCATCGCATTCACACGAATAGACTTATTATCTAATTCAAGACCATTTAATAGTTTAGTTGTTGGAATATTCTCTTTAATAATAAATACCCCATTTATATTTAGGCTTCCCTCTCTTAGTTCAAGTTCTTGTACCACTTGTTCACCTACAATGCGCTTAGGTCTTGAATTGACCACTTGTATACGAGAATCCAAATGTTTAATGTCCTTATAAAGAGGTATATAATAAACTTGCTCACATACTTCGGCTAAATAGTTAGCATCTTCCTCTGCATGAGCAGAATCTCCTATAACCACCACTTCTTTTCCTCGGTAAAGTGGTCCATCACAAGTGGCACAATAACTTACCCCTCTGCCTAAAAATGCCTCTTCACCTTCTAAAACAGCTGTTTTGGTTAATCCATTTGCCAAAATAACTGTTCTAGCTTCAATAAATTCGTTTTCTACATTTAATGTATAATAATTTCCCATGGGGAATATTTCAATCACTTTTTTGGTTTCAATCTCTACCCCCACATCTTTAGCATGACTTGTGAACTTTTCCATCATCTCCTGCCCAGTCACACCAGGCATTCCTAAATAATTATCCACACGTTCTGCTTTATATATATAACTTGTAGAAGGGGGATTCCCAAATACTTTCACTTTTTTATTACGTATCACGCCTGTAATAGCTGCTGAAAGCCCTGCTGGTCCTGCACCAATAATGGCTATATCTAACATACATACTTCCTCCATTTTTGTATTTGCATCTTGCTTCACTTGTATTTATTTCATTATAGTATGACTATCCTTATTTTGTCATCCTCTAATCAAATATTCCTTTGCAAAGCTGGCAAGCTGTTGGTGTGCTTGCCACCCCTCCTAGCGCTGTTTCTCTTAATTCACTTGGCATACTATGGCCTACTCTATACATCGCCTCTACTGTTTCATCAAAAGGAATGATATGAGTAATCCCACATAATGTCATCTCTGCACTAATAAGTGCATTAGCTACCCCCATCCCATTGCGCTTTTGGCAAGGTGCTTCTACAAGGCCAGCAATGGGATCACAAACGAGTCCTAAAATATTGGTTAAAGCAGTAGATGCTGCATCCAGACATTGTTTTGGTGTTCCTCCTCTCAGTTCACATATGGCAGAAGCTGCCATAGCCGAAGCCGCCCCCACCTCAGCTTGACACCCGCCTTCTGCCCCTGACACTGTGGCATTTCTTGTAATTAAATAGCCTACTGCTCCTGCATTAAATAAAGACCTAATCATGTCATCTTCATGTAACTCAAAGGCTTCCTCTATAGCAATTAAAGCCCCTGGTATAACTCCTGAGGAACCTGCTGTAGGGGCTGCAACAATAAGCCCCATTGAACTATTTACCTCTAGTACCCCCACTGCATAGCTAATGGCTTTACGCATTAATTCTCCACATACGGAAGGATTTTCTGAATAAAGCATTTTCTTACTTTCTCCACCTATTAATCGCCCCATTGAGATAAGTTCTTCTGTCAAAGCCCGTTTAACAGCCTTTTTCATAATATCGTAAGCATGGGCCATCTGTGCTAATACCTCTTCTTTACTCTGATGAAAAAGAGCTATTTCTCGCTCAATCATGGCTTCTGATAAGGTATATTCTTTTTCCTCACATAGAGCTAGTAATTCTTTGCTATTAATAAAGTTCATAGTACGTCTCCTTATAATTTTATCTTTTTAGCATATTGTACAGCTGGATTTTTCATAATGGCTTCTATCACCTCATCACAGATAGGCTGATCTGTTTCTATAATGGTAGAAGCAACTGCACCTTTTTCTTCTCTATAAGCTCTTATATAGGCAATATTAATTCGCCACTCGCTAAGGCACTGAGTAATATGTGCCACAACACCTGTCTTATCTTCGTGAGTAATAAATAAGGTCTCATCATCTCCTGCAAAAAAGACTTCCATTCCATTGACACGATCAATACTAATAGCCCCTCCACCTATAGAAGATCCTACTATACTAAAAGGCCTTCCTTGCTCATCTTCCATAATGATTTGAACGGTATTGGGATGCTTGATATGCTCATCCTCACTTGTTTCAAAGTGATACTGAAGCCCTGCCTCTTGTGCATAAGTAAAAGCGTCTTTAATACGCTCATCCTCTTGCCCCATGCCAAGTAAGCCTGCAACTAATGCTCTATCTGTTCCATGTCCCCTATACGTTTTAGCAAATGAACCATATAAAATAAAAATTACTTTTGAAATAATCTTTGGTGCTAACTTATAGGCTACCCTAGCTATTTTAAGAGCACCTGCAGTATGTGAGCTAGAAGGTCCTATCATATTGGGTCCAATAATATCAAATACACTTAATTCTTTCATTTGTCATCCTCTTTACTATGAATTTTGAACATCAAAAAAGATGTTTCCTACAGAATAAGTTTCTGCTGAAAACATCTTTTTATGAGTTTAATTTACATTATGTCATTATTTGTTAGTCTTACCGAACTTAGCTTCTTTTAATGCTTTTGGCATTTCTGGTTCATGGAATATAACAAGACATTTTGAACCACTTACACTTTCTACTGTTTTTTCTGCTGTTTTAGCAATGCCCTTTAATACTGTTTTTTTGATCTCCATTTTAAATTCCCCCTTTGAATGTTAGTGAAAAAAAGTGATATCGCTACTACAACTTGGCTCCAAGCAATGACTAACCAAACGGAAACTTCCCAAAATCTAAAGGATATCCCCAACCCAACTGCTATACCATAAATCCCCATTGTAAACCTTGCTCTTTTTTTTCTAAAAAGCATTTCTTCTTCTGTCTTAGGATTTTTTTCACTATTTAAGGATCCAACCCCTAAACTATAGAGTGTTGCACTAACTACTAAGATTGGGAGATAGATTGTCCCTAATAGGATTTTATAGCTGGCTAAGTAAAGGACTACGCCATAGGTGATACAGGATAAGAAATAGCAAGTCCAATACTTTTTGGCATGATACCCTCCTGTATAATGGCGTATGCTTGATATAATGAGTAAAAACAGAACAGTAAGTTCTAACTTTCCCCATATTATCCCTAGAATGATTATTGTACTCATTGACGTTAGTGTCATTAAGATTAGGTAAATACCATAATCATAGATTGCCTTCTCTTCTTCTTTGATTATGTCACCTGCGATTAACTGCTTGGATAGATGTTGACATAGAGCTTGTAGCACTTTCCTCACCTCTAGACTTATTCTAGCATTTTTTTGGCATAAATGTTAAAAATGGTACGAATAGTCTATTTTTTTGTACGAAAAGTTATTTTAATTCATTATTAAGCATAATAGATAACAAAAACTGATTATCTTCACACTTCCACTCTAAATTTCCTTTATATTTTTCTACGATATTTTGCATACTAATCATCCCAATGCCATGTCTTAATTTGTTATTTTTAGTTGTTGGTAAATATTTGTG
Source organism: Bacillota bacterium (assembly GCA_023436395.1). GTDB lineage: Bacteria > Bacillota > Clostridia > Lachnospirales > Cellulosilyticaceae > Cellulosilyticum. The sequence goes on along the minus strand of JAEZJJ010000072.1, from coordinate 18,545 downwards.
TTGTGTTGTTATGACCTGCTTTACACTATTGACAATCTCTATCAATAAATAGTCCTTATGCATTTTTAAAATAATATTAATTTTTCTATTTGCCTTGTCTTCAATTTGACAACACGCTTCTATAGCATTATCTAAACCATTACAAAGAAGAGCACATAAATCCATTTGATTAATATTTATATGTTCCTCTAAAGTCCCACTTACGCGCATTTCAATCCCTTGATTTTGTGCGAGTACAAATTTCTGATTAATCACTACATCTGCCATTTCATTTCCCGTTTTTATTCCCATATAGATGGTTTGACAGCTAGCATTCATATTCTGAATATAGGCTCTTGCCTTTTCTACATTATTCATTTGCAAAAGCATATCAATACAACTCATATGATTATTAAAGTCATGCCATATTTTACGTACTTCTTTATTCATTTCATCTTTCTCTAAAGTCGTCTTAATAAGTACTTCATTTTGATATTGTGCCACCTCATATTCTTTCTTACGACTAATCCATTCAGCTAGTTTTTGAATGGCATAATAAATAATAACGCTATTTAAGAAAATCCCTACTGCTACTATGTTTAGCCATAGATTAACACTTTCATCTACTCTTCCCCCTATTTTATAAAATACAAGGATTAATAAGCTAATACTAGCTAATGAAATCCCAAAACCATACCCCATTATTCTCATAATTTGAGGAGTTAACTCATAAACCCTATTACTTTGCATTTTCACAAATAATTTAGTCAGTGCAATCAGTATAATTTTACTAATCATACCTAATTGAATATAGAAATAAGAAAGTTCATTTTCACTAATCCTATAAAAAAACTGCTTGTCTCCTCCAAAAACACCTATTGTGGTTAGATCTAACAAACTAATAATTAATAGATAAAAAGCTGTAAATATAAATTCTTCGAAAAATTTCTTTTTTAAAACAATATGTCCTAAACTTGTCAAAACCAACATATTGATAAACAATCTAATTAGAAATGTACAAGGAATAAATTGTGTGAGATTTATAATAACTGCACCAATAATATACACTAGTCCTCTTTTTCTCATATTTCTATGTCCATTAACTTCAAATCTAGAAGACATAAACTCATAGTACATAACTATCTCAATTAATCCCATGACATATGTGACAATCATAATGATTATCCTTTCCATTTACTATTCCCCCTGTCTAATATATCTCTGATAAGCTACAAGTACCTCCCTCATTCTATATCGACTCACCATCAATCTCTCTCCGTTGTCTAAGGTAATATTCTGTTCTTCTATTGCCCTAATATATTTTAAATTAACTAAACAACCTCTATGAATCTTAATAAAATAGCTATTTTCAAATTGATCCTCTATATCCTTCATACGTCTTAGGATGATTCTATGACAACCTTTAATAGTATGTAGCTCTATTTTTCTATTGACACATAAGAAATACATCATCTCTTTCACAGATACTTTCATCAAACCTTCATCCGTCTTAAACATATAGTATTCTTTAGAAGCCTTAATTTTTTTTAAAGCTTGTAGTATACATTCTTCTATCTCTTCTTTAAAAAAATTCTTCCTTAGATAACGAAAGGTACCTACTTTAAAACTTTCAAATACTTTCGCTTCTATACCCGTGAGAAATACAAGCAGTACTTCTTTATTTACTTTTCTTATGGCATAAGCAATTTCTAAACCATCTTTGATGGGCATATCTATATCTAATAAAATAAGATCAAAAAGATAAGGTGTTTGATGAAATACTTCTAAAAATGTTTCACTAGAAGAAAATGTGTGTATTTGTACTTGCAAGTCTGCCTTTAGTAGATATTGTCTGATATATGCTGCAGCTAAATCCAAAAAAACTTTGTTATCATCACATATGGCAAAATTAAGCATTTTATCACCCTCTTTTTTAATTTTATACAATATTCTTTATTTTTTCAACAATTTGTCTTTATATTTATTCAATGTTACCTTTTTTTACTTTTATAGCATTCATCCTCTAGGAATTATTATATATATTTCTTCCATTATGCTATAATAAACTATATTGAATTTCTTTAAAGGAGGTTAACATATGGATGTAACATCACTTTATTATGAACGTACTGCTGAAATAATTATCAATCATTTAGCCAAACGTCATATGACAGGATATTATGTGGCTACAAAAGAAGAAGCTGTTCAAAAAGCCCTTTCTTTGTTAGAAGACAACCAACAGATTTCTTGGGGTGGTTCTATGACACTCAGTGAAATAGGGCTTATTTCTGCTTTAGAAAAGGCTGGCTGCTATCGCCTACTAGATCGTACAAAAGTACCTGACCAAGAGGTCGAAGACCTGTACCGTCGTGCCTTTTTGGTAGATACTTATTTCATGAGTACCAATGCCATCACTATGGATGGCAAACTTGTCAACATTGATGGAACAGGAAATCGTGTGGCTACTCTTATTTATGGACCCAAACAAGTTATCATCATTGCAGGTATGAACAAAGTAGTTAAAAATGAGACAGAAGCTCTCTCTCGCTTACATAATGTGGCCTGTCCACAAAATGCTATTCGCCTGAGCAAGCAAACACCTTGTAGTGTAACAGGTACATGCCAAGACTGTCTAAGTCAGGATTGCATTTGTATGCAAACGGTTATTACACGTAATAGTAAACCCGAAGGACGTATTAAAGTAATCTTAGTAGGGGAATCTTTAGGTTATTAATGTAGAGATTAATATCTTTTTAGAGAGGTAAATGTTGACAAACGTCATCCTACATGCTATTATAATAAAGCGCTTAACAAACAGGGCTTTGCTCTCATGGCTCAGGCGGTAGAGCGTCACCTTGGTAAGGTGGAGGCCACGGGTTCGAGTCCCGTTGAGAGCTTTCATAGTTAAAGGCTACAACATTGTACCGACCCCCAAAAGTTAGACCAAAAATCTAACGATTGGGAGGTCGGTATTTTTATGGCAAAACATACTTTTGAGTTTAAAAAGAAAGTAGTTTTAGAATATCTAAATGGTGAAGGTGGTACGCCTTATCTTTCAACAAAGTATGGGTTAGGTTCTAATTCACAATTACGTAAATGGATTAGTGCATACAAGGAATTTGGAGATGCAGGATTAATGCGTTCAAGAAAGCAGAAATATTACTCTTTTGATTATAAACTTCATGTTGTAGAATTATATTTAACAAGTGAGGTTTCGTATCAAGAATTAGCTGTTCAAGAAGGAATCAATAACCCTGCATTGATTTGTAAATGGGTAAATAGATTCCAAGTGGCAGGTCCTGATGCTCTAAGACCTCATAAGAAAGGGTGGAAGAAAATGCCGGATAAAACTACCACACAATTCACAAAAGATTTTACAGTAGATACGAGCATTGAACATATACGAGAATTAGAAGATGAATTACTTAAACTTAGAATAGAGAATGCATTTTTAAAAGAACTGAGGAGACTGCGTTTAGAGGACGAAGCAAAAATGAGAGGCTTGCTAGAGTCATCGACAGTCTCCGAGGACAATTCAAACTAAAAGATCTTCTCTCATACAGCCAAATGCCTAAGGCTACATATATGTACTGGCAAAAGCGCTTTAATAAAGAAAATCCAGACAAAGAGATTGAGTATAAAATTTTAGAAATCCATGAGAATAATAAGAACTATGGATATAGAAGAATGTGTGGAGAACTTAGAAATCAAGGATATATAGTAAACAAGAAGAAGGTTCAAAGAATTATGCAGAAGCTCAATCTTCAGGTTACATCATTTACTCGAAAAAGTCGAAAATACAGTTCCTACAAAGGTAAGGTTGGAACTGTGGCACCAAATAGAATTAGAAGACGTTTTAACACGAATATACCTCATCAGAAGATAACAACTGATACAACAGAATTTAAGTATTATGAGGTTGATAATAAGGGGCATATGACTACGCATAAGCTTTATCTAGATCCCTTTATGGATATGTGCAATGGTGAAATAATAAGCTTTGAAATGGGTAAACAACCATCAGCACGGAATGTTATGAACGCTTTAGAAAAAGCAATAGAGATTACTTCTGATTGTCCATATCGTAGAACTTTTCATTCAGATCAAGGATGGGCTTATCAAATGAAAGCCTATTCACGTAGACTGAAAGAAGAAAAAATATATCAAAGCATGTCAAGAAAAGGAAACTGTCATGATAATTCAGTAATGGAGAATTTCTTTGGCTTATTGAAACAAGAAATCTATTATGGTGTTGTGTATTATAGTTATGAGGAATTAAAATCAGAAATAGAACGATACATAAAGTATTACAATGAAAAAAGAATAAAACAAAAACTAGGTTGGCTCAGTCCTGTACAATACAGAATTAGTCTCTTAGCTGCATAAAAAATGCATAACAGATTTAACAAAAATCTGTTATGCAATAAAAGTCTAACTTTTTGGGGTCACATCACATTGATGTTGTAGCCTTTTTTATTTTATATTTATTCTATTAGACTTCCATAATAATTGGTAAAATGGAGGGCCTTCGCTTTGTTTTTTCATAAAGCAATTCTTCCACTACCTTTTTAATACTATTCTTTAAAATATGCCATTCTGTCATTTGATAGGCTAAACACATCTCTAGCTCTTTATTCGCTACTGCCCTTACTTCTTCTAATAAATCTTCTGAATCTCTAGCATACACAAAACCACGAGTAATAATATCAGGTCCACTCATAATGGAGCAGGTTTCAAGATCAATAGCAGCTACCACAATCAGCATGCCTTCTTCTGCTAAAACTTTGCGGTCTTTAAGTACAATATTGCCTACATCCCCTATTCCAATGCCATCTACTAAAATATTCCCCGCCCGTACTCTTCCTGTTATGCCTGCTTGCTGCCTGCTCACTTCTAATACATCCCCATCTTCTAAAATAAAGACATTTTGAGAGGTCATCCCCATACTATAAGCTAAATTTCGATGATGAATGAGATGTCTATATTCCCCATGTACAGGCATAAAATACTTAGGACGAGTTAGGGTATGCATCAGTTTTAATTCTTCTTGATAAGCATGTCCCGATACATGTACTTCTTCTAAGTCTTTATAGATCACCTCTGCCCCTTTTTTATAGAGTTCATTAATGACTTTAGAGACTAATTTATCATTTCCTGGAATAGGTGAAGCAGAGATAATAAAGAAATCGAGGGGTTCAATTTGTATCAAGCGATGCTTATTGAAAGCAATACGCGCTAAGGCTGCCATAGGTTCTCCTTGACTTCCTGTTGTGATAATAGTAATTTGCTCATTAGGGTATTTCTTAATCTCTGACACGTCTATCAGGGTGGTCTGCGGAATTTCTAAATAACCTAAAGCACTAGCGACCTTGGTAATCCTTTCCATACTCCGTCCACTAAAGGCGACTTTTCGTCCATAAAGCACTGCAGCATTAACAATCTGTTGTATGCGATGAATATTCGAAGCAAAAGTAGCTACAATGATTCTTCCTTTGACATTGTCAAATAAACGCTCTAGTGTCTTGCCTATAGTGACTTCAGAAGGCGAATGCCCCTTTCTTTCCACATTGGTACTATCTGCTAAAAGCAACAGTATACCTTCCTTCCCTAATTCTCCAATACGTCTTAGATCCATCCCCTTCTGATCTACAGGTGTATAGTCCACCTTAAAATCACCTGTATGAAAAATAATTCCCTCTGGCGTATGCACAGCAATACAACATGCCCCTGCAATACTATGGGTGTTTCTTATAAACTCCACTTTCATCTTTTCTAAGGAAATAACTTCCCCTGGCTCTATACAGTAACAAGTGGTTTGCTTTAATAACCCATGCTCCTCTAATTTATTTTTAATAATCCCTATAGTAAGAGACGTGCCATATAAGGGCACATTGATTTGCTTAAGTACATAAGGTACTGCTCCAATATGATCCTCATGACCATGAGTAAAGAAGAAACCTTTCACACGTTCCTTATTTTGAAGGAGATAAGTTATATCTGGAATGACTAAATCCACCCCATACATATGTTCATCAGGAAAGCCCATGCCACAGTCAATCACAATGATTTCTTGCTCATACTCGATTACGGTGATATTCTTACCAATACTCCCTAATCCACCTAAAGGAATAATCTTTACTGACTCATTCATCTTTGCCACCTCACTTATCACTTTTATAGTTAGTATAACTTTTTACTAAAAAAGTATGTGAAAGTTTTCTATTGGATGACCCTACTTTTCCTTATTAATACTCTTTTTTTCTAAATAGAAGTAAATAAACACCTACAAGCACTAAAGCAATAGACCATACGAGAGAGCCATTGAACCAACCAAAGAATTTGTTACTTAAATCATCTAAGGCTGAAATAAGTAAAATACCTACTGGAATTAATAAAAAGGCATTACGTGAGCCAAACCAGTATAATTGAAATAAACCTAATGCTACGCCTAATTCACCTGATGGAAAATCTGCAAAGAATATACCAGGTGTAAGGGCCTCTAAAAAGTTAAATAGCCCAACAATTGTTAAAATTCCTCCTGGTACTAAAAGTCCTGGTGACTTTTTTGTGGTGAAAAATTGCCACTCAAAACAGAGTCCTAAAGCGAGTATTCCTAAATCCCAAAAAGAAATATATCCAAATAAATTAATATGAAAAACTTGATTTAAAATACCTGCTCCTCCAATTAAAATTAAAATACCTGCTAAAAGAATATTTGTTTCTCTCTTTCCCATGTTCAACACTCCATTCTCTCTAAATTCTCTTTAAAATTTATTTCATTTTTCTTTAATACTAATATAAGACTTCTTCATGAGAAAATCATAGAGAAATCATTAATATTTCATGAGAAAATAACCTAAATTTTGCGAATTGATACTATTCGTTCTTAATGGCTTTTCATAAATTCCCATATTGAAATGGACTACTTCTGTTCATACTACCTTTAAATATTTTTATTTGAAGGAGTTTATACATGTCTTATCCTAATCATTTTAAAAACCAAGCACAATCTAGACAACCAGGCTTTGAATATGAAATGCAGCCTCTTCCTATTTTTGATGATGCCACAACGCTTCCCTGTGGGGATTTACTTAAAAGAAAAGTTGCCATGATTACAGGTGGGGATAGCGGCATTGGACGTGCTATAGCTGTGGCTTATGCCAAGCAAGGTGCAGATCTTGCCATTATTTATTACAATGAAGATAAAGATGCTGAAGATACGGGGAAAGCCATTACAGATTATGGCCAGAAATGTTTACTCCTCAAAGGAGATATTACGGAAGAAAGCTTTGCCAAAGAAGCTGTGCAAAAGACCTTAGATGCCTATGGCCATATTGATATTCTAATTAATAACGCTGCAGTTCAATATGAAAGTACAAGTTTTCAGGCTATTACTCCCCAGCAGTTTGATAAAACTTTTAAGACCAATGTGTACGGTGCCTTCTATATGACACAAGCTGTCTTGCCTCATCTTAAGTCAGGTGCCTCTATTATTAACACCACTTCCGTGGTAGCTTTCCACGGTCACGAAACCCTTATCGATTATTCTATGACCAAAGGGGCACTGACTACCTTTACCCGTTCACTTGCTATGTCTCTTGCCAAATCCAAGTCAGGCATACGGGTCAACGCTGTGGCACCAGGTCCTATTTGGACTCCCCTTATTCCTGCCTCCTTTGATGCTAGCCATATGCCAACCTTTGGAACGAATACCCCCTTAGGCCGTGCAGGCCAACCCATTGAATGTGCCGGCGCCTATGTCTTTTTAGCTTCTGATGCAGCAAGTTATATCACTGGGCAAACGATTCATATCAATGGTGGTGAAATTATCAATGGCTAAATTTTAGCGAGATTAAGTTTCTATGAAAAAGCCAATTGCCTTATTTCTAAATTTTTTTAAAAAAATATTAGGGAATTGCCTTTTTCCTCACATATAATAAGTATAAAGGTAAAACAAATAACTTCTGTAGCAGAATCACCACAGCATCAATCTGAGAAACTGACCGGGTCGACCAAGTCTCAATCTGCCCTGCAGGTACCTCTGGCTCTAAGGAAAATGTTTACTGATGCGCTGTAAAGGGAGGCGCACTTTTATAAGTTATTTATCATCCTTTATAAAAAACAAAGTTAAAACCAGAGTCTTAAGGTCACGGCTTCCTAGGAAGGACAGTCCGGGCCCAGACTTTAAGGAGCTCCTCACTCATGGTTAAAACTTTCATAGCCAATTTCTTTGAGGCGCCGCTTTGTCTGCAAATAGGTGCTGAGGAGTTACTATTATGCCCTAAAGCAAAGTCTTAAGAATGGCTATGAAAATTCAACTAGAGTCTGGGCCAAAGAAAGGCGATTACCATGTATTTTATGTGGTAATCGCCTTTTTGTGATGGTCTGAAAATCATAAGGTTATTTCAGTTAATAGTCACACAAGTATATCCTACTTAAACTTACCTCAATACCCCCTTGTACTTTATGGCATATTAAACTTATGCTTCTCCTAATGTCTTATTTCATATTATAATAGAACTAACTTTTTAAAAATTTGTATAATACTATTTTATTAAATACCACAAAGGAGAAATCGTTTATGAGTCATATGGTAGGTAAAGAAGCCTATAAGCAATTGGAAACACGCTTAAATCAATTTCCACAAGGTGCACCACCTTCCAAGACACTTTATCACATTTTGGAACTCCTCTTTTCTGAGGAGGAAGCCCGCCTAGCAGCCTTATTACCTGTCCGTCCCTTTAGTATTCAAAAAGCAGCTAAGGTCTGGGGCTTAAGTGAACATCAAACTTTACTGAAGCTTGAGCACTTATGCAGTAAAGGTGTTCTTTTAGACTTAACAGATGAAAGCGGTCAGGTCACTTACTTTTTACCTCCACCTATGGTTGGTTTTTTTGAATTTTCACTGATGCGTACCCGTGGTGATATTGACCAAAAATTATTAAGTGAGCTCTATCATCAATACCTTGCTGTGGAAGAAGATTTTATAAAAGATTTATTTTGGGGGACTGAGACCAAATTTGGACGCACCTTTGTCAATGAAAGTGTCCTAAGCCGTGAAAATGCTATTCATGTCTTAGACTTTGAACGCACTACCCATTTGTTAAAAACAGCTTCTGCGATTAGTCTGAGTATGTGCTATTGCAGACATAAGATGCATCATCTGGGTCATGACTGCTATGCCCCTATGGAAACCTGCATGACCTTTGGCGCAACTGCTCATTCTCTGAGTAAACAAGGCTATGGGCGTCTTATCGATTTTGAGGAAGCTTTTGATATCCTTCACCAATGCTATGACTACAATCTCGTTCAGTGTGGTGAAAATGTAAGAGAAGGTGGTAGCTTCCTCTGCAATTGCTGTGGCTGTTGTTGCGAAGCTATGACTACCGCTAAACGCTTTGGTCTCGTGAATCCTATTGAAACCACAGCCTTTATCCCTACCATAGATACCGATAGCTGCGTGAACTGTGGCAAATGCCAAAAGGTCTGCCCTATTGCTTGCATTGAAAATACAGCTACCGAACCTGGCAAGGTTAAGCTTGCACCCAATCCTAATCTCTGCTTAGGCTGTGGCATTTGCGTCCGCAACTGCCCCAAGAAATGTATTACCCTTCTCAGAAGAGAAAAACAGATTCTTACACCTGTGAACACCACCCACCGCACCATTCTCAAGGCCATAGAAAAAGGCACCTTGCCTCATTTAATCTTTGACCAAGGTACCTATAAAAGCCATCGTGCTATGGCAGCTGTTTTATCTGTTATTTTAAAATTACCACCCATTAAACAAGTGATGGCGAGTAAGCAAATGAAATCTATTTACTTAGATCACTTATTGCGCACCAAAAAATAATGGTTCTCTAAAAACCCCGTACCTAGTTTACTCTAAGGCCGGGGTATACTTGATATTTCTATAATAAATTATCTACCTTAAGCTCTATATAACCAGATTCTCTTTTTGTGCCCACTTCCCTTTTCCTCGTTTACTGTAACTTTCGGATCATTTCTTCTACCTTTTTACGGAGTTCCGGCTCAACACGTAATTCCAAAATAACCTCATCATTTTGTTTTATACAAGTGACTGCACACCACTCGCCCTGTATCAGCACCATACATGTGCAATAATGCATACAGTCAATATCATCAAAGCTTGAAACACTATATACTTTTTTAGCAAATGCTTCATAAGCTTCTGGTGTATATGCTATCTGATTGCCTACTATACCTTTAATAATCTTTGTTTGACAGTCTGTAATTTCCATCTGCCATGTCTCTGCATAGTTGTACAAGTTATAGAGAGTAAGTTGCTCACATGCTATATGTTCTGTTCCGTAGTCCCCCACTCTTTTTTGAGGTTTGATGAGGCCACTTATTAAAAGCTTTTCTAATGCGGTGTGAATAGCAGTATTTTCAAAAGGTATACGTTCAAGATCATATAAACTACATGCGTAGGTACATCCCTCAACAAAACCACCTGCACAATCTATTCCACCATCTATGCCTAGCTCTGGGAACCGTTCTGCTAAATGCCCCATTATGTATGCGGCATATTCATAGACAAAACTCGGGCCACATATTAGCTGTACCGCCCAATAAGGTGTACTACAGTTCTCCTTTATGCTGTCTATATTAAAGATTAAGCCTTCTGGCTCATACGTTACTTTTGCAGGATGCGCTTCAAAGTTTATTTCGAGAGTTATATAAAAGTCTGGTCCCCATCCAAAGCAACTTACTGTAGGTTGGGTAAAATTGTATTTTACCCCTTCTGCTCCTGGTCTCTTGGCTGTCAGGCAATATAATTCTTCTTTCACTTTATGATGGAGTTTATCTGGATGCACACACTGGACACCCACAGACATATAGCTTATTAAAGGATCTTGCATCATTTCAAAAAGCTTTTCTACTTGCTCTCTATTAATGGTCTTTTCTTTTTGTTTATTGTGAGATGTCCCCTTTTGCTGATAAGTAACTTGTATTACCTCTGTCCTGCTGATTACCTCTAATTTCAAAAAATAATTGATTACTTCAATCATCATTGTTCTCTTGGGCATTACCAGTTGATAGGCGGTTGATGAACCATCAATTTCATATCCATCTACATAACTAAACATCGTTCTTCTCCCCTTTGCTATAGGCCATACACATTTTATTCTTTTCCCTATCCTCAATTACTTGACACCCTCTACATCTACTTAAATAGAGACAGGTAGTACACTTACTATTGCTGCGCTCCTTTAGGCCTCTTATCTTCTTAAGGTCTTTATCGTTTGTCCAGTAGTCTAAGATAGATTGTCCGCCACTACTTATTTCTTTTCTATGACTGCATGGTTTAAATCGTCCCATGGGATCTACCACCATGAAATTTCTCCCTGCACCACATCCTGCTACGATACTTTCTGTTTGATGTGCATATAACTTGCAAAGTAAAAATGAAAATGCCGAATCCATGCGTACAGTGATGCCTCGTATACGTCTTATAGTATCCATCAAACTTTCATAATCCTTCTCCTCTAATGCAATCTCGTCATAGTCTTCTCCCATTGTAGGTTTGTATCTCAGTATATTGATATTACCAGCGCCATAAAAATGGATTAGCGATAGGAGTGATTCTAAATCATGGATATTATCTTTTCTTGCAACCCAATTAATCCCCCACGACACATTGTTGCCATATTTTTTTAATGCTTTCATAGCTTCTATGGCATACCCATATCCATCTCTTGATAACTGATTGATGGCTTCACTTGAGCCATTTAATGAAATCTGTAAATGATTGAGTCCTGCATTTATCAACTTTTCAACTACGGTTAAGTCCATTTTATAGCCACTCGTTGTGAGGGTACATGCCAGTCCCTGTGTGGTAATATAGTCAATGCCTTCTTCCAATTTTTCGTACAGCAGTGGTTCCCCACCACCTATTGCGATTTGAAAAACACCGATTTGCCTTGCTTCATCTACTAACACTTTTAATGCTTTAATAGGTAAGTCCACTTCATTTCCATATAATTTATAACATTGTGGACACTTAAGAGGACACCGCGTTGTCACATCAATATGTAGTGCATCAGGTACACGAGATGCTCCTTCGATGCCTTTGCATGTCCCAATCTGTGCTATATGCGCTAAGCACCTCTCCACTTCATATTGATCTTGCCTATTAGGAAGTAGCCCTAGTTCTCTTAGTCGCTTAACAAACAGATTTTCCTCTCCATCTAACACATACTTTTTTAATCTTTCAAGCTCTCCTTCAGAAAAACTACCTGTTCGACCATTCTGAGCATTAAATACTTTTAAAACTTGTGGCTCCGCACGAAATAACATTTTCTTTTACCCTACCTTTGTTTCTATCTTGTTGAAATTCAATTCAAAAACCTTTGAATCTGATAATTCCCCTAATACTTCAAAAAGGGGCATAGGCTTAATCTCAAAAGTATTTAAATACCTAAAGATCTCCTCGCACGCCTTAGAAGTTTCACCAAGCTTATGGGCAAGCTGATTCATATGTTGTATTTCTGCCATCAGCTGGGCTCTTTTCACTTCCACCGTTCTTTTCAAAAAAGCAAGATCTCCCCCATTATAAATGGCACGAATGTCCTTGATCCCTAAATCTATCTGACGAAAATACTCCACTGACAATACTTCTATTATATCTTCAATCGTATAATCCCTATATTGATTGCCTTGAGTTTGCCTAGGCTTTAAAATCCCCTGTTTATCATAATAACGTAATCTGTCTTTTGAGATACCCGTTATTTTTTCTACCTCTCCTATGGTATACATCTTTAATTTTCTCCTTACAGTCCTCTACTTTATATTTAATAACAATCCCAATAATAGAGCACTTTACTAAAATCTAAATTTTTTAGGTCACTGAAACGAATAAAGAAATTACATATACCAGTATCTCCCCACATAATATCATACTTTTTGTAATCAGACTCACTATCGATTTGCAATAATAAGGTATCATAAGCTTGCAACGCTGTATCGTACATTCTAGGATCTGTCTGTGTAAAGCCTGGATATCCCCCTATTTTATGACCAAATTCATCTTGGGATGCACAAATCTCATCAACAATAGCATCATCTAAATCATATATACTAGAAATACTATTTTCTTTAAACTGTGCATTATATTCTCTAATAAATAGTTCATCATAGCGATAGTCACAAAGACCCATTTCTTCTTCTCTGACAAAAAAAACAATAGGATAACTCCCTCCTATTGGAAAGCATCTATCTGCTCCAAGTGGTTCTATCTTCCCTAACACCTCTTCTTCTGTTACAGTTTGATCAAATGTCTCATAATAAATGACCTTGGAACCTTTGCCACTGGCTAGATCTTTAAAATCCAAACCTATCATCTCATCAGTGGCGACAAAAAACTGTAACAAACCCTTTTTAGGAAAATCTTCTAATCCCCTTATAGATGCACAATCTATTTGAGCTACTAACTTCATCTGTACTCCTTGGGAATCCCTTGGCATTTGCCCCTCATGTGGTATATAGGGTGTACCCCCTATCTTACTCTCCAAAAGACTAGGTTCTCCCTCAACAATACCCATTTTAATAACAGGTTTCTTATACACTTCCCTTATTGTCTCAGCAATATTTTTTACCTGATCTAATGTGGGTACATTCCTATTAATTTTTTCCTCACCCATTTTCACTTCTCCCCCTAAAATATATTTACTTTCACCATTACATGCCATGCACAATAAAATATACTGCTTATTGCTATGCATTTTACTAATTGCCTCATATGTACTTTTTCCCATCCTAAAAACATCCACGAAACACCTCATTATCATTGTATCTCGTGGCTTTTAAGATCAACAGATGTCTTGTGCGAATCCTTCACTCATTTAAATGATTTTTTATAGCTTTTAATTCTTCTATTACACTTCTTATTCTATATCCTATCACATCCAAAAAAGCAGATATCTCAGCTACTTTTATAAACTTAGATTTATAGGCACTCTCTTTATATAAAGATATTGTCTCCGTCTTATTTTCCCTTTCTCAACATCCTCATTTTAATAGCCGTATCCGTTCCCACTTTAGGTGTATGAACAATCATTTTTAGTGCTGTGTTATCCGCTAACTCAAAATTACAAACTTCAAACTCCAATCGCCCCACGATAGGATGATTGAGTTTTTTATCTATTTCACTATTGGCTTGTATCTCATGCAAGGACCATAAATCTTCAAAAATCTTACTCTTCTCCTTTAGTTCCTTAATAAATTGAGTGAACCAAGCATCTTCAACATACTTTCCACAACTGGAACGAAATTTACCCACTAATAACTTTGCATAAAACGCCCATTCTTCATAAAGGCTCTTATTTTTTTCGTCTGTAAACATAGCCCATACAATATTCCGCTCCCGACTATTCATTTGACTAAATTCTCCAAATAACAAACAGGCTTCTGTATTCCAACCAATGACATTCCAGCGCTGATCCGTAATTAATGAAGGACAATCTACTAATCTATCCAAAACATGTTGAAGTATAGGACTTATAGTCCCTTGATATTCTGGAATATCCACTGGAAGTGGCTGATTAGCTAAAAGATAAAGATGTATACGTTCTTCCTTGTCTAACAATAATACCCTTGATAAACTCTCTATGACTTGGACTGAAACATGAATATCTCTACCTTGTTCAAGCCAAGTATACCAAGTAAGACCTACCCCTGCTAGCTGAGCCACTTCTTCTCTACGTAAACCAGGTGTACGCCTTCGCATAGTATCCTTAAGCCCTACTTGAGAAGGCAAAATCTTAGCACGCCGTGTTTTCAAAAAATCTGCTAACTCACTTTGTCTATTCTTTTCATCCCTCAACCAAAAACCTCCTTCCTATTACTATTTATACCCGTATATTTTCACTCCTAGCTGCTTTTAAAACTTTACCTTATTATAAACTAAGGTTCTACAAAATACCAAATTAAAATCATGCTAAAATGGAGGTTATTTATAATGAAATTTTTATGGACAACAATTTATGTAAGAAACATGAATGAATCAATTGCTTTTTATTCTAACTTACTGGGACTTCAACCCCTTAGGCGCTTTCCTGCTGGGCCTGGCGTAGAGATAACTTTTATGGGCAATGGTACAGAAAATGAGACTTTTGTTGAGTTCTTACAAGATGATCATATGCAAGACATAGGTTTTGGAGAAGCCATTTCTATTGGCTTTGCCATTTCATCTATTGATGATATGCTCAAAACTGTTAAGGAACTCGGCCTTTCTGTACATAGTGGTCCCGTTCAAACACCTACTTCTAGCTTCTTTACCGTTAAAGATCCCAATGGCCTTAATGTTCAACTCTTTGAGCAAAAATAAAGTAAACTGATATTAAACCAAACAAAAAAATCCATAGAGATTTATCCTACTTTAACATTCAATCGTCTAAGCACAACTTTAAACAAAAAGGATAATCACTATGGATTTTAAACTATTCTTTTCTTAAGGCTTTTACTTCTTCTAATGGAAGTCCTATTCTAGAGGCAATCGTTTCATCATCTAGTAAATCAAGTAAGGCCTTTGCAACTTCCCTCTTTCCCTCTTTACGGCCTTCCTCTCTACCTAATTCCCTACCTTCTTCTCGGCCTTCTTGAAATTTTTCTCTATCTCTCTCCAAAAGTGTCATATACTCCACCTAATTTCTAATCGTACTGCTTTGCTATCTAATAAAATGTCAATTACTTTTTGCTCTGTTGGCATTTCAATGTACTTAATACGAATGTTTAATATCTTTTCCAATACTTGTTTACAAATTTCTTTATCACTCATTACCTTTGCAAAGAGAAAGTCATCGTCTAAATTAAGCTGTTCTATTATTTTATTCATTTTCTCTCCTTCTTAGGTAATTCATGGCACTACAATCATTTATTTATATCTTTATTATAGCCTAATACCATTGATTTTAAAATGACTTTCAGCCTCTCTTTAGGCCCTTCTTCAAAAATTTATAAGCTATTACCAACTCTTATTTGCAAGCCACTCTTCTTTATTAACTTTTATTTGATTCCCTGTGTTCATCTCTTTGATAATTAACTTTCCTTCTTTAAGCTCATCTTCACCTATTATAACCACCTTTTCTATTGCCTTTGCATCTGCATATTTAAGTTGCTTCTTAAGAGAATCCTGATTAAAATAGACCTCTGACTTAACACCATTTCTTTGTAAAACTTGATTGATTGCTATACATTCTTTTAAAGTATCGCCTAAAGAGATAATCAAATAGCTACTCTCATCTGGTAACCTATAATTTTCTAAAAATCCTATTTCCTTTAGAACGAAAAACAATCTTGTCATCCCTATAGAGATACCTACTCCTGGCATCTTTAAATCAGTATAAAGAGCTGCTAAATCATCATACCTACCACCTGAACATATAGAACCATAACCTTCATTTCCCTTAATAATGGTTTCAAATATCGCGCCTGTATAATAATCCAGACCTCTGATGATTTTGAGCTCTATTTTAACATTTTTATCCTCTACACCTAACCATTTTAATGTCTTAACAACTTCTTCTAACTCCCCTATCCCTTCTAACATTTTTAAATAGCCCATCCCTTCTGGCTGAGCATCCTCCATGCAAAATTGTCCTCTTAGCTTTTCACTAAATACCCGTAACTTTTGAAGCATCTTCTCTAACTCACCTGATAGTTGAAGGAATTCCTCAATATACCCACTCTTTGACTTTCCTATCAAAGCCTCTATTTCTTGCTCACAGCTTTCCCTACCTATCTTGTCATATTTATCAATAGCACCCATGACTTCCTGCTGTCTTTCTACCCCTAGCAGTTCTAGAAGACCTGATAGAATTTTACGGTTACTCATCTGAAACACATAACTTTCTAATCCAATACTTTGAAATGCCTGAGCCGCCAAGCTCATTACAAATGCATCATAAGAAGTGGCTAACCTTGCAATATTGACCACATCTATATCCAGTTGATAAAACTCTCTATATCTCCCCTTCTGATTTCTTTCCCCTCTATAGACCTTTCCAAGTTGATAACGTTTAAAAGGAAAGGTCAGCTCATTCCTATTTTGTACTACATAACGTGCAAAAGGTACTGTTAAATCAAATCTAAGCGCCTGCTTCCTTTTCTCATTGGCAATACGATACACCTGCTTTTCTGTTTCTCCAGCTGATTTCGCTAGCAATATTTCTTCCTTTTCAATAATAGGCGTATCCATAGGCATACACCCATTTTGTTCATAAACCTTAATCATTCTCCCTACCATATCATTAAATATCAATTGTTCCTTTGGACATAGCTCCATAAATCCTGGTAATAGTGATGGCTTTATTTTATTTTGCATACTCATCTCTCCTCTAAATTTAGATAATAAAAAAATGCACATAGGCTTTATACCTACATGCATTGTTCCTCTTAAAAAGGAGAGTATGAATTATGAATTCAAATCATCACAGTAGATACAAGCCTAACGTGAAATAGACTTGTATCTACCAAATCAAACTGGCGACCCAAGCCCTACTTGTGATGATGATGTAATTGAATGGTTACGATTAATTGTTTTGAATTCATAATTCCCTCCGTATGTTATTTTGAGTCATTTTACTCTATTAAGTTTTATTTGTCAATCTTCAAATTATAATCTCTTTATTATTGCCATAGAACTTCTTATGTGTCTCATTCATTACTTAGGTAATAAGACTACCTTATCTCTTAACTACATACTTTAAATCCAACAAAATGCGTTGTACCAGTTCTTTGGGTAAACTTTCATTTTTTAAAGTTAATGCTTGTTTAATCTTTTCTTCTTGCCTAATAGAAACTTCTTCATACATATTTCTATAGTATATAGATTGTCTTATTTGAGCGCGTAAACGCTCCTCCTCATAATCATAAAGCAATATAAGATACGGAAGCCTACTCCAAGATTTCTCTCTTAGAAGTAACAGAATCAGGTAACGCTTAACATGCTCATAACCTTCTATTTCTAATGCTTGGTAAAGCTTTTCAGTCCCTAACTTAATTTCATAATCTTTTAAGGCTATATAAGCCACTTTTGATACACTTGGTTGCTCATGATAAAGGTAGTGTTCATATAACGACTTACCTTCCTCTTTTAGTAATTTTGTCATGGCCTTAAGAGCAATTCTAACGCTTTTAGACTCATTACTTTCTAAAAAGGGTCTAATCTTTGCTATATCCTCTTTGCTACCTTGTTCACCAATTCCCATAATGGCACTATAGGGTTTCTCATCTCCTAAGTGTGCCGTGTAAAAATCAATAAGGTCTAGTCCAGAATGCTTTCTCATCACATAACACGTATATTCCCTTATCCCACTATTTAAATCTAGTAAAAGGTTTTCTATTCCTTCCCATGTTTCTTTTAGCTTCTCATATTTATAAATTAACGCTTTATAACGCACTTGTGCTGTTTTATTTTGCAGATGTATTTGTCAACCCATTTTTAGGTCATATGACCATCGAAAACTAGGTCACTTAACTTCTAAGTTTAGCGTCGGAGATTCCGACGCATTTATGTTTAATTACTACTATATTCAATACTCTCCATA
>JAEZJJ010000070.1 GCA_023436395.1 Bacillota bacterium | reverse complement strand
ACACTCCCTCAAGTAGTCATGCTACAGAATAAAAATCTAAAGTCCACAGCATCTGAATGTATTAAATCACAAATCAAAACGAAAGGAAAAGTATGATTATTCGCTTCTAAATACATCATACAAGAATATCATGGCATTATAAATACATAAAAGGGCATAAAAAAGACAGATTAGAGGATTAGGATAAGAGATGTAAGGGGGATAGAAATGGAGAAAATATTATTGATTGAGGATGAAGATAGAATGAGGGAGATTATTACTGATTATTTTAAAGAAAAGGGGAGTGAAGTGATTAGTGCTTGTAATGGTTTAGAAGGTCTTTCTATTCTAGAAGAGGAAGAATTTGATTTAATTCTTTTAGATGTGATGATGCCAGGAATAGATGGTTTTACAGTATGTAAGGAGATTAGAAAGAAATCAGAGTTACCTATTATTTTTATAACAGCCAGATCAGATGAAGAGGATCAATTATATGGTTATGCATTAGGTGGAGATGATTATGTGACCAAGCCTTTTTCGTTAGGCGTACTCTATGCCAAAGTTATTTCACTTATTAAGAGAGCACAGGGAATGATTATAGAAAATCAATTACAGATTAATAATATTTGTGTGGATATGAGAAGGCTAGAAGTATTTGTAGGAGAAACACGAATTAAGTTAGCCCCTATGGAATACAGAATGTTAGTTTATTTAATGAAAAATAAAAATCAAGTTATTACCAGAGAACAGCTTATCTTGCACCTATGGGGCTATGATTTTGAGGGGAATGATAGAGTGATTGATAGTCATATCAAAAAGCTTAGAAAGGCATTAGGGAAAAGTGGAGAAGCCATCCAAACAATAAGAAAAGTAGGCTATAGGTTGGAGGTAATAGAAGATGAAACATAAAAAGAAAATAAATTTTAAAAGGATATTTTTACGGGTGTTTGCAGCTTTTCTTGCTTTTTACATAGGGATTATGAGCCTATTTACTGTTGTACAATATAACAATAGTAAACAAGAATATGGAAGTAGAAGAATAATGTTTTTAGATTATATAGAAGATTGTATACCTATGTCCTCAGAATTTGGTACAGAGGAACAAGATTACCCGATAAGATCATCATTAAGCTATTTATGGACAATGATAAGAGAAAGCATCTGCATAAATGAAACTTATATAAGAGCCGCACTCTACACAGAAGAAGGAGAAATAATAGCAAGAACAGGTAACTTTATTACTTGTGCAGGGGCAAACTTAGTAAGTCAAGAAATAAGTCAAGAAATACCTAATAAACAAAATTATAAATCCTATGTTGCCTTAGTGGATATAGATAAATATTTAAGTACTGAGCAGATTAAATGCTTGTATGGTCTTAAGAAACAGGAAAGTGATACATTAAAATATGGTATACAAGTCACAGGTTATTTATACAATGGAGAAGTTATTCCTACAAAGATAGCAATTGATAAAGAATACTGGAAACCAGATACGATCAAGCCTAATAGTGAGATTATATATAGAGCTATCTTACAAAAGAAAGAACGCATAGAGGAGTATACTTTTAATCCAAAAGGGGTAGAAGGGCTAGAGAGCCATTATTTTAATCTGTGTTCCTTGCAACTAGAAGGAATGTATATATCAGGTGTTTTAAGCAATAGTGATGACTATTTATTTAGGAAACAGAATATAGATGAAAAAACAATAGCAAGATATGAGGAATGCACACCTGTTTTAACACAAGAAAATAAGGCAGAGGCAAAGGAGCATACTACAGCTGTAATTTTTGAAAGTACTTTGTTTAAGGACAAGGTACAAAGTACACAGTATTTAGAGATAGAGGGGAAAGGATATTACTTAGTAGTTAATTCAGTCAGTTATCCCTTAGAGGTAACTGTTCAGAGATTGGTAATCATCTATTTATTATTCTTAGCCATAGTCATAGTATTAACAGGTGTTTTATCTGCTGGGATTTGGAAGAATTATAAAAAGCAACTATTATTAGAAAAACAAAGACGAGAGTTCATAGATGGGATAGGACATGAGTTAAAAACCCCACTAGGAATTATTCGCACTTATAGTGAAGGATTAAAAGAAAATATTTCAGAAGAAAAAAGGGGATATTATCTAGAGGTTATCATGGACGAGACAGATAAAATGGATGAACTGGTACTAGAAATGTTAGACTTGTCCAAGCTAGAGGCAAAGGCATATGTACTTAAAAAAGAAACATTTAATCTCAATCATTTAATAGAAGAAGTTCTAAAAAATAAAGAGAAACTTTTTGAAGATAAACAGATACAGGTTGAGTTTAGAGCTGATGGAGAACAAGAAATAGTAGCAGATTACAAGAGAATGTACCAAGTGATTAATAATTTCACAATGAATGCCATTACTTATACGCCTCTAGGAGGCAAGATTGTCATTCAAATAGAGAAAGGGATTGTGAGCATTGAAAATGAAGGGGAGTGTATTAAAGAAGAGGAAATGGATTTAGTATGGAATAGTTTTTATAAAGGGGAAAAAGAAAAGTGTCAGAGGGGAACTGGCCTAGGACTAGCTATTGTAAAGAATATTTTAGAGCTTCACAATATGTCTTATGGTGTTAAGAATATACAGAAAGGTGTAAGGTTTTGGTTTAAGTATGATAAGTAATAAAAATATCTCACTTCAAAATAAATTGAAGTGAGATACTTTTGATTTAGGTAAAATAATAGGTTGGATAAGGAATGAAATGTCAATTTATGGCTAAATTGTTAATTATAGATTAAAATGTTAAAAAACCTTGTATAATAAGAGTAAATAATATAAAATACATAAACAAGTATTTTGTAATTCTTTAGAAGCAATACACTATAAAATGTAGATAATTGCGAACTAATATTATTGTAAGAAGACATTAAAAATTGACGACAGAGGTGAAATATGATACACATTGAGAAACTCAAAAAGGTGTATAATAACGGGCATGAAGCTTTAAAGAGCATTGATTTAGATATCAAAGAAGGAGAACTCGTTTGTCTCTTAGGTCCTAGTGGATGTGGTAAGACAACAATTCTTAATTTACTTGCTGGTTTATTAGATCCAACTAGTGGGGATATCTTATTTGATAATGTATCTGTAGTGAATAAACATCCAAAGGATAGAAATATAGGTCTTGTATTTCAAAACTATGCTTTATACCCTCATATGACAGTATTAGAAAATGTTATGTTCCCACTTACTGTAGGTGCTAAAAAAAGGCCTAAGAAAGAGGCGATGGAGAGAGCACAAGAGTATATGAAAATTACAAGTATTGAAGCGCTTGCGGATAAAAAACCTGGAGAAATGTCAGGTGGGCAACAACAAAGGGTAGCAATTACAAGAGCACTTGTGCAAAATCCAAAGATTTTATTATTAGATGAGCCACTTAGTAACTTAGATGCAAGACTAAGACTTAAAATTAGAGAAGAAATTAGAAGGTTAATCAAAGAGATTGGTATTACAACTATCTTTGTTACACATGACCAAGAAGAAGCCTTATCAATTAGTGATCGTATTGTACTAATGAATGAAGGTGTAGTGCAGCAATTTGATATACCGCAAAATCTTTATTTAGAGCCAGCTAATTTGTTTGTGGCTAAATTTATGGGGAACCCAATTATCAATATTTTTGAAATGAAAAAAGAAGGTAATGTCTTAAAAGGTGAAAACTTTGATATTAACTTAGACTTACTTTCTAAAGAACGTTTTAAAGGTGATTTAGACGAAGAAAAACTTATAGTAGGAATTAGACCAGAGTACTTTGAAATTAGCGAAAATCCTTTATTTAAAGCAAAAATTGAATCTGTTGAGTTAATTGGTAAAGATAGCATACTCAACTTTAATAGCAATGGTATCCATGCTAAGGCTATTACAGATATCGGTAGAAAGATTCAGCAAGATGATGAAATCGGCTTTAGCATTGACTATAACAATATTTATCTATTCAAAGAGAATGGAGCTAGAGTATATTAATGAGACGTTTAAAGTATAGAGCAGAAAATTCACCTCAGGCTTGGCTATTTTTATTACCAGCTTTACTCATTATCGCTATTTTCAATGTATATCCTTTGATTCAAACATTTATTATGTCTTTTCAAAAAGGATCGCTTAATAGATTAACATGGAACGGCTTTAAAAACTTTGAAATTGTTTTAAAAGACCCTAAATTTCATACAGCAATAGGAAACACTTTCTTATTTTCATTCATTGTAGTACCAGTAGGGCTTATTATTTCCATGTTTATTGCAATTACAATTTATGAAAAAATCAAAAACAAAGCTCTCTTTGAAACAATCTTTTTCATTCCTTATTTAACAAGTATTATTGCAGTAGGGGTTGTATTTAGATTTTTGTTTAATGGCGAATATGGTTTTATTAACTATTTATTAGGCTTTATAGGAATTGGACCTATTAACTTCTTAGACAATCCATCTATGAGTATGACAACACTCATTATTTTTGGGATTTGGTCTGGTTTAGCCTTTAATATTATTATTTTGCTTTCAGGGCTTAGAACAGTTAATCAAGATTACTATAAAGTAGCAGATATGTTTGGTGCCACTAAAAGAGAACAGTTTTTTAGAATTACGCTGCCTCAAATGTTACCGATTATCACCTTCCTTCTGTTGGTGAACTTTATTAGTGCATTTAAGGTATACGCCCAAGTGTTTGCATTATTTAACGGAAAAGCAGGAATTGCAGATAGTGCTACTACAGCAGTATTTTATATTTTCAACAAATTCTATGTAGAAAATAGATATGGCCAAGGTATGGCAGCTGCAGTCATTTTATTCCTATTAATACTCATTTTCACATTGATTCAAAATAAAATACTAAAAAGGTTATCTAAATAGGTGAAGTATGAAAAAAGTCAACACAGCATTATCTAAATGTTTTATTTTGATCATGGCACTTATTACACTCTTTCCATTTGTGTACATGATTTTAGCAAGTTTAATGACTTATCAAGAAGCAACAAGTATACCACCAACCTTCATTCCAAAGAAGCTCCAGTGGGGAAATTATATTGAGGCAATGAGACAAGCGCCATTTGTAAGATATTTTATTAATACCGTTTTTGTTTCAGCAGTGTCTACGATAGGAACCATTATTACTTCAATATTAGCAGCATTTGCTTTTGTTAAGTTAGAGTTTAAATTTAAAAATGCACTCTTAATAGGGATGGTAGCCCTATTAATGGTGCCTTATGAAGTTGTTATTTTTACTAACTATCAAACGATTATTAAATTAGGTTTACTAGATACCTACACAGCACTTATTTTACCTTCTATGGCTAGTGTATTTTATATCTTTTATTTAAAAGAGTATTTAACAAGTATTCCTATTTCTTATTATAAAGCCTCTAAAGTAGATGGTTGTGGGGATTTAGAATTCATTAGAAGAATTCTTATTCCACTTGCAAAGCCTTCTTTATTCACCATGGGAATCTTAAGCTTTATTAGTGGCTGGAATGCGTTCTTATGGCCAATACTTGTTACAAACACAAAAGAAATGCGATTGTTAAGCAACGGGTTAAGCTCTTTCGCAACAGAAAGTGGAACAAAAGTTCAATTACAAATGGCAGCCTCTACAATTGCCATTGTTCCAATCTTAATTATTTACTTGATATTTAGAAAACAGATTATTAGAGGAGTTGTAAAGAGTGGTGTTAAAGGATAAGAAAACAAAAATCAAGTTCCACAATGGTATGCGTACCATTGGTGGAACAATTATAGAAATTATTTATGAGGATAGTCATTTATTCTTTGATTTTGGGAGTGAATATAATCCATCAGCACCAGTACAACCTACAGACTTACAAGGTTTACTGGATGAAAAATTAGTACCTTATGTAGAGAATATCTTTGATCCAAGCATTCCATTAAAAGGATATGCTTCAAGTAAAGATGAATATAAAAATACAGCAGTATTTTTATCCCATGTACATCTAGATCATTCTAAGATTATTAATTACTTAAATCCAAATGTACCTCTATATACATTAGAAGGAACTAAGTCCTTACTAAATACATTAAATATCAATAATGACTTCTTATTCCCCTTTGATGAGCCTAAAGCATATAATACAAGACCCATTATTGGTGTGAAAGATAATGAAGTGGTAGAAGTAGGAGCTATTAAAGTAAAAGTAATGCCTGTAGACCATGATGCTTATGGGGCAAGTGGTTTACTCATTCAAACACCAGATTTAACAATTGCCTATACAGGAG
Source organism: Bacillota bacterium (assembly GCA_023436395.1). Lineage (GTDB taxonomy): Bacteria > Bacillota > Clostridia > Lachnospirales > Cellulosilyticaceae > Cellulosilyticum. The sequence continues at coordinate 22,898 of JAEZJJ010000070.1, read as the reverse complement.
ATATCCGTTTCCATGGTTATAGAGTACAAGATACATTAGATTTTGCTAAAGCAAGCGAAAACTGTGATGTACTCATTATAGAAGGGGTAAGTGTTTCCTTTAGAGAGTTTGATGAAGAGGAAGCTGAGGATGAAATTACTGATGAGCCAATGCTTACCGACTGTATTAATAAACTTGTGAAGGAAAACCCAAATAAACAAATTACATTTAATTATTACATTTCAAACGTAGAACGTGCTTACAACATCATTAAGACGAATCCTAGAAAAGTAGTATTAAGTGCTTATTATGCTTATGTAGTGAAAGAAGCAACAGGACTTCAAAGTTATTATTATCAATTAGATGATAAAGATTATGGTTTAGATCCTGCTTATAAAGTAGATTTTAAAACATTATTAGAAGATGAAAGTGAATACTTCTGGCAATTAGAAGGCAAAGCATTTGATTATCTAGAAGATATGAAAAAGGGTGGTATTTATATCCATTCTAATGCAGCACCAATGATAGAATCTGACCCAGCTTATAAACCTTTCATAGATAGATTTGCAGCATGTGAAATTGAATTTGTTAAACTTGCTTGCAGTGGGCATGCCCATCCAAATGATTTAATGCGACTAATCAACTTAATTAAACCTAAGTTATTAGTCCCTATTCATTCATTCCGCCCTGAAAAGCTGACGAATGAATGGGGAGATAGATTATTGCCTGAAAAAGGACAAGTGATTTAAGTAGGAGGAAGAAGATGAGTATTAAAAAAATGGGTGCAGTAGCACTATCAATGGCAGTACTTACAGGATGCTCAGGAGGAACAACTGCGCCAGACAACACGAAGACAGAAACATCAATTGTAACTGAGATTACAAGCCCAGTGGAGATTACATTCTGGCATGCGATGAATGGTGCACAAGAAGCAGCACTTCAAAACTTAACACAAAAGTTTATGGAGCAAAATAGTAATATTACTGTTACACTTCAAAATCAATCAAGTTATCCAGACTTACAACAAAAGCTTACAGCTACAAGTGCAAGCCCAAAAGATTTACCAACTATGACACAAGCTTATGCAGACTGGATGTTTGTACCAATTCAAGATGGATTAGTACTTAATTTAACAGATTATATTAATAATGAGACAATTGGTTTTGATAACTTTGATGATATCTTACCAGGTCTTAGAGATTCTGTAACAGTTGATGGCAATGTATATGGTATTCCATTTAACAAGTCTACAGAAGTTATTTGGTACAATAAAGATTTATTTGAAGAATTAGGGTTAGAAGCACCAAAAAGTTATGAAGAGTTAAAAACTGTTTCACAAAAAATCTATGAGGAAAAAGGTATTCCAGGAGCAGGTTTTGATTCACTTCAAAATTACTATACAACATTCTTAAAAAATGAAGGAGTTACATTTAATCCAGACTTAGATGTAACAGGAGAAGCTTCAGCAAATGCTGCTAACTACTATTTAGATGGGGTTAAAGCAGGTTACTTTAGAATTGCTGGAACAGATAAATATTTATCAGGTCCATTTGGTAGTGAAATGATTGGGAGCTATATTGGTTCAACAGCAAGTGAAAGTTTTACTAAAGAAGCTGCAGCTGGTAGATTTGAAGTAGGCGTTGCACCATATCCAGCAGAATACTCAATTCAACAAGGGACAGATCTCTATGTATTTGATAGTGCAACAGCTGAGCAAAAAACAGCTGCTTTTGAATACTTAAAATTCTTAACAACTAAAGAAAATCAAATTGAGTGGGCTACTCAAACAGGTTATATGCCAGTTAGAAAAAGTGCCATTGAGTCAGAAGAATATAAAAACTCAGGAAGCTTAGTTGCTACTATTTTAGATGAGGCAACTCAAAACTTATATGTAAATCCATCATATATTGGAACTGATGCTGCATATCGTGAATCAGCAACAGTATTAGAAGGTATTTTAGCAACACCTAATACTGCTAATGTACCAGCTGCATTAGAAGCATATAAATCAACATTAACAACAATTTGGGAATAATAACAAGGGGATACTGTAAAACAACGTTTTACAGTCCCCTTTTTTTAATGAAAGGATTAAACTATGAAAATTGCTATTTATCAAACCAGTGATGTACATGGGTATATTTACCCAACTAACTATGTCAAAGAGGCACCATTAGGATTACTTAAAATAGGAAGCTATATGAAGGAAGATGAAAAGAATTATGATGGTGCTTTAAAAATAGATTGTGGTGATTTAATTCAAGGTTCTGCTTTAGCAAACTATTTATCTAAGAAAAAATTAGAAAAAAATCCAATTATAGAATGCATGGAAGCAATCGGATACAATGGATATGTCATTGGAAATCATGAATTTAATTTTGGAACATCTTATCTTGCACGGTCATATGCACCTGTAGCTAATAAAGTTATAAATGCCAATATTGAAGGGTTACCTTTTGAAACAAAGCCTTATGAGATTTTTGATTTAAATGGTTATAAAATTGCATGTATAGGGGTTACAACAAAATACATTCCTAACTGGGAACAACCCATGCATATTGAGGGATTATCTTTTTCAGACCCAGTAGAAATGTATGGCAAGTATGAAGAAGAAATGAAAGCTCAAGCAGACTTTATTATTGTGGCGTATCATGGTGGTTTTGAGAGAAGCTTAGATGAAGAGATGGTACCTACTGAGTCACTTACAAAAGAAAATCAAGCCAGTGAGTTATTACAGAAGTTTGACTCTATTAATATGATTTTAAGTGGACACCAACACCGTAGTTTTATTACTAAAATTAACGGGGTAGTATGTAGCCAACCCCTTCATAATGGGCAAAATTTCACTAAAGCTGTGGTGGATACTGAAACAGGTGAAGTAGAATATGAGTTAGTAGATGTAAAGCATATAACAACGCCTATAGAGCCTGAACTAGAAAGCCTATTTACAGAGATTCAAGCAGAATTAGAAGAGTACTTAGACCAAAAGATAGGTCACTTTAGCCAGTCAATTCTTGTAGAGGATGTTTTTGAAGCAAGGCTAAAAGGGCATCCATTCATTAACTTTATGCATCAAATTCAGTTAGATGTATCAGGAGCAGATTTCTCGGTGTTTTCTATTTTTGATGGCACGATTGGTTTTAGCAAAGAAGTTTCTATCAGGGAAGTACTTATTAACTACCCTTATGCAAACACTTTAAAAGTACTGAGACTAAAAGGTAGCAAGTTTAAAGAAGCTATAGAAAAAAGTGCAACCTATTTTGTAGTGGAAGATGGCAAAGTACAGATTAATAGAGAATTTTTATTCCCAAAGGTACAGAACTATAATTATGATATGTTCGGAGGCTTATCTTATGAGATTGACTTAAATAAGCCATTTGGAGAAAGAGTAGTAAGTATGACAATAGGTCAGGAAGCTATAGATATGGAGAAGGAATATACAGTTGTACTAAGTAATTATCGTGCAAGTAATGTTTCTCTATATACAGCTTATAAAGATGCTGAGGTGGTTAAGGAAATCACTCAAGATATAAGTGAACTCATTATTGAATACATTGAGAAGACTCCTTGTATAGAAGTAAGTGAAGAGAAGAACTACAAAATATATTATTAAGAAAATCTATAACAGGGATTATAGAGAGGTAAAACAAAGGAGGTATAGAACGTGAAAAGTTCTATACCTCCTTTATTAAAAGAAAAAGACTATTTTATTCTAAGCAATCACATAGAGCATTATGAACCATGGGATAAGTTTTATTAAGAAGCATAGGCTTACCTTCCTTATTTAAGAAGCAATGTCTAGATTCACCTAGAGCTACAATTTCTCCAGTATTAATGTTTTGCATGGTATAGGTGATGGTAAATTTTACACCTCGGTATTCATTTAGTTTTAAATCAATCTGGATTTGGTCATTAAAAGTAGTTGTTTTCTTGTAATCGCACTCAATACCAATGACAGGAGAAATAATACCTAAGTCTTCTAATTTATCATATCCCCAGCCAATTTGTTCTAAGAAGTCTACACGGGCCTCCTCCATCCAACGGATGTAATTAGAGTGATGGGTGATTCCCATTTTATCTGTTTCATAATAGTGTACTTTATGAATATAAGATTTCATATGAATTGCCTCCATAATCATTTGTCATAATCCATTCGTAGAGTGCATCGAAGGTAGGAAGTAGTCCATAACCTTTAGGCGTAAGTGAGTATTCTACCTTAGGAGGAACATCAGGGATCACTTCCCGTAAAATAAGATGATCCTGTTCTAAATTTTTGAGTTCATTAGCAAGGATTTTATCTGTAATACCACCTAATTCTCTTTTGAGTTCACCATAGCGAATAACTTCATTGTAACCAATAGTATAAAGTATTTTAAGCTTCCACTTTCCACCAATCATCTTCAGAGCTTGGGAGACTTTATCTCCATCTAAGATATTATATTTACAAGCTTCATCCATAATACTCTCCTTTTTGATATTACCTTACTTATTTGTGCGTACTTGTTAATTATTATCCCACACACCATAATAGAAAACAAGGATTCGAATGAATAGAATGTTTATTCGAAATATGAAATAAAAGCAAAAGGGGAGTCATAATGAAAACAGTACTTATTACAGGAGCATCATCAGGAATAGGAAAGGAAACTGCAAAATACTTTAACCAAAAAGGTTGGAATGTAGTGGCAACGATGAGGCGTCCAGAAATAGAAAAGGAATTAACAAAACTTGAAAATATAGAAGTGATCTACTGTGATGTAACAGAAATTAAAAGTATGGAAGTAGCTATTAATAAAGGAATTGAGCGATTTGGTAAGATTGATGTGCTTGTTAATAATGCAGGTTACTATACAGTGGGAGCCTTAGAGGCAGCTACCACTGAACAGATTAGACGACAACTAGATACGAATTTATTAGGTACTATAGAAATGACAAAGGCAATTCTACCTTATTTTAGAGCACAAGGAGGAGGTACAGTCATTAATCTTTCTTCCATAGCTGGAGCAATCTCCATACCACTACAATCATTGTATCATGCTACTAAATTTGCAGTGGAAGGTTTTTCAGAATCCCTTCAGTATGAAGTGGCACCTTTCCAAATAAGAATAAAGCTTATTGAGCCAGGAACTATCAAAACAGAATTTTGTGGAAGATCAATGACGGTAACTAAGGATGAGAGAATAAAGGCTTATAAGACCTATGAAGAAAAGGTTGTAGCAAACCTTATAAAAAATGGAAATGCAGGCTCTAAACCAGAAGAAGTAGCCCAAATCATTTATAAGGCAGCCACAGATGATAAAAAGAAAATGAGATATAGGGTAGGTAAGATGAAAAGTATGGTGACTATGAGAAAGCTATTACCATTAAGTATGTATCAGTGTTTAATAAAGAGCGTACTTGAAAAATAATAGTTACTCTAGGATTTACTATTAAATGGAATTCATTAAATTGCTCACATAACTTTGGACAAAACTATCTATATCAGTTACATAGGATTCTGTAAGGTCTGACCAAAAACCAGGACAGCTTAAGGCTGAGGCAACCATTAATACTTTGGGAAAGACCTCTTCTTTTTTTAGTTCTTTATGTAGTGCAAGTACTAATCGACTAAGAGCCTGAAATTGTATATTAATACGTTTTTGAGTAGCCACATCTATACCATACTGTTGATACATCACTTGTTCTGAACGTAAAATACCTGTTGAGCATAATTCAAATTTAAGGACTTTGATACCAAAGGCTATGGCATCATCTATGGTGATTTCTTGAGTTGTCAATAACTCCTCATAGAATACCATCATTTCTTTCCAATACCTTTCCATTAATAAATTGAAAAGCTTTGTTTTATTACCAAAGTGATAGTTGATAGCGGCTATATTAACCTTTGCTTCAGCCGCAATCTCCCGTACTGTAATTGAATTAAAATCCTTTGTTTCCATGAGTCTCATAGAGGCATCCATAATGGCTTGTTTACTATCAGATAACATTTTACTACCTTCTTTCTTTTTAAGATGAATGCATTGGTGTATGAGGTGTAGTTCTTTTATTTGATTTATATTTAATCCCAAACAAAAAAGCTGTAAGTTTAAAACGTCTAGAGATTTCATAACAAGCTAGGCTTATAATAAAACTGCCAAGTATAATACAGGGGATTTGTAGGAATACATTAGACACACTTTTTAGTATAAAATAGCCTAAAACAACTAATACGGATTGATGAAAATAATAAAGAGAAAAGGTAGCACTAGATAAATATCTTGTTATTTTATTTTGGAAATTAAAATATTTCTTAAATCCACCTATCATTGTTAAGATACCAAACCATACTGATAATCGATACGCAATTTTAAATATGAGATTACTATTTTGATGCATATGTTTGAGTACAAGTCCTAGTATGAGGGAACTTACAAATACAAAGGCAAGTGGAAAAACATATTTTGCTAAGCGTTCATGGACAACTTCATCACTTAGTAAAAAGTACCCAATGGCAAAACAAGCAAGGGATTTCCCTATACTTTTGCCTCCAATTTCTAAAAAGGGAGTGAGTGCTGCAATGACTAAGAATAAAGGAATTAATTTGACAATGGTGATTTTGTGAGGATTTATCTTCTTATCCTGTTTATTATAGCTATTCATCAGAGGCAACATGATCATAGAAACAATAAAAAGATAGAATATAAACCAAAGATGTGCAGGTGTAAAACCACCATCAATGCCACTTAGGTCTGTAAATCTTGAAAAGTAAATCGCATAGTGGGTCCAATAATTACCTGAGTATCCATAATGAAAGAGATCTGAAATATAAGTTTGGGCGGGAATAACGATAAGTAATCCTACTAGCAAAGGCACTAGAAGTTTACAAGTACGTTCTTTTGCAAAATCTTTTGTGGACCTTTTCTGAAGTGCATAGGCAGAAGAGATCCCTGCCAAAGTAAAGAGAAGGGGCATCCACCAAGGATCTAGAGAATAGTTAAACCACGAAGTAATGGACAGAGGTTTACCGTTAATATAAAATGTTTCTCCCCAGTTATTATAAATCATAAAAGTGTGAAATGGAAACAAGAGTAAAATACAAAAAATTCTTAGATTATCAATATAAGCTTTTCTCAATACATTTCCTCCTATTAGTAGTAGTTTATATTTCATTGTGAATAAGTTGAGATTTTAAAATATAAACAAAAGATTTAAACAAATGTTTGAATATTTAAAATATATCATCAAAACTTTATAGATGTCAATATAAAATTAATTATGAGCCTAGTGGGCTTTGGAATGAGCAATTCTATCTTTATTTACAAAATCAATACAGATACGAACAAACAATTACTGCTAGTTGTGTAGTAGCAATTAAAGAATAAGAGTAGAATAGCTTGTTAAAAATAAAGGGTTTTGCTATTGTTATAGATAGTAAAGCCTTTATCTATACAGTATATAGACCTAAGAATGAAATAAGAAAAGAGGAAAACATATATGGATAAGTATCTTATTAAAAATACAACAAGAGAGCAAAGAGAACAGATTGTCAAAGAAGCATTGGGCTACTGCGAAATAGGGTGTGAAGATGGTAGCAGATATGGGTATGATTTTTATGAGCCTTATATAGAAGGGGAAAAAGAACTTGCTCAGCTTAATGAAGAATATAGGGCCAGTTATATAAGTGAAAACAAAGATAGATATAGAGGGAATTGCGGATACTATAAATAGAAATTAACCAAAGGTTAAAGGAGTAGAAAATGAGTCAGAAGATGAGCGTTAATTATTATACGCAATTTAAATGTATAGCAGATCAGTGTAGCTTATCCTGTTGCCAAGAATGGCGCATTGCAGTAGATGATGGGACACATAAGAAATGGGAAGCATTAAAGTTAGGGGAAGTAGAGTATGAAGGAGAGACTTATGAATCCCTTAAACTTTGCGATTACACAAAGAAAGATGAAGGTGGACATATTGTTAAACTGAAAGAAGATAAGAAATGTCCCTTTTTAAATCAAAAAAAGTTATGCCGTCTTGTTATGGAGTTAGGGGAGGGGTATTTATCTGAAACCTGTACAACTTTTCCAAGACAAATTAATGTATTTGATGATCGCACCGAGTATAGTTTAGCTACTTGTTGTCCTGCTGTAGTAGACTTATTAAATGAAAGTCAGGAGCAAATACAATTTCAGCAGGAGGGCAGTACTTCTCAGAAAGATAGTTTGCTTATGGCAGTACGTGAGATGATGATAAGTATTATGGAAACTCAGTCATATACATTACCTCAGCGTATGATGATTATTTTTTATGCCCTATTAGATCTTTATTCAAAGAAACAAATCAGTGAGAAAGATGTTAAAAAGTGTAGTACACAAGGGTATACTCAGCCAATAGCAAAGGCTATTGAAAAGATGAAGTTTAATAAACTAGATTCCTTTTTTGAGAGAAATGAATTATTCCTAGATATTGTAGAGAATTACAGAAAGCAGAAACTCTATGTAAGCTATATAGAGGATATTGCAGCCATAGGAGAAATCCTAGAAGAAAAATATACAGATGAAGTATTAGAAGATAAGTTAGTATACTTTGAAGAAAAGTTATTGGCTTATCAAAAACTTTTAAAGAATTATATCGTAGCAGAGTTACTAGGGAATTTATTAATGCCAGATATGAACTTAAAAGAATTAATCATTGCTTATCAGTGGGTTACTTTAGAATATAGTGTAATCAAGCAAGGAATATTCTTAAGATGGTTAGAAAAAGGAGAAGGTGATATTCCATATGCAATGGTTCGCGATTATATCACAGTCATTTCTAGAGTCACAGGTTATGATCAAGACGATATTATAGAGTATTTAGAAAATAGCTTTGAAGAAGTAGTTTGGGAGTGGGGTTATCTAGCACTTATAGTGGGAAATGAAAAGCTATAGAGAAGGTAAGTATAAAAATAAGGTTGTATAAGTTTTCAGGCAAAAACTTATACAACCTTATTTTAATTAATAGAATATTTGAATATATACTACCTACAAAAAATATAACTGTAAATGAGGCATTTGAGAAGGCAAAGCATATGATAAAAACATTTATTGCAATATATGGGGCGATAACTGTAGAATGTATATTATCAGATCAGTTACCACAACAACATCCTAAAAGTGGAAAGTTTAAACATATCATTAATCAAGTTAAATAGAAGATAGTGATGCTATCAAGAGAAAATAGAATGAAGAGAGGAAGCTATGGAACAAGTATTTATAGAGAGATTAGTTAAAAGACTCATTGTGGAGAAAGATTACTTATTAGCTGTAAATGAAGAAGGAAGGATTGCTATTGGCAATAAGAATGTACTCATTAAGCAAGATGGTCAGTATGTAACTTATATACAAATACTAAATGTAAGTGGCTTGCCAACTATAGATATAGATCATTTATCAAGTAGTAAAGATGAAAGATTATTACGTATTCAAGAAGAAAACAAGACCTTTGCTTATAATATATTAATTTTCCCAGAAGGGATACAAGAGGAAACACTTAGATTATTAGAAGAAAGGCAAACACAATCTGTGGCAGATCATAAAGCCTTAAAATGTTTTGTGGTAGACTTTAAGAATAACCAAGTATATAGATTATTTAGTAGGCCTAGTTCAGATAAAGGTTTATTAAAGGTTTTAAGAGAATCACTTAATGAAACAAGTTCTAAAAAATATGATGAACTAGCCATTGAAGAAGCAGTAATCAATAAAGAGAAGGATTATCAAATCAGTTATGAGGTAAAGAAGCCAGTCGTTACCTATAGCTTAATTGCTATTAATATTTTAGTTTATTTAGCAGTCAGTTTGTATGAAAAAAAGAGTGGCATAAGTTATGGGGAACTTATTATGCGCTATGGGGCCAAGGTCAATAGTCTTATTTTAGAAGGAGACTATTGGCGCTTTATTACTCCTATATTCTTACATGGTAGTTTAATGCATTTGTTTGTTAACTGCTATTCTCTATTCATGATAGGTGGTTTAGTAGAACGTATGTATGGAAGAGGTAAATTTATAACTATTTATTTATTGGCAGGGATTTTAGGTAATCTATGTAGTTTTGTATTTGTGCCAGGACCATCAGTGGGGGCTTCTGGAGCTATATTTGGATTAATGGGTGTGCTTTTATACTTTGGGCTAGAGAGACCTCTTCAATTTAAGACTTATTTTGGAAGGGATATTATTACTACGATTCTTTTTAATCTGGCTTATGGCTTTGCCAGTACGGGGATTGATAACTTTGCACATTTAGGGGGATTAGTAGGAGGATTCTTAGGTATTGGATTAGTGGCAAAAGTGAAGGAAAAACGTTGGTATTTTAATAAACTTCTCTATGGTGGAGTCCTTAGCTTGCTCTTTATAGGGGGTGGGATTTATGGCTTTACAAATTCTGAAAGTACTGTAATACGTAAGATGAATACACTGGAAATACTAGAAAATAATGAAGAGTGGGCTCAAGTTGAGAAAGTTGCTAAAGAGATCCTTAAAGAAGGCTCACGCTATGAAACCAATCAAGTAACAGTATTGTGGTCGCTTATTAGAGCGCAAGGTATTCAAGGAAAATATGAAGAGGCAATCCCTTATTGTGAAGCACTTATTGAGATAAGCCCTGAAAATGGCCATTACCTATTAGGTGTGATTTATTATAACCAAGGGAAAATGGAATTGGCAAAAGAAGAACTTGGTAAAGCTCAAAGATTAGGAAATAATGCTGAACAAATACAAGAAATTTTAAATGAAATACAATAGATAAGATAAAAAAAGGAAGATAGACATAACTGGATGTAATATAGAGAAGCATATAATAGGATATGTTTATGAAGTAACCTTGGCTAAGTACACCTAATTAATGAACCTAGCAGGTTATTTACTTGTAATTTGAGAATAATTATCAATATATCTTGAAAAACTAAAAGAGATTGTTTATAATAATGATAATGAATTTCAAATAAGTGAGGGCTGTTTAGGGAGGATTAAATAATGAGTGTTGTAATTATTGGGGGGCATGACAGAATGGTTTGCGAGTATAAGAAAATATGTAAAGCCTATAATTGTAAGGCAAAAATATTTACGCAAATGTCAGCCAAAATGCGTAATCAAATAGGATGTCCAGACCTGATAGTCTTATTTACCAATACAGTTTCTCATAAAATGGTAAGGTGTGCTGTTACAGAGGCAGAGAGAAATAAGGCGGAAGTTATAAGAAGTCATACAAGTAGTGGGAGTGCTTTAAATGACATTTTAGATAAAGTGTGTAATCAGGAATAAGGCTTAATCTTAAAGAAAAAGCCTAAATGAGTATAAAGTAAGGGGCTATTCCCGAATTAATTTAAATTAATCCGAGAATAGCCCCTTGCTTTGTTATTTAAGTAGTATGCCATTAAAGAAAATATCTTTAATAGATAAATCTTTACTAAGAATAAGGAGATTAGCAACTTTATGAGGTGTAATACTCCCATAATTTTGATGAATGCCAATGGCTTTAGCGGGATTTAGGGTAGCAGCTTTAATAGCACTTTCCATAGGAATGCCCATTTTGATGGCAGTACGTACGCAGTCCATAAGATGCATGGCACTACCGGCAATTGTACCATCTTCTAATGTAGCAGTATTTTGAGCGACTGTTACAGTTTGCCCCCCTAAGGAATAAGTTCCATTAGGCATGCCACAAGCCATCATACTATCACTAATTAATACGATACGTTCATCACCGAAAAGTTTGAAAGTAGCACGTACTACAGAAGGGGAAATATGGACACCATCACAAATCAGTTCTACCATACAATGAGGTGTATCAAAGGCAGCACCTATAAGACCTGGAGCACGGTGGGAAAAGGCTGGCATCGCATTATAGAGATGAGTGACATGGCAAGCACCCATTTCAAAGGCTTTCATGGCAATGGTGTAATCAGCTGAAGTATGTGCGAGAGAAAAGGTAACTTGATCTTTAAATGTAGCAATACATTCATAGGCACCTTCTTCCTCAGGGGCAATAGCAACTAACTTAATGAGGTGATAAGAAGCTGTCAAAAGTCTATCTAGCATAGAAATATCAGGGCGATGAAGATAATCTGCATTCTGTGCCCCTCGTTTATTAAAGGAAAGAAAAGGACCTTCTAGATTAATACCACACAAAGTTGCCCCAAGTAGAGTAGGTTTATAGTTAGAAGCCACCTTACAGATTTTAATTAACTGATGCTCTGGTAAGGCCATTGTAGCTGGACAAATAGTGGTAATGCCCTGCCTTAATTCATAGGAAGCGATAGCAGCTAGAGCTTCCACTGTACCCTCACAAAAGTCATGGCCCATGCAACCATGAAAGTGAATATCTGTAAGTCCAGGAATCACATAGCAATCAGTAGCATCATAGAGTGCTATAGATTCAACTGGTGGGCTATTGGGAGGGAGTAGAGCCATGATTTTATCTTGAGTAATAAGAATATCTTTTTTCTCAAAAGTGCAAGAATCTGTAAATATAAGACCGTTTGCAATATGCATAGTCATTTCCCTTTCTTAAATAGTAGGCGTGTTATTTTGTTATTATAATAGCAATTAAGAAAAAGGACTTCAAGCAATATAAAAGGAAAATAGCTAGAAAGAATAAGGTTTTACTCTACAATGTGTTGACAAATAAAGTAAAAAAAGTTATGATAAACAAAACTTTGATTATCAAAGTAAATAAGAATAACGTATAAATAAAGAGAGATAGAGATAAATTAATGACATAATACTAATGAGGGAAGGACAAAGAAATGATTAGAATTATTACAGATAGCACATGTGACTTATCAAAACAAGATCAGGAGACACTTGGAATTGACATTATTCCATTACAAGTATTGTATGGAACCACTCATTACACAGATGGTGTTGATTTAACAACAGAAGAATTTTATGAAAAATTAGCAGTAGAAAAAGAATTGCCAACGACAACACAAATTAATCCAGATACATTTGAGAAGGTGTTTAAGAAATATTTAGATCAAGGTGATGAAATCATTGCTATTTTATTATCTTCTCAATTAAGTGGGACTTATCAGTCTGCAGTTATTGCTAAAGATATGTTAGAATCAGAAAAAATTCATTTAATTGATTCTCAAAATGTAACCCTTGGTTTGGCTTTATTAGTTAATGAAGCTGTTAGACTAAGAGACAAAGGCTTAAGTGCCCTAGAAATTGTAAAACAGATTGAAGTGCTTAAAGAAAAAGTAAGACTTGTGGCGATTGTTGATACACTAAAATATTTACAAAAAGGTGGTAGAATATCAGCTGCAAGTGCTATAGTAGGAACAGCTTTAGGTATTAAGCCTATTGTACAAGTTAAAGATGGAATTGTTCAGGTCCTTGGAAAAGAACGTGGTCAGAAAAAAATGTATAAATTCATTATGAATTATCTAGAAGAACAAGATATAAATACAGAACATACCGTAGTATTTGGACATTCTATGGCTGAGGAAGCACTTGTGCCGCTTAAAGAGATGATTCATGAGGTTTATGATGTAAAAGATAATTATACACTATGTATAGGAAGTACAGTAGGTACACATGCAGGACCAGGAGCTATTGGTGTAGCTTTTATAGCCCGTTAAGAAAAATAGAAATCCCGAAATGCTTATTATTTTATGATATAAGTATTTCGGGATTTATTTGTTATGAGAATAAAATAAATAATAAAAAAATATTGACAGCTAACACTTGTTAGCTTATATTAAAACTAACAAGTGTTAGCTTAAATAGAAAGGAAAATGAAAATGAATTTATATGTGGGAGATTTAGTAACAACAATGAGTACGTTTTTGGTAGTAGGTTTATGGGTTTATGTCATTTATATGTTTATTCAGCACAAGAAAATTGAAAAATGGGGGAAATGGATCGCCATTTTATTGGGATATGGTCTTATTGTATGCTGTTTTGTAGCAACTAGAGATGGTTATCATTTATCTGTACAAAATAGTATGGATGCTAGTGTGGCAGGGGGATTATTTTCATTAGTAAGTATTCAATCTACATTATGTTGTATAGGAGGAGCCATTATAGCACTTTGTGCACTTGGTACCTTAGTATTAAAAAAGCAACAGCATAGAAAAATAATCTTTTTTATTCTAGGGTGTGATGTGATTTTTAAATCTTTAGTAATAGAAATTTCTAGACTGTTTTTAAGATAGGAAGGTAAGAAAACAACTAGAAGAAAGAGGAATAAAATATGGCTAGTACAGAAGGAATAAAGAGAGATACTAAAACAATCATTTGGGAAGAGGCGCTTGCTTTGTTTGCTCAAAAGGGATATGAAGGCGTATCTATGCGTGATATAGCAGAAGCAGTAGGTATTAAAGCGGCTTCTCTTTATAAACACTACCAAAGCAAAGAAGAGATATTTGAAAAAATCATGTTAGAAATGAGCGGGCATTACAATAGTGAAATGACAAAAATTCAAATGCCAAGTGGAGATGTGAAAAAAGTGGCTGAGCAGTATATGCATATGAGTGAGGAATTATTAGTTTCAGTAGCAAAGGGATGCTATATCTTTTTCCTTAATGATGAGGTGGCAAGGAAATTTAGACAAATGCTTACCATAGAACAGTATAGAAGTAGTAAAGCAGGAGCAATGTTTAAGGCCTTTTTTATAGAGGATGTACTAACATTTCAAACTCATTTATTTGAGACAATGATTGAAAGGGGAGGCTTTAAGCCCTGTGATCCTCATGTTATGGCAATGCAGTTTTATGCACCTATTTTTCTAATGCTCACATTATATGATAACCAAGAAGAGAAAAAAGAAGAAGGTATCAGCTTACTGGAGAAACATGTGAGACAGTTTGCTAGAATATATAGCAAGGAAGAGGATTAAGAGAATAAAAAACATAGAAGTATGTAAAGAAGAAAACTTAACATAGATAGAAAAGGGTGGGTAGAATGAAAATCACAGTTGTATATGGGAATAATAAAAAAGAAACTTCAACAACCTATCAAATTGTTAAGAAGGTCATTCAAAAACTTGCTCAGGGAGATCAGGTATGGGAGTTTTTCATGCCAGATGATATGCCACATTTTTGCAGAGGGTGTTGTACTTGTATGAGTGTCAGTGAAGAAAAATGTCCAGAGTTTCAGATGCTTAAACCTATTACACAGGCAATGGAAGAGAGTGAATTACTGATTTTTGCAAGTCCTGTCTATGCTTTTCATGTATCAGCTCAGCTTAAAGCTTTATTAGATCATTTGTCGTATGCTTGGATGTCCCATAGGCCCCATCCAGGGATGTTTAGTAAACAAGCCCTAATTGTTACAACAGCAGCAGGTGCAGGGACGAAAAGTACTATAAAAGATATACAGGATTCATTAGATTACTGGGGGGTTGCTAAAGTTTATCATCTTAAGAAAGCAGTTGCAGCAGGTAAATATAGTGAAGTCAATGAGAAGATGAGAGAAGAAATAGAACAACAAGTAAATAAGCTTGTTAGAAAACTAGAACAAGGCAGTAAGAAGGTTAGACCAAGACTAAAAGTGAAAGCGTTATTTTATTTAATGCGTATGATGAATAAGACCTGGGCGCCTAATCCAGTAGACGTAAGCTACTGGAAGGAAAAAGGTTGGTTAGATCAGGTGCGCCCTTGGAAAAGATAAGATCATAAAACGTTCATAGAGTCATCTGGTTTTAAGAGTGAATAGCTAGTAGTGCGGCCTCACGAGCATGGATTTGAGTTGTATCAAAAACAGGTAATACGGTATCCTTTTGTTGAACTAGCAATCCTATTTCTGTACAACCTAAAATAACACCTTCGGCACCTCTTAAAGCAAGCTCGTTAATGATACGAAGATACTTTGCTTTAGACTCATTAGAAATGATACCTAAGCAAAGTTCACCATAGATAATGCCGCTGATTATTTCAATATCTTGTACTGGGGGAATTAGAACCTCAATACCTGCATCAATTAATTTTTGCTTATAGAAATCTTGAGTCATTGTATACTTTGTACCTAGTAGTGCGACCTTAGAAATATGTTTTTCTTTTAAGGCATTGGCTGTTGCTTCAGCAATATGAATAATAGGAATATGAATGTGATCTAGAATCTGTGGAACAACTTTATGCATAGTATTTGTACAAATAACAATATAATCTGCCCCAGCCAGTTCTAGCTTAGTTGCAACTTCTGATAGGATAGTTGCACTTCTGCCCCAATCTCCACTTGCTTGACATGCCTCAATTTCATCAAAATCTACACTATATAAAAGTATTTTAGCAGAATGTAATCCCCCCAATTCACTCTTAATAACTTCGTTTATAATTTGATAATATGTAACTGTACTTTTCCAACTCATACCGCCTATTAATCCAATGGTTTTCATTTTAATGACCTCCTATGTATTAGTTTGTGGTTTTGAATATTAATTAAATTATAACATATTTTTAAGGTTTATAAGATAAAAATTTGACAGAAGTTGAGGGTGAGTATGAGGTTACGCGAAATGATAAAGGTGCATACTGATGTGATGGTTAGTATGCACCTTTATTCTTGTATTTTTGCCTATTATTGAGGAGATTAAGAACGCTTTAATATTTCCTCAGCAGTAAGTTTGGCACCTTTCATCACAATAGACACACCATTGCCAGGATGAATGGAGGAGCCCACAAAGTATAACCCAGAGATAGACTTTGAAACAGGTTGAGGCCTAAACATAATACTTTGAGACAGAGTAGGCGCTAATCCAAAGGCAGCACCATAGGCACAGTTAAATTCATTGCGTAACTCTAGAGGGGTACTTATTCCTTCAGCTACAATATATTGATGTATATTTTTAATACCTGTAATCTCTGAAAGTCCTTCAAGACAAATTGCTCTTAGAGTAGAGATTGTTTGAGCATTCCAGGTGATTTGAGAAGAAAGGTTAGGTACGCGAAGCATTATATTAATACCAAATTCTTCTTCAGTCTTAAAGTTTTCATCAATGGCCCCAGGGTAATAGATATAAAGGGGGGGCGTAATGGGCAAATGACCTTTTGCGGTAGCTTTAAACTCCTTATTTAAATCCTCATTAATAAAAATATTATGGATATTTAACATAGGAAGGGGACGAGATAGGACGAGACGTAGCATAAAAACAGAGCAAGACATAACAGGAGGAGCAGTAGATTTTGAGGAATTGATATAGGCATTAGAATAAGATAGAAGTTGGGTCACTGTATACCTGTAATCAGCATTAGAAACAATGATATCAGCTTCTATTTTTTTGTTTTTACATAAGACACCATAAGCTCTATTATTATCAATTAATATGTTTTGAACAGAATGCTTATAAAGAATTTTTCCACCTAAGTCAAAAAAGGCTTTCTCTAATGCACGTACATACGCTCCCATGCCACCCTTGACATGAATAAGACCTAAGGTTTGTGTAACAGCAGGAATTGTAGCATATAAATAGGGCATCTTTTGAGGTGGAAATCCCATATAAAAAGTTTGAAAGGATAAAAATTCCCTAAGCTTAGTGTTTTTAGTCGTATGCTTCAAATAAGCACTTGCAGATTGATAAGGATGAAGAGAGATACCTTTTAATAAAGTTATAGGATTTACAAAATCTTTAATGGAAATAAAATATTTTGTTAGAAAGGAATCGTCTATACTTATATAACGGCTGTACATACTTTGCACATAGGAAGAGTAGGTGTTAAAGGAGTCCTTAAAAGTAGTTTCAAAAGACTGAATGTCGCAAAGATAATTTCTATTTAATGTAAATTGTGTACCATCTTTATAGAATACTTTATAAAGAGAAGTTAAAGGCACCGTTTCATAGTAATCTTGATAAGACAATCCTACATCTTTAAAAATTTGAGCGTATTCATTGGGATGAATAAAAATAGAAGCAAAACTATCAAAAGGAAGAGATGAATGAGGGAGGTGAATTGTTTGTGCTACGCCACCACACGCCTGCGTTTTTTCTATAATGAGTACTTTATAGCCAGCATGTAGCAGGCGGATGCCACAACATAATCCACCTATGCCAGCACCAATGATGATAACATTTTTTCTTTCCATAACCCATGCACCTACTTATTTCAGCCACCAAGGGTGACATCTTGAGTACTATACCATTCTATTGCCCGGGAAAACTGTTCCTTAGAAAATTCAGGCCACATTTCGTCTAAGGTGTAAAAATCAGCATAAACTGCTTGAATAGGAAGAAGACCCGAAAGTCGTTTTCGTCCTCCCCAACGAATAATAAGGTCTATTCTAGAAATAGCCTTAGAATGAAGGGCATCTGTGATGGTATGACGATTCGTGGTATCTGTATGCATATGACTAAGATCCCACTCCCAACCATAGTTCACCAAGAAATTAACTTTAGTAGTTCCTTTGCCAAAGATAACACGTTCTTGGGTATAAGGGAGTAATTCCTTAGGAAACATAGGGGATTCTGTGTTTCCAACTACTAATAAAGCCACATCTTCATTCTTTATAAGATTAATGGCATCTATACAGGCATCTATAAAAGCTTTTACCTGAATGGCCGGTCTTTTGCAGTTATCAGTGGTAAAGCCATAATAGGTGAGTTCTTCAATACCATAGGCTTTAGCAGCACGAAGTGCTTCTACTCCCGGATTTAAGCCATGTTTATAGCCTTGATGTTTCTCAAGACCAGATTCATTTGCCCAACGTCTATTTCCATCAGGAATAATTGCAACATGTTTTGGAATTCGCATAAACTATTAACCTCCTCTTTTAGGAGAGTATTACCTTAAAGAAGAAGATTTAAACAAAGGGAAAAGTATAATGATAAACTTTTTATTGGGGTAAAATATGATATGACAAGTATAAATAAAAATATTTTTGCAAGGGAAAAAGAATCATATTAAGGGATAAAAGCAGGGAGAAATCATGGAGAAGATAATGATAAGCAAGTAGGGGCCATATGTGGGGCTATTCTAACTAACTTAAGTGCGTGGTTAAGTGGTACATGGTTTGATTTAAGTTTAGTGGGAGGATGGTTTAAAAGAATTGCTTATGCATTACCATTTGTTCATACTGGAGATGCAGGAAAAGCAGCACTTAAAGGAAATTATAGTGAGATGTTCCCTTAGTTATATGGGGTAATAAGTTATGCACTACTCATTATGGTTGTTGCCGTAGTTGTTTTTAAAAAGAAAATGAATAGCGATGAAATTTATAAAGAAAAGGTGAGTGTTCTCAGAAGAGACCTCACCTTTTTTGTAGTCTAGGAAATGTGGACAATAGTCCATTTCCTTATATGCCTTTGATTCTAAAATGACTCTAAATTCAGGTATGACGGAGAGTTATTATAATGCATTATTCTTTTTCTAGTCTATATAGTTCATTTATTGCACAACTATTTTCCTTCATCTAAAAACCGTACGTGAGAATTTCCAACTCATACGGCTCAAGCATTTCTTCACCTTTTCAGGCAGCTACTAGTATTTAGAGTCTCAACTTCTTTAGAGCAAAGTAGAGTTTATCTAGGGAAGGTATTTATGAAGTCTGTAGTTTTGGATGTCTGACGATTATGATTTACCTTATTGATTTGCGTTTGTATAGCTAAGAATAATAAATAGGTTAAATAAAAGGTGAGGTTATCTTACTTAAGGAATCTGGAAATGAGGCATCAATTTACTGGTTTGTTCAGATATCGATAAACTGTCGGAACTGAAATGTTAAGCTGGGATGCAATTTCAGATACGGCACCTTTTATCATCAATATGCCTTCTTCATTAAGACGATGTACGGTATTAATTTTTTCCCTGGAGGTCATCCGAGATGGAATAACTCCAGTTTGGGAAATAATTTCTGAGATGCGATCCTGAATAAAATTAGTTATAGGTGGGTTTAAGTTCTCAGAAACATTCTTATCTTGCGGGCCTTGCAAGTTAAATTTCTCCAATAAGAGGTGCACGGCACTATTGAACTCTTGAACAACAGATAGATCTTTGTTGATACAAAGTAGACCAATTAATCGCCCTTCGTTTTTTATATAATAGGTTGAGGAAAGGAAATTACCCTTTTTGCTCCAACCAGTATAATTTGCCATGTAAGCAGTATTACTATAAGTACCACTCTGTTGGATTTCACGTGCAAAATCTGTTAAGGGAGCTCCAATATCACGACCTGAAACATTGTTGGATATAGCTATAAGTGAATGATCGGGGTTACTAACATCGTGGATGAGCACTTCGGTTCCCGGTCCGACAACTTCTGCTATAAAAGGAACTAGTTTAACATAAATATACAATAAGTCTTGATCTGTCACGATATCCTCCTAATAATTAATATATACTTTTGGAATCACTAAGCCTTATTTTATGTGGCTATCAAATTCCCTTTTTAGAAAATTCCCCTCTTTTTTAGTATTCAATTCTATTTTAAAACATAGCGACAGCTATGTCTATTAGCTGTGCACATTTTTTAATATTATCTACTTTTGCATCTGACTTGGATAAAATTTACCCTTCAAAGTTTGATGGTCCAATAGGGCTAACATATTTTCTAAAGGTTCCAAGCCATCATTAATTTTATATATTTAAAAATCCATATTATAAGAATACTTCTTATTTTTGAAGAGTAAAGCTGCAATGAATAAGAGTTTAGTTGTATTTTATAAAAAAATAAAAATTTAAAAATAAAAATATATAAAAAAATAAATAAAAATTATTATAAATATATAAAATATAAAAAAATGTAAAAAAATATTTACATATGATGTCGGATTTTGTATAATGATACTAAACATGATAAAAAAATTATCAAAAGGATAATTAAATTATCAAAATACACGGATAAAGGAGTGTTACTTATGGGCAAGTTAGAAATTAAAACTACATCAGCACCAATAGCAATTGGTCCTTATTCACAGGGGATTATTGTAAATAACACAGTATATGTTTCAGGGCAATTACCTATAGACCCTACAACAGGAGCATTTGCTGGGGGGGATATAGCTAGCCAGGTAGAACAATCTTTGAAAAATATTCAGGAGGTTTTGGCCGCAGAAGGTATGACAATGGATAATGTGGTGAAGACAACGGTGCTATTGAAGGATATGGGTGATTTTGCTGTTATGAATGAGGTATATGGACGTTACTTTAAAGGAGTTTGTCCTGCTCGAGCTGCATTTCAGGTAGCAGCTTTACCGAAAGATGCATTAGTAGAAATAGAAGCGATTGCTTCAAAGTAAAAGCTAATTTGCTATACACATTTAAGGAGGAAATAGTTTTATGGATCAGAAGATTTTGTGGGCAGTAAACAAAATGCCTAAAACAGATGACAAACACCTACCAATAATGGGATTAGAGGAAATCAAGAAGGCACGTACCTTCCATGAGAGCTTCCCACAGTACAGCACAACACCCCTTACAAAGCTGGATCATATGGCTGAATACCTGGGAGTGAAGGAAGTATACGTTAAGGATGAATCCTACCGCTTCGGCCTAAACGCATTTAAGGTATTAGGTGGCTCCTTCGCAATGGCTCGCTACATAGCAAAAGAAACAGGAAAGGATGTTTCTGAACTTCCTTATTCTGTACTGACATCTGCACAGTTAAAGGAAGAGTTCGGACAGGCAACCTTCTTTACAGCTACTGACGGAAACCACGGACGTGGCGTTGCATGGGCAGCAAACCGTCTTGGACAGAAGGCAGTTGTACATATGCCAAAGGGATCCACACAGACCCGTCTTGAGAATATTGCAAAGGAAGGCGCTCTGGTTGATATCCAGGATATGAACTATGACGATTGTGTACGTCTGGCAGCTAAGGAAGCTAACGAGACACCAAGAGGTGTTATTGTACAGGATACAGCATGGGACGGCTATGAAGAAATTCCCGCATGGATTATGCAGGGTTATGGCACCATGGCAATGGAGGCTGGTGAGCAGTTAAAGGATTACGGCTGCGAGCGTCCAACCCATATCTTCGTACAGGCAGGTGTTGGTTCCTTGGCTGGCGGTGTTGTAGGCTACTTCTCAAACCTGTATGCTGACAACCCTCCTACCTTCATAGTTGTAGAAGCGGATGCTGCTGCCTGCCTCTACAAGGGTGCTATTGCCGGTGATGGTGATATCCGCATTGTAGACGGTGATATGGAGACCATTATGGCAGGTCTTGCCTGCGGCGAACCAAATACCATTTCCTGGGATATCTTAAAGAACCATGTAAAGGTTTTTGTCTCTGCTCCTGACTGGGTTGCTGCAAACGGTATGCGTATGTTAGCTGCTCCTGTTAAGGGAGATGTTCCTATTATATCCGGTGAGTCTGGTGCTGCTCCATTCGGTGTACTTGCTGCTATGATGACCATGGATGAATACAAGGATTTAAGAAAGAATATCGGTCTGGACGAAAATTCCAGAGTGCTACTCTTCTCTACTGAGGGCGACACTGACCCTGATCGCTACAAGAATATCGTATGGAAAGGCCTTAACAAATAAACAACTAAAATGAATAGGGAGGAATTAAGACAATGAATCTAGATTACGCTAAAATCAAAGAAGCTGCACAAAACTATGAGAAAGACATGACAAAATTCTTACGTGAAATCGTTAAGAACCCAGGGGAAAGTTGTGATGAGAAGGCTCATATTGACCGTATCGCTGAAGAGATGAGAACTCTTGGCTTTGACAAAATCGAGATTGACCCAATGGGAAATGTTCTAGGCTACATGGGAACAGGCAAAACCTTAATCGGATTTGACGCTCACATTGATACTGTGGGTATCGGAAATAGAGCAAACTGGAACTTCGACCCGTATGAGGGTTACGAGACTGAAACAGAAATTGGAGGTCGCGGTGTATCTGACCAGTGTGGTGGTATCGTATCCGCTGTTTACGGCGCAAAGATTATGAAGGATCTGGGACTCTTAAATGATAAGTACACAGCACTGGTTGTTGGTACTGTTCAGGAAGAGGACTGTGACGG
>JAEZJJ010000068.1 GCA_023436395.1 Bacillota bacterium | reverse complement strand
GTTGCTTATGCGTCAATGTAATCACTCCTTATCCTCCTTTCAGTTATTACTGAAAGGATAACATATATTTGTGAAGTGACCTAGTTTTCAATGAGCGATTGACCTATTTTTAGATTAGCATAAACATCATAGAAATTATCAGTGTGATACTCCTTGTACCTCATCAAAATCTGGACGAATGATTTACATTTATCTCTAAAAGGCTCTTCGCGCATATCTCAGCGTAATTCGAAGAACTGAAGAATGGAATAATACCTACAAAACCCGAACCGTCGTAGAAAGACATTTAATGTTGTTTTCTTACATGATATTTACAACCTTTTTTTGAGAAACACTAAAAATCATTAGTTTGTAAAGTATTACCGAAGCAAGCATCAACAGACCAGTTATAATTCTTTATATGATCACAAATATATTTAATAAAGTCATTACGTTAAAGTTGTGTTGTGGTGATTCAATTTTATGAACAGAATAATATTTAAGCTCTAACATGTGATGCCCCCATTTTTAGTTTTTGTGCAAAGGTAAGATATCACATGCTTGGAGCTTATTCTACCTGTAAATTTAACTAGCATAACTCGTTATAGTAAAAATAATTATGTTAGATAACTTATAAAAAGTAATATATTAAACAATTGATAATCTGTTTACTAAAATACATATTGTAATATATTAATATCTTTAGAAGACACTCCATAGATTAAACTGCTTTAAATAGTTTTATAGTGGTGAATATCCCATTATAGTAGCAAATAAAACACTTGCTTCATATACATTAGTTACATTAAAATATGATGCATTCAGAACTAATCCTCCCCCTTGATTAAACCCTGTAGCATAAAGTGGCATATCGCTTATAACTTCTTTATACGTCTTCGGAACGGTTTCCATAGAATATAAATTTTCATTAAACCACATCTCAAATTCTTCTCCATGTAAAGATGCTACCTGTTTTGATAAATGAAGCCTATAGTCAAATTTAATATCATCTCTTCTTAACTTTTCAAAAGAACGAGTAAACATATTATCTATTTTAAATATTTTTTCAATCTCTTCTTTTGTTACTAATCCTCTTGCTATACATCTATAAAGACTCGTATAAAGTAAATTTGTATCTATTCCTAACATAGGTATATATTTCTCTATACTGGCTCTAGAAAATCCCGCTATATTATTCATTTGTTTCACTTCATTCTTATATTCTCTTTCCTCGCTACCTTCCCTAATTATTCTTTCATTAGCACCAATGGATAAGCTAGTCATTCCAGCTATAGTAATAGGATATTTTATCAGAGGTATTTCCTTCGCTACTAAAACATTTACTAATCCCATATAGAGGTCTTGACTAGCACCATCCCACAATCTCCCTGTTCTAGCTATTAATTCTTTTAAATATTCTCTTCGATACCCCGAATTTATATATAGCATAGGCAGCCCATACATACTATTAGGATCATTAGCTAGCATTGCTATATAATCTTTTAATCTGATATTCGTTATGCTTATATCATTTTTAATATAATTTTTAGGAATGATAAATTGATGCTCTTGGCTTTTCTGGAATCCTGGCCATGCATAAAAACCTCTTTCCCATTGCACTACTTGATGTTGAGGTAAATCAGTTAACGCATATTCTAAAACGCTTAACCCCCATGGCAAAATAGCATCATCCGAACCAATGGAAAAAATAAATTTTCCTTTAGCCATTAAAAATGCATACTCAAAACTTTTGGTTAACGGTAAATCATATGGTGTCTTATAGTATTTAATTCTCTCATCATTTAACTCTAAAAAAAGTTCATATACTTCATTATTATTAGCAGTCGAATTATCACTCAAGACAATCTCATAACTTCCCTTATAGTCTTGTTTTAGACATGTCATAAGTGTATACCTCAATGCCTTAGCTGAATTTCTAGCAGGTACTACTATTGAATAATCACATTCAGCATCACTATTTATTTTCTCCTCGGCATCAATATCATAAAGCATACTAATGTATTTTAAATAATTACCATACCATCCAAATACTATTTGCCCCTGGATATTTATACTAGTATCTCCTCCTAATATTTGCAGATTTTTCTTGAGTAGCGTTGCTTCTTCTAGACATGTCATCATCTCTTGCGTACAAAAAATATTAAATACATCTTCACTAGTATCGAATAATTCTTTCAAAATACAATCTGTATTGACACTAACAGCATTATCCTCCATATATGTAGCAATGGGCCTAATAATTTTTATAGACTCTCCTATCTTCTCTATATTTCCCATGCTAACTCGCGTTAGTTCGTTCATTGTTACATACTCTTCTATTTCATATTCAATAGGTTCTTCAATTATTATTATTTCTTGTCCAAAAGCACTAAGTAGATTTATTAATACTTCGAACTTAACTCTCTCGTTAGCAGATATAACCACAATAGATTTTCTGCATTTCCCTTGCTTAAGTACTAAATCTAAATACCCAATATTCAACATCTTATCTACTGCAGCTCTTATATCATTCCTATTGTTTTTCATCTGATATAGAAGCATACATATATAATACATCACATTGTCATGACATATATAATACATATCAGCTACTTTTTTCAGTAGATCACAATTATCCATATTCTGCAAAAACTCTTCAGTAATATTATTTAGTTTATACATATAATCTTTGATAACACTAGTTTCTTCTTCACACTCTATATATTGCATAATTGCTTTCTTAACTTTTATTTTTTCTTGTTCAATCGTATCACCATTTATCTCTGCTAGTTTTTCATATACGTCTAATAACTCTTTTTGCCCATCATATTCATATAAATCTAAACTTTTTTCACTAAGAAAATCATATACTTCTTGTATAGGATAGTCTAATGCAATCATAGCCTCAGCCTTTGCTACAATCCATCTTAATCTTACTGGCTTTATCTCATATAATTCTTCCAACTCTTCTAATGCCTGTTGAGCTTGTCCCTGTACTATTTTTTTTCTTATGACTTGAATTCTTGATAAATATTCTATTCCTACCATTCTCTCACTTCCTCTTATAATCTAAATGCTTAATCTATCTTTTTAATAGTTTAAATGCTTCAACATAATGTTTTTCAACTATAATCTCTATCCTTTGCCCAATCTCCTCCTCCAATCACATTTCCGGCTCTTACCGATGCAATTGCCTTATGGTGTTCTCTATATTCGTTTGGATTCATAAAGGACTGTCTCCGCGAATTAATTGCAACTTCGCAAGCAGCTTTTGAAGAGCTATAAGGATCATAACCACCTAATGAGTCTATTTCTTTATATCCCCAAATCTGCTCTTTATTTTCATAACATTTATCAGTTGTAATAAATATCCCTACTTTCGTGTTACTGGAATCCCTTATACACTCAAGTACATTTATCGTCCCCATTAAATTAACTTCATATGTATCAACAGGTTTTTCGTATGATTCTCTACACAAGAGGTTGTGCAGCTAGATGAAATACATATTCTGGTTCATACTTCTAAAAAACTTCCTCTAATTTTTTCTTATCTCTAATATCACCACGAATATCTACTACCTTATTACTCAAACTAGCCATTTTAAAATTCCCCTTAGGTGCTCCTTCATCAATACTGTATCCGATTACTTGAGCACCTAATTCATTAAGCCACATACTAAGCCATGCCCCTTTAAATCCTGTATGTCCTGTTACCAAAACCTTCTTTCCACTATAAACATTATTAAATCCTTGCATTAATTATCACACCCTCTTAATTTCATTAGAAGTATCCTAATATTTTATTCTATATACCGTACTATATAATCAGCTAATCTTTGTGCACCTTTTCCATCTACTATTGCTTGCATTTTTTCAGCTAATGCTATTCGTTTGTGCCTATTATTAATCATATCTTCTGTAAAATTTATTATATTATATACGACCTGCTTTGCATCTTTTCTCCAATCTCCTGCTGTAGGAATGATATTATTCTTTTCAAAAGCCATACTATTATAAATCTGATTATCTGCAAAAAAATATGAAATAGTAGGCACACCCGTAGCACATAACTCATACAATGTACTTCCACTGGCAGAAATGGCCATATCGCACTTGCGCATGAGCTTACACATTTCTGAAACATTTTCATGTACTATTAAATTATTATATTTTTTTGACTGCCTTCTTAACGTTTCTCTTTGACTATTTAAACTTCCAGAAACTATATGTATAACAATATTATTTCTATTTGCTATTTCTATTAATGCATCTACTAATCGAGGTCCTATACCATATATATCTGCCCCTCCCGTAGAAATCAAAATATCTTTTACTTCATCTTTTATTTTCCTTTTTTCAACATCATGAAATTCACTTCTTAATGGAACATACTTGCATCCAATTAATTGTTTTCTTTTCTCTACTCCTGTATAGTTCATTTCATTCCCATAAATACTATAATTAATTAATAGGTCACACCTATATTCAAAGGCATTTCTATCATCAATATATGCAAGTTTTACAGTCTTTTTGATATCATTCATATATTTTTGAGTAACATAATAGCTATCAACTATAATTATCTTCGGCTTTATTTCCTCTAACTTAGGAAGTAGGACGGAAAGCTCATCCTCCATATTATCCCACCGTGTGTCTAAACAAATAACTTCAAATCCATTCTTCTCAATTATTTCTTTCATTGTACTATCTGCAGTTATAAATATGCACTTCTGCTTTTTATTATTCAATGCCTTTGCTATAGCTAGACAACGCATAACATGTCCTGAACATATCTTATCGTTACCATCAACCCTAAAAACAATCAATCTTTCACCTTCTAACATTCTTTTTTGGCCCTTATACATCTCTTCTTTGGTTGTGAAATCCCTTCTAACTTATTATATTTAATATCATTCCAATTTTCTTTGACTAATTCGCATCTTTCATCTATTAATTTATTATAACTTGTGCTAAATGTCTCTTTACTTTCATAAAAAAACATTTCTTTCTGACACAAAATTCCCCCTGACATCTAATCCTTTTTCTACCCTATGTATAGTAACACCTGGAGTTAGAATATAAATAGCACAAGATAAATTGAGAAAGTTCCTTATTAGTATTACAATAATAATCATATTAAGCAAAGGGGACTTTATCATGGCAAAAGCACATAATAAAGAATTTAAGGAAAAT
>JAEZJJ010000011.1 GCA_023436395.1 Bacillota bacterium | reverse complement strand
GGAGCCCGGACGTTCCTCAAGCACTACTTTTCAGCCATGTGCGTGCGACTGTCTGACTTACTTAACAACTTAGTTATTTTACACTACTTCTATTTACTTGTCAATTGTGGTATTCATAAGATTCTTCTTTTTCTTAATGGAAAGAACTTCCTCCTAAAAACTCTCTAATAAGAGAGTTAGTTGGAATTTCAGAAGTGTCCATAGGCAAGAAATACTCCAAGAATTTAAGTATACGCTTTGCTTCAGTATAATAAGGAGACTGTCTGGAAATTCTGAAAAGTAATGGTTCTGCTTTAGATTTAAGTACTGCTAATTCATAGATTAGTACAGTATTGAGCATAGCATCTGCTTCTTCTTGAAAAGGAAAAATGTTTTTATTCTCCCCACGTCTCACAGATGACCAAATCCCTAGGGTTTTCTCTGGCTCAATCCCCCTATATTGATTATCTCTTACCATACGCCTAATAAGCCTTGTGTCTGTTGTAGGAATACGATTATGATCATCTATATTGAGTTGTGTTAAACAACTTACATAGATTTTAAACTTATTCTCTCTAGGTATTGCATAACTCAGCTTCTCATTCAAACCGTGAATACCTTCAACAATTAGAATTTCCTCTGGTTGTAGTTTAATTCTATTCCCTTTGTACTCTCTCTTTCCAGTCATAAAATTAAAAGTCGGAATTTCTACTTCTTTCCCTTCAATAAGGGCTTTCATATGATCATTAAATAATTCTATGTCAATTGCTTCTAATGCTTCAAAGTCATAATCCCCTTTTTCATCCCTTGGGGTATGTTCTCTATTTACAAAATAATCATCTATGGAAATAACATGAGGTTTCATGCCATTGACCTTTAATTGAATACCAAGCCTTTTAGCACTTGTGGTTTTACCAGAAGAAGAAGGACCTGCAATTAATACTAGTTTGATATTCTTCTTGGCTACAATTTGATCCGCTATCTCTGCAATTTTCTTTTCATGAAGCGCTTCTGAAATTTTAATAAGTTCATCTGTTTCCCCTTTAGCAATAATATTATTAAGAGCCCCCACTGTATCTACACCTAAAATACGCGCCCACCTTTCTGATTCTCTAAAAATATGAGATAACTTGGGTTGAGCAATAAAGGGAGCTAAATGGCTAGGATCCTTTTCATTAGGAAATTGCAAAATAAATCCATGGGAATAAGGAATCAATTTAAAAAGTTGAATTGCTTTTGTATTGGTTAGCATGTAACCATAAAAATAGTCTTTTATCAAATCTAATGTATATATATTTACCGTTGAAGTTCTTCTGTACTTAAAGAGTTCTTTTTTATCCAACATCCCTTGTGCTTCAAAAAGTTCCATAGCCTGCTCCACACTCACTACTTCCTTTTGAATAGGTAAGGCTTCTTTTACCATTTGATGCATCATTTCTTCAATCCTTTGGATAGTTTCTTCTGTACAATATTTATCATCTTTAAACTCACAGAAGTACCCCCCACCTATATGATGATTAACAATGATTTGACAATCAGGAAGGATACGTTTAGCTGCAGCTACCAATAAAAATGTGGTACTGCGATGATACACCCGCATTCCATCTTTTTCATCTAAATGAATAAAGCCTACATCTGATAAGTCATGTAAAATTTTAGAGCCTAATTCTTTATACGTATTTTCCACTTTTGCTAGCATAACAGGATATTTTGAAACATCATTTACCTTCTCAAATAACGCTTCAAAAGTTGTTCCTTTTTCCACCTCTACTTGCGTGCCATCTTTTAAAAAAACACGTACCATTTCACTCATTGTTTATTCCCCCTATTTAATAAATAACATTTCTCCATTTACTCGAGATTCAATAACCTCACAGTCTTTGAACTCATTACAAATGGCCTCCCCAATTGGTTTAAGTCCAATACTCTCGGAAGCATAATGGCCTACATCTATGACTGTCAAACCTAAACTATAGGCTAATTGTGCCTCATGAAATTTCAGGTCCCCAGTAATATAAACATCTGCCTTATTAGCCGCTACCCCAATAAACTCTGCACCACTTCCAGAACAAATTGCCACCCGTCTAATGTCATTTTCCTTCCTCACCTTAGTGACACGAAGCTGTGTCACATTAAAAAAAGCTTTGACTTGATCAATAAATGCGTCTAAGCTTACCTCTTGAGGTAATACCCCTACACGCCCTATGCCATACTGAACTTTCATATTTTCCATTTCGAATACATCAAAAGCAACCTCTTCATAAGGATGTACCTTTTTAATTTGCTCTAGTACATAGGATACCACTTGCCTTTCAGTGACAAAACTAATTATCCCTTCTTCTACTTTTTCTAATACGCCCGAGGTCCCAATATAAGGATTAGCATTTGCTAAAGGCTTAAAAGTCCCCTCCCCTAAGGCTGTAAAAGTACACCCACTATACGCTCCTAATTGACAGGGATTATGGATGACAATAGCTTCTCTCACCTTATCTAAATGGGTCTTTGGGACATACACTTGACATTTATATAACTTTTCTTCTTTGATAGTCTGAAGTACAGAAGTGGCTTCTAACCCTAATCCTTTACATAGATAATCATTTAGACCACCTATAGCCGCATCATAGTTAGTATGCATGGCATATAATGCTATTTCTGCTTTGATAAGCTTTGCCAGTATACGACCAGTCTGGGTATCTAAATCTAAAGCTTTAAGCGGCTTAAATAAAAAGGGATGGTGGGTAATGATACAATCTACCCCTAAAGTTATGGCTTCTTCTGCAACTTCTTCATTTAAGTCTAAGGCACATAATACTTTATCTACCTTTTGGCTGCGACTTCCTAATAATAAACCTACATTATCCCATGCCTCTGCCAGGTAAGGAGGGGCTAATCTTTCCAGAACCTCAATGACTTCATTTAAAATAGGCATGCCATCACCTCCCGATGCATAGCAAGTTCTGCTTCTAGTTCTTCTTTCCGTTTTGCCACACTTTCTGACTCAATATGACTAATCGATTCTCTTATTGCTATAAGTTTTTCTTCCTTTTTAATAAGCCATTCCTTAAAAACTGGCAAGCCTTTTTCAATTAGGCATTTCCCATAAACATACTCATAATCGTAGGCATAACATTCCTGTCCTAAAGTAGCAACAATTACTGTATAATATTTTTCATCATCTACCACAAAGTCTTCATCCTCAATTCGAAAACCTATCTGATGCAAATATTTTCTCACTTGATCAATATCTTGTTGTGGCTGTAAAATAAGCTTTTTAATCCCCTTTACTAATACCTTTGCACGCTCTAAAATATCAATAATAAGGTAGCCTCCCATTCCTGAAATCATAATGACATCCCCATCCACTGCTGTAATGCCTTCTAAACCATTGGTTTGTTTTAAACGGATGTCTGAAATCCCATAAGACCTCATATTATGAGCGGCTTTCTTAAGTGGCCCTGCATTAATATCTGTTGCAAGACAACGTACTGCCTGGCCTGTTTTCATTAAATAAATAGGTATGTAGGCATGGTCAGTTCCTACATCAATCACACTACTTCCCTTTGGAACATATTGCACTAAAGCTGATAAACGTGTTGATAATTCCACTTTGACACCTCTTTAAATCTATTTTCAATCTTCTTTTAGTTGTATCTTCTATTCATTATATAGTAAAAAATAATAAAAGAGAAGTTGACAAGTCAACTTCTACTATTATGATTTATTCAAGGTAATCTTTTAATTTTTTACTTCTACTTGGATGACGTAACTTTCTTAAAGCCTTAGCTTCAATTTGACGAATACGTTCTCTTGTGACACTAAATTCTTTCCCTACTTCTTCAAGGGTTCTTGCACGCCCATCATCTAAGCCAAAACGTAAACGAAGTACCTTTTGCTCTCTTTCAGTTAAAGTATCTAACACCTCAATAAGCTGTTCTTTTAATAAGGTAAATGCCGCTGCTTCAGCAGGAACTGGAATATCTTCATCTGGAATAAAATCTCCTAAGTGACTATCTTCCTCTTCACCAATAGGTGTCTCAAGGGAAACCGGTTCTTGAGAAATTTTCATGATTTCACGCACTTTAGAAACTGGCATATCCATACGCTTTGCAATTTCTTCTGGTTGTGGATCACGTCCTAATTCTTGTAGTAATTGTCTTGAGACACGCATTAATTTATTAATAGTCTCTACCATATGCACAGGAATACGAATCGTACGAGCTTGATCTGCAATGGCTCTTGTAATGGCTTGACGAATCCACCAAGTGGCATAGGTACTAAATTTAAACCCTTTAGTATAATCAAACTTTTCTACAGCTTTAATAAGGCCTAAGTTACCTTCTTGTATAAGGTCTAAGAAAAGCATACCACGTCCTACATAACGTTTAGCTATACTTACTACTAATCTTAAGTTGGCCTCAGCAAGCTTCTTCTTAGCTTCTTGATCGCCTTCTTGCATTCTTTGTGCCAAGATAATTTCTTGTTCTGCTGAAAGGAGAGGGACTTTTCCTATTTCTTTAAGATACATACGAACAGGATCATCTATACTGATACCATCAGGTAAGTTGCTTAAATCAATATCTACCTCATCTACTTCTACATCATTTAAATTACCTATAATATCAATGTTCTGTGCTTCAAGGTACTCATATATTTGTTCTATTTTATTAGGTTCAAGATCCATGTCTGAAAATACTTCATTGATATCCTCTTGGTCAAGCATTCCTTTTTTGTCTTTTGCTATGTTTATAAGCTGGTCTAACTTTGCCTTAAAAGCTAGCTTCTGTTCTGCCACATCTTTCACTATTATCAATCCTTTCTCCTGCCTACTATTCTAACCATTTATATAATCAATATTCAACTTGTCAAGCTCCTTTTTTTGAAATAGTAGATTTTGTACTTCATTTATATCTGTTGTTTGCTTTAAACGTCTTTCAATATAAGTTTTATTGAGGCGTTTAACATTTTCTGTCATCATTTTTTGTAAGATTTCTATGTCCTCATAGCGCTGATCCTTATGGATAAGGACATGTGAAATAACGTTCTGTTCATTCACTTCTGGATATTTTGTTGTAAAGTAGTTAAGATCTACTTCTTTACCGGTTTCTAGTGTCTCTATAATCCCTTTTGCTAAGTCATAAAGTAGTGCCTCTTCAAATAGCTCAGGATGAATATACTTTAGGATATGTCTACCAAGTTGTGGATAATGATAAAGTGTTGCAAGGAAAATAACTTCATTATTAAAAAGTTGTTGTTTCTTTATAGGCGATATAGCATCTTTTTCTCTTTCCCTTGGTCTTCTTATCATTTGTCCTTGATGGGCATTCATTTCTGCTTTAAAAGCCACCTCATCAATTTGATATTTGGCACAAATCTCACCTATATAGATAGCCTGTTCGATACTACTACTTGATTCTGCTAAAATAGTGGCTATCTCCTGTAAGAATTTCACCTTTTCTTCTGGATTTGAAAGCTCATATTTCTTTTCTATATAAAGGACTTGAAACCATATGTCTACAGGTGCCTCTTCAATAAGCTGTTTCATCGTCTCATAGCCATGAGTTTTCAAAAACTCATCAGGATCTTTTCCCTCTTTAAGTTGAAGTACTTTCACTTTAATTCCTTCATTCCTAAGAATGGGAATAGCTCTTAAGGCTGCCTTTTGCCCTGCGCCATCACTATCATATAAGATAACAACCTCCTTAACATGCCTTTTAATAAGCTTAGCATGTCCCGATGTAAACGCAGTCCCAAGAGATGCAATGGTTTGATTAAATCCTGCCTGATGCATAGCAATGACATCCATATAGCCTTCTACAAGAATAAAATACGGACTAGAAGAAGTTTTAGCAATGTGTAAGCCATATAAAGTCCTACTTTTATTAAAAAGAATATTTTCAGGAGAATTTAAATACTTTGGTAAACTGTTGTCTAATACTCTACCACCAAATGCGATTACTTTTTTACTTAAATCAAAAATTGGAAAAATGATACGATCTGCAAAACGATCATAGGGCATTTTACTATTTTTCCCTGTTAAAAATAACCCTGATTCTAATAGCAAGTCATCAGAATACCCTTTTTGCTTTAAGTATTCATAAAGTGCATTAAACTGAGCAGGAGCATAACCTAAACCAAACTGTTTAATGACTTCCATGGATAATCCACGCTCTACAAGATAAGATAAAGGCGACTGGTGAGAACCTTGTCTTAAATTGTAATGAAAAAAACGTGCACTTTCCTTTAGGACTTCTAAAAGTTGTTGTTTTTTCTTATTTTTTTCTACTTCTTCTTCTGATAAGTAAGTTTCGTCTAACTTAATGTTTTCTCTCTCTGCTAAATGTTTAATAGTCTCTATAAACGTCATATTTTCCTTCTGCATTAGGAATGTAATCACATTTCCTCCTGCTCCACAACCAAAGCAATAATACAGTTGCTTCTCTTCACTTACAGAAAATGAAGGGGTCTTTTCATTATGAAAAGGACATAGCCCTGTATAGGAGTGCCCTCTTTTAGTAAGTGCTGTATATTCGGAGATAATAGAAACAATATCACTTTTTTCTCGTACTTCCTCAATTACATGCTCAGGATATCTCATCTATTCTCCTTCCTTTCTAATATATAATTAGTAAATATTCCATGATTTTGGGAAAAACAATTCCATATAAGCATGAATAGCGTAGCGATCTGTCATACCAGCAATATAATCACATACTATTTGCTTTTCAGAATCCCCCATTTCAAGCCTTTCTATGTATCCCATAGGTAGCTTTTCTAAATCATTAATATAATACTTGTAAAGTTCGGATACAATATGTTTAGCCTTATCTTCTTGTTCTTTTGCTGTGGAACCGATATAAACAGTTTGAAAAAGAAATTGCCTAAGTTTTGAAAATACCTCTTTAATTTCACCACTCATAGAGATTGTATTTTTTCCCGAACTTTCTCTGATAATATCAGTAATCAGGGTACTAATCCTTTCACTGGATGTACGCCCTAAAACTTGTGTATAGGCAATTGGCAAATCTTCATGTCTCAGTACCTTACCCCTTAAGGCATCATCTATATCATGATTAATATATGCAATTTTATCTGAAATTTGGACAACTTTACCTTCTAGTGTTGCTGGTTTACCACTGGTTGGGTGATTTAAAATACCATCTTTTACTTCAAAAGTCAAATTGAGACCTCTTCCATTATTTTCCAGCACCTCCACCACTCGTAAACTATGCTTATTGTGAGAAAAATCTCCTTCTGTTAGGTGACTTAACATATGTTCACCTGTATGTCCAAAAGGTGTGTGCCCTAGGTCGTGGCCTAAGGCAATAGCCTCGGTTAAGTCTTCATTGAGTCTCAGTGCCCTTGCAATCGTTCTTGCAATTTGTGCCACTTCTAAGGTATGTGTTAAGCGTGTGCGATAATGATCACCTTCTGGCGAAATAAACACTTGTGTTTTATGGGCTAAACGTCTAAAAGCCTTGGAATGTAAAATACGATCACGATCTCTTTGAAAAAGCGTTCTAACTTCGCATTCTATTTCTGGCCTTATGCGTCCTTTAGATGCCATACTTTTAGTTGCAAATTCATTAAGTTCCCTACATTCAAAAGCTTCTTGCTGCTCTCTATAACACATTTGCATCACCTCATATACTTATTAAATACGACACTTTATACGTATTTCCTTTTTTTTAAATTATTTTTGTTAAAAACAAACAAAGGCATACTTATTTCCAAGTATGCCTTTGTCTGCTTTTATAGATAAATACGATTTTATAGATGGACATGATAGGATGACTTTTTTATCCAACAACATAAATGTTTATAGAGCATTTGATAAACTTCTTCTCGGTTAACCTCATTTAAAGGTTCATGTCTTGCATCAAAGAAATACTTATACATCTTTAAAAAACATCTGGCAATGCTTAATTTTATAGGAGACTGATAACCTGTACCCATAATAATAGCACCTTGAGCCGCTTCTGGGTAGGTCATTAGATAGCGTCTAATCATAAAAGAGCCCATGCTATGTCCTAGTACAAAAAAAGGAATCCCAGGATATCTTTCTTTCATTTTCAAAGTAAGGGTATATAAATCTTGAACTACCTTTTTACTCCCTTCCTCCTCACAAAAGTATCCCCATTCTTCTTGATGTATTATAGATTTGCCATGCCCCATATGATCGTTCCCAACTACTACAAAACCTCTTTCTGCTAAAAATGTTGCAAATTCATTATAACGTTCTATATGTTCTATCATGCCATGAGAAATTTGCAAAATCCCTTTTACTGTTTGTCCTTTAGGTTTCCAAATTTTTGTATAAATCTGACTTTCGCCATTTGCCGATTGAAATAACAGAGTCTCCTTCACAATCATGCTATCACTTCCTTTCCCTATTCTATGTCCTACTTATTTTACTTTAACACATTCTCCCTCATTTAAATACCTTGTCACCGACATCTACTCACCTATTCCCCCTATCCTACAACAGTTGTACAGGGCAAAAAAGGAGACTACCGAAGTAATCTCCTTTTTTGCAATATGATACAATCTACTATTTCTTATTTGTTTTTGATAGCTGCTTGTGCTGCTGCAAGTCTTGCAATTGGTACACGGAATGGAGAACAAGATACATAGTTAAGTCCTACTTTGTGGCAGAATTCAACTGATGATGGATCTCCACCATGTTCACCACAAATACCAAGTTTGATATTAGGGCGTGTTTGACGACCTTTTTGTGCTGCCATTTGTACAAGTTGACCTACACCTGTTTGGTCAAGTCTTGCAAATGGATCGCTTTCATAAATACCTTTTCCATAGTAATCATCTAAGAACTTACCAGCATCATCACGAGAGAAACCAAATGTCATTTGAGTTAAATCGTTTGTACCAAATGAGAAGAATTCAGCTTCTTCAGCGATAGCATCTGCTGTAAGTGCAG
Organism: Bacillota bacterium; assembly: GCA_023436395.1. GTDB lineage: Bacteria > Bacillota > Clostridia > Lachnospirales > Cellulosilyticaceae > Cellulosilyticum. The sequence goes on along the minus strand of JAEZJJ010000011.1, from coordinate 30,227 downwards.
CACGTGGGATTTCAATCATTGTACCTACATGATACTCCATTTCGATACCAGCTTCTTTGATCACTTCATCTGCTGTTTTAACAACGATATCTTTAACAAATTTAAGCTCTTTCTTTTCACCTACAAGTGGAATCATGATTTCTGGTACAACATCATACCCTTTTTCTTGTTTCACTTGTACAGCTGCTTCCATGATAGCACGTGCTTGCATTTCTGCAATTTCTGGATAAGAAACAGCAAGACGACAACCACGGTGACCCATCATTGGGTTAAATTCATGAAGTCCTTCTATAGTTTCTTTAAGGTCTTCAAATGTAAGATTCATTTCATTTGCAAGTTCTGCAATATCCTCATCTGTATGAGGTACAAATTCATGAAGTGGTGGATCAAGAAGACGAATGGTTACTGGTCTACCTTCCATTGCTTCATAAATACCTGCAAAGTCACCTCTTTGAAGTGGAAGAAGACCTTTAAGTGCCTCTCTTCTTTCTTCTTCTGTTTTAGAAACAATCATCTTACGAATTTTCATAATACGATCTTCTTCAAAGAACATATGCTCTGTACGGCAAAGACCAATACCTTCTGCACCAAATTTCACTGCATTTCTTGCATCTTTTGGTGTATCTGCATTTGTACGTACTTTAAGTACTCTTGTTTTATCTGCCCAAGCCATAAGTGTTTCAAAGTCACCTGTAATTCCAGCTTCAATAGTTGCTACATCTTCTCCGTAAATATTACCTGTAGAACCATCTAAAGAGATATAATCTCCTTCTTTGTATGTATTGCCAGCTAATGTAAATGTTTTAGCTTCTTCATCAATTTTAATTTCGCCGCATCCAGATACACAGCATGTACCCATACCACGAGCAACTACTGCTGCATGTGATGTCATACCACCACGTACTGTTAAGATACCACGTGCTGCTGCCATACCTTCAATATCTTCTGGAGATGTTTCAAGACGAACTAAGATAACTCTTTCTCCAGCTGCTGCTGCATTTTTAGCATCTTCAGCTGTGAAGTATACTTTTCCAGCTGCTGCACCAGGAGATGCTGGAAGTGCACTACCAATTACTTTTGCTGCTTTAAGCGCTTTTGGATCGAATGTTGGGTGAAGTAATTGATCAAGTTGTTTTGGTTCTACACGGCAAACAGCTTCTTCTTCTGTAATTTTGCCTTCAGCTACTAAATCTACTGCAATTTTAAGTGCAGCTTGTGCTGTTCTTTTACCATTACGTGTTTGAAGGAAGAATAATTTACCTTCTTCAACTGTGAATTCCATATCTTGCATATCACGGTAGTGATTTTCAAGTGTTGTATAAATTTCTGTAAATTGTGCGTAAACTTCTGGCATATCTTGTTCAAGTTGTGTAATAGGATTTGGTGTACGAATACCAGCAACAACGTCTTCACCTTGTGCATTGATAAGGTATTCACCATAAATTTTGTTTTCACCTGTAGAAGGGTTTCTTGTGAAAGCAACACCTGTACCAGATGTATTACCCATATTACCAAATACCATCATTTGAACGTTTACAGCTGTACCCCAATCAGATGGGTAATCATTCATTCTTCTGTAAACAATAGCACGAGGATTCATCCAAGAACGGAATACAGCTTTAATAGCTTCCATTAATTGATGTTCTGGTTCTTGTGGGAATTCTACGCCTTTTTCTTCTTTGTAAAGGGCTTTGAAACGAACAACCATTTCTTTAAGGTCTTCTGCAGTAAGTTCTGTGTCCAATTTAACGCCTTTTTCTTCTTTCATTTCATCTATAATTTTTTCAAAACGAGGTTTTGGAATTTCCATAACAACGTCTGAAAACATTTGAATAAAGCGACGGTAAGAGTCATATGCAAATCTAGTATTACCAGTTTTCTTTGCAAGACCTTCTACAGCCACATCGTTAAGACCTAAGTTAAGAACAGTATCCATCATACCAGGCATAGATACACGTGCACCTGAACGTACAGATACAAGTAATGGATTTTCTGTATCTCCAAATTTCTTACCAGCTAATTCTTCAAGCTGAGCAAGAGATTCTTTGATTTGTCCCATGATTGCTTCTGTAAGCGAACCACCGTTTGCATAGTATTCTGTACAAGCTTCAGTAGTTACTATAAAACCATGAGGAATAGGTAATCCAAGTTGTGTCATTTCAGCTAAGTTAGCCCCTTTTCCTCCTAGTAGATTTTTATTACCTGCTTCTCCTTCTTGAAACATATAAACCCATTTTTGACTCATTTGTTTCCCTCCTAATTTTTATGCGTCATAAAAAACTACAAGCTTTCTTTGACTTGGCGGAATCACATAAGCTTGTATTTCTTACTTCGGATACATTATAACATAATAGTCTTAGTTTGATAAAGTATTTTATAATATATATTTGTTTTTTATATTTTTCTAATATTTTTTAGCGTTATCCACAAAAACATTTGTCTATTATTTACTTATTTCTTTAATATTACCTAAGCATTTAACATAGTATTTAATATAAATTCATTATTTTTATACTATTCTAACTTTAAAATAAAACTTTATGAGTTGTATGAACCGACTTTACACCTATAAGAATAGTTGCTTCTCTTACCTTCCTATAAGTATGCTCTATTTAAATGCATCATATATATAGAAAGAATTGGATCTAAAGGAGATTGATTTTATGATTCGCTCTGCTATTAACGCTTCAAATGTCAATCAGCTCCATCTATCTTGGCATTATACTACCCATGATTATGTCACAGGTGAACCTCTTGTCATGGATCAGACGGTATATGGTTATGATTGGCAAGGTTATCTTTATTTTCTTGACCTTAATTCTGGCAAACTACTTTATAGTCGTCAACTTTATAAACCCGCTCAAAGTTCCAAGTTTATTTCTAAAATCCCCCTATTAAGCAACTATTTAAGTCAACCATTACCTTATCTTTGGAATGGTTTTGCTGGCTCTGGTTGTATTGTAGGTAACTTGCTTTATTTAGGAAGTGTAGGAAGCAAACCTGGAAAACCACTTCAAAATGGCTCAGCAGGTGAATTCTTTATCATTAACCGTCATGATGGCAAAACTCTCTTTCAAGAAAAATTGGTCCTCACCCCTTACTCCGGTAACCTTTCTGCTCTGATTGCTGATGACAAATTTATCTATATAGGCGTTTCTTCTTGCGAAGAGATTGTAGAAGCGGTTTCTAAACTTCTATTTAAACCTTTTCATCCCATGAGCGTAGGCCATGTTATTGCCTATGAACAGGAAAGTGGCAAACGTCAGTGGTCCCAGCGTACTATCGGACTTCTCCCCAATGACCCTCCCAATGCGAAAGGGGCTTCTGTATGGGGCGGATTTGCAATAGACTCCCTTCATCATCTTCTCTTCTTTGGGACTGGAAATAATTACGGAGAACCTACTTCTCAGTCTTCTGATTCTTTCATTGCTTTAAATAGTATGAATGGTGAGCTAAAATGGCAATATCAAGTTACCAAAGGGGATGGATGGCTTCCTCTGAAAAGAAAGGGGCCAGATTATGATTTTGGTGGCACACCCATCTTATTTTCTGTTGTTCAAAATGGACGTACTATTCCAGCTGTTGGTATAGGGAATAAAAATGGCCATTTTTATACTTTTAACCGTTTAGAGGGTAGTTTATTATGGGAGACCAATTGTAATGTCAACAGTGAAAGTGATGATGGCATCCGTTCTCGTGCCTCTTTTCATGAACAACGTCTCTATATTTGGAGCAAAAATAAAAAACCAAAGAATACCCTTACTGCCTGTTGTCTAGATGCTAATACTGGCAAGGTTATTTGGTCTCATATATTAAAAGGTACCAATGCCATGAGCAGTGGTACACTTATCAATGACCTTTATTTGGTTCCTACCTATAGTGGTCAACTCTATGCCCTCAGTATAAAGGATGGCAATCTATTATGGACAGGAGAAATTTCTGGTGCCTCTATAGGCTCTAATATTACTGTTACTCCCCATCAACTACTTATGGGAGTGGGTGTCCCTGCTTTATATGGCGGAAATCCTAAACAATATGGCATTTATACCTTCACCTTATAACACCTGTTATTAGTTATTCTCTGAGAATTCCTTCTAAATAGAGCTGAATCTTTCCAAATAAATAGTCTATCACCCCTATATAGAAACATGCAAAACTGTAGAAAACCAGCAATTTACCTACTATTCCTCCCCACAACGGGAGCGGTATCCATAGCTGCACGTGTCAACGCCTTTGTATTGAACATCCTATCGCCTCTCTTTCTTTAATATAAATATATGAGAAGCTCCTCTTTTATTATGACTTAATCTCAAATACCGCTAGCTCATCCTTAAATACGACAAAAAAGGTAGAGATTTCTGCTTAATCTCTACCTTTTTACCCTGTTTAAATTAATAAATAGATTAGAATTCCATTTTTTCACGAATGTATTCTACTAAATCTTCAATTGCAATACGTTCTTGCGCCATGGTATCACGATCACGTACTGTTACTTTTTTGTCTTCTAAAGAATCAAAGTCAAAAGTAATACAGAATGGAGTACCAATTTCATCTTGTCTTCTATAACGTTTACCAATAGAACCTGCCTCATCAAATTCCACATTAAATTCTTTTGCAAGGGTTTCAAATACTTTAAGTGCTTCTTCAGAAAGTTTCTTAGAAAGTGGCAGTACTGCAGCTTTGACAGGTGCTAAAGCCGGATGGAATCTAAAGATTGTTCTTGTATCACCATCTTCTAATGTCTCTTCGTCATAAGCTTCAGATAAGAAAGCTAACGCTACACGGTCAGCACCTAAAGATGGCTCAATAACATATGGTAAATACTTCTCATTTGTTGTTGGATCAAAGTATGTCATATCTTGTTTTGAGTGCTCTTGATGTTGTTTAAGGTCGTAGTCTGTACGACTTGCGATTCCCCAAAGCTCTCCCCAGCCAAATGGGAATTTGAATTCGATGTCTGTTGTGGCATTGCTATAGTGAGACAGTTCTTCTGGTGAATGATCACGAAGTCTCATGTTATTCTCATCTATGCCCAGACTAATAAGGAAGTTTTTACAATATGATCTCCAGTAATCAAACCATTCAAGTTCTGTACCTGGTTTACAGAAGAATTCAAGTTCCATTTGTTCGAATTCTCTTGTTCTAAAGATGAAGTTACCTGGTGTAATTTCATTTCTAAAAGATTTACCAATTTGACCAATCCCAAATGGTACTTTTTTACGGCTTGTTCTTTGTACATTCTTAAAGTTGACAAAGATACCTTGTGCTGTTTCTGGTCTTAAATAAACGACATTCTTAGCATCTTCTGTTACACCTTGGAAAGTTTTGAACATTAAGTTGAATTGACGAATATCTGTAAAGTCATGAGCACCACATGTTGGACAAACAATTGCTTTTTCTGTAATGAAGTCTTTCATTTGTTCATTTGACCAACCATCTACTACTTCTGGTGTGCCTTGTGCTTCTAAGTAATCTTCAATGATCTTATCCGCTCTAAAACGTTCTTTACATGATTTACAATCCATAAGTGGATCACTAAAGCCACCTACGTGTCCTGAAGCCACCCATACTTGTGGGTTCATTAAAAGGGCACAATCTACCCCTACATTGTATGGACTTTCTTGGATAAATTTCTTCCACCAAGCCTTTTTAACATTGTTTTTAAATTCTACACCTAATGGGCCGTAATCCCAAGTATTTGCAAGTCCTCCATAAATCTCAGAACCTGGATAAACAAAACCTCTTGATTTTGCCACTGCTACAATTTGTTGCATGTTTTTTTCTTCCATTTGATTTGCCTCCTTAAATGATTCAATGATAGGAATGGAGAATATAAAAAAACCTTCCATCCCTTAAGCAAGGGACGAAAGGTTCACTTCCGCGGTTCCACCCTTATTGAATGCAGATGCATTCCTCTTTCAAAGCCATTACTCCAAAGCGCCCTTCATAAAAACAGAAACAATTGGCTCCCACTACCCCAATCTCGCTAAAGCTCTTATTTTTACTACTCCTCTTTTTCATTGTAATCATTGGTATCTACTTTATGTTAAATTTATCAAAAAGCCTCCACCCTGTCAAGTCCATTTATCTGATATTTTGTTCTTTCTTATACTTGTGTCACTGGTGATAAAAAAGCTTAAGTGAACTGCCTGCTTCCTTTGTAACATAAACTGCATTTACTTCCTCTCTGGCATTAAGCCATGCCAAAAGTGCCTCATCATCCTCTTGGGTAATAACCACAGCACCTTGTTCTAGGGTATAATTAACCTGTTGCTCTTCTAAATATCCCCTTAAAGCTTCCAAAAAGACTTGTTCATCTGTAATAGTCACTTCCCAAGTCCGAGGAGTTACTTGCTCATTGTTTTCAGCTCTTCCTGTTTCATGAAGTTCATCTTTTTGACTTCTACTTTCTACCTCACTCTCTGCTGCATAGGCCAATTGTGGTGCTACATCACTCTTTGTATCCTCTGTGGTTGCCTTAGACTCTCCTTCTAAGGCCATTGACTTTTCCTCAGGGGCTGCCATAGCCATAGGCTCATGTGCTGTTTCACTCCTTGCACTACTATTCTTAGAGATTGATGTACTAAAAACTAAAAAACCAACTAAAAAGGTAGCTACCAATCCTGCAGGATAGTGCCACTTAAAAGTCTTCGCTTTCATAGGTACAACTTTTTGCTCTTTTTTAATACGCTCCATTAATGTTTCATGAAAATCCTCTGGCAATGTGGGTTCCTCTATTTCTCCTAACCAACTCACCATGTCTCTTAAAGCCTCATACTCTCTTCGGCACGTCTCACATAGGTCTAAGTGTGCCATTAAAGCTTTCTCTTCTTCTTCATTTAACATATGATCGATATAAAGGGATAACTTTTCTATACATTCATTACAATTCATATGCGCACACTCCTTTCCTATTTAATATGACGAAAAAAGGATTGATAGGGTTCCTTATTTTGCCCCAAAACTTTCTTCAGTGCTTGCCTTGCCCTAGAGAGCCTTGATTTTACTGTTCCTAGAGAAAGATCTAATACCTCTGCAATCTCCTCATAGGAATGTTCTTCTATATCCCTTAAAGTAATAATAACCTGATAATCTTCTTTTAATTCTCCAATACCTAGCTGTACCACTTCCTGAAGCACCTTCTTCTCTACAGCTTCTGCCACCCCTTCTTTCTCATGGGGCCCTTCTAACAGCCATTCTTCTTCACTCTCTTCATCTTTTTGAAACAGTGAGATATCCTTACTACGTCTTTTATTCTTTCTCATCAAATCTAAGCATTGATTAGTTCCTATCCGATAGAGCCAAGTACTAAACTTAGCTTGTCCTTCAAAGCTTTCTAACTGTCTCCATACTTTAATACATACTTCTTGTGCTGCATCATAGGCTTCTTCAGGGTCCTTCAAAAGGTGTAAACATAGCGCATAAATTTTCTTTTCATATTCACTAATGAGTTTTTCAAAGGCTTCCATATCCCCTTTTTGGGCAGCCTTAATAAGCTTTTCTTCATTCATTTCTTTCACGCTGCATATTCCCCCTTTCTTACTTCCTATAACTTCCTACTTATTTTAAAGGATAATCTCACAAGATACAATATAGTAAAAGACAATGGCACATTAATCATAAAACAGGAAAAATAATTAAATAAAATCTCTTTTAGGCTTCTAAAACACTTGTCAGAATGGATAAATTATGGTAATATATTTTTTGTCAGCAATTAACATAACGAATTAAGCCGCTGTGGCGAAATGGCAGACGCACCTGACTCAAAATCAGGCGAGTAACCCTCATGCCGGTTCGAGTCCGGCCAGCGGTATTGATAGTCAAGGGTTTCAATGACTTGACACCCGATTAAAGTTTCTTTTAACCACACCTGATTCTATACCTTATTTTTAAGGGATCAGGTGAGCTTAAAGGAAACTTTTTTTATGTCTAAAATACAGAGGAGATTAATCATTAAATGCTCTTAATCTAAAAAAAGCTCACCAATACTGCTGGATAAAGGGTTAGTACATTTTACTTTTCCTATCACTACAGTTGATGAGCTAGTATTTTTATTCTGTTCTTTTATTATGTTTAAAATTCCGTTGTATGGATTATATATTGACCCCCCCCTTTTCTTAATTAACGATTGTTTTTAGTTTTTCTGTTTTAATACTTCTTCAGGTGTTTGTGCAGCGTTAAGAATATCTTTTGTATTCATTAATATAGGCTCACCATGACCAAATAAAGCGTAATCAATTGGCAAGTTCAATATTCTATATGCATCTTTTATTACCTGTGACGTATCAACATTAAACTTTTCTGGAACACCAATTACAAGCCCCTTATTACCTTTATTTCTTATCACGTCTCCAAAGAACATAATCTTTTGTTCAGATTGGTACAATGCTATACTTCCCGGAGTATGCCCTGGCACATTAATCACTTTTAATCCATCTAGTGTATCTATTGTATCCCCATCTTCTAAACAAACATCTATGTGTTTTACCACACACTCAAATCGTTTCATAAAGATTTGCTCTTGTACCATCATATCATGATATGCTCCTTGGATAATGGAGTCTTGAAGAATACATGGTATATCTGCTGTATGTGCCATTACTTTTGCGCCTGATTTATTAACTAATTCTGACACTCCGCCTATGTGATCACAATGACAATGTGTAATAATTATATATCTTAATTTCTTAATATCGAATCCAGTTTCCTCAATCTGAGTTACTATTTCATCAGTTCCTTTAAAAATACCTGTATCAATTAAGTCATAACTATTACCATTATCTATGAGATATACATTTACATCCTTTTTAGTTTTAAGTAATGAAAGAAGTATGTATTTCCCATGAAGAAATACATACTTCTTTTCCCTAATATCTATTTTCTCGTGGCAATTTGGCATCCCATATTTCATAAAGCTCTGCCAAATCCTTTTCAAATTCACCCTCTGTCTGCTCAGCATCTTTTTCCCAGTATTCTAGTACTTCAAAAATAAATGCTTCTTTTCCATATTCTTTCCACGCTCTCGCTAAGCGTGGATGCGTACACATTCCAGTAGCATAGCTATTTTGAAACAAATTATTGGCCCCTTGCATATCTTTGGTTTTATCAAGGTAAAATCGTCCATTTGTGGTATTTAAAATACGATAAATACCACCCATTATTTTGCGCTCCTTATATTGTTCTAATAGTTGTTTGCGCCTTTCATTCATATTCTTTCACCTCATCACCTACATTTTGAAAACCAAACTCTTCATTACGCCAGTAACATGAACCATCATTTTTTCTAAAAAGCAGTCCCTCATCAACTAAGCTTCGCCTCAAAATAAAATAATCCTGAAATATATGCCAGTGATCACAAATCTCATTAACTTCTTTCTCTGTATATTTTTTATCTAGTTCAAATTTTTGGGCAAGATAAAAAAGTACTGCAATACGAACGGATTTCTTGGCTGGTAACCTCATAATACGCCCCTCTTTATCAAGGAATTGACTGATCCCACTATTTACTTTATTCACATTAATAATCCTTTCTACAAAGCTGAATTTTTAATCTCTAAAATCCATTCTATTAGTCAGACACACTCTGGCCAAATAACTCATAATAAATGCCCTTTCTTTCCACAAGCACCATGTGCTTACCAATCTCTACAACCATCCCCTTATCCATTACGATAATCTGATCTGCTTCCTTTATGGTAGAAAGCCTGTGGGCAATGGTCAAAACTGTAGCCTGTTTTGCTAGATTTCTTATGGCACTTTGCACTTTTACCTCGCTGAGGGAATCCAGTGCCGCTGTTGCTTCATCAAACAAAATAATTGGCGATTCCTTAATGATGGCTCTAGCTATTGCTATGCGCTGCCTTTGCCCCCCAGACAAAGACCTTCCCCCCTCACTTATGGGCGTGTTGTATTTTTGCTCCAGGTTAACTATAAATTCATCTGCATAGGCAAGTTTAGCCGCTCGTTCCACTTCCTCAAAGGTTGCATCAGGTTTACCCAATCGAATGTTATCCTCTATTGTACCGTCGAACAAATAGGTATCTTGCGGCACAAAAGCAATCTGGCTTCTTAATTCGGCCAGAGTATACTGCCCAAGTGATTTACCTACTATGGTAATATTGCCGCTGCTGGGTGGATAAAAGCCAAGCAATATTTTTGCTATGGTACTTTTTCCAGCGCCACTTTTTCCCACAATGGCAGTTGATACGCCAGCCTTCACTGAGAAATTAACATCTGTTAGGGTATTGGTGTCTCCATATTGAAAAGACACCTTATCAAACGCAATATAGGCCTCTGTAGGTTTATTGAATAGATGCCCATATTTCGCAGACTCCTGATCCATTTCAAGGTGTTCTACAACTCGCTGTGTACCAGCTAAGTCACTTTGCATTTGAATGAGTATCGGCGGTAAACTCTTGATAACTGTATTGACATTCCCTAGCAAGGAGATTTCAGCCAATAAAACCCCCATACTGATAGTGCTATAAAATGATAAGTACGCGCCAAAAGCAATAACACCAATGTAATTGATCCAGCTTATTACAAAGTTAATGGCGCTAAGAAGGGCTGTTTGCTTTGATCTTTCATAGTTCAGGCTTTGAATCCTTGTATTGTCTTTATTAAATCTTTGCTCCATCTTTTTATCTAGGCCAAGCATACGCACCACGGTGAACCCTGATAATGTATCGGACATTTTTTCAGTCAGATCAGCCAGCCCCATCTGAAGCTTATCACTGATGGTTCTAGAACCCTTCAGAAAATTGGAATTGATATAAGTAGAAACCACTGCGCTTCCCATTAATACCAGCCCAAAACGCCAATCTAAAACGAACATTATAATAACTGAACCAATCCCTGAAAAGGCAAGAACAAGAAGTCTATTAAGCGTAAAGCTGTAAAGGTTGTAAAATACATTAACATCATTAGTCTGCCTAGAAATGATTTCACCGCTATGGTGAGAGTCGAAGTATGACATTGGAAAATGTAGACTACTTCCAAACATTTTAACCTTTATATCTGCAACGATTTTAATAGTAGGTTTCCAAAATACAGTTTGAGTAATAATAAAGAGAACGCTTACAACAAGTCCTTCCACAATGGCCAGCTTTAATCCTATCCAAAGTAAATCCCTATTCTTCGTGAGTGTGGCATTGATCATATACATGATAATAATAGGCAGTATAACGGCAGCACTAGCCTCACAAGCAGAGTTACCCAATAAGCCAATAAGATAACGCTTTGCTCTTGGTTTTACAAACCTAAAAAATCTAATAATCTCCTCTAATCTAAAATGCTTAAGCATAAGAATCACCAACTAACTTTATCGTATTTGTGTTTCAAATAATTGTTTATAATGCCCCCCAGCTTCAAGTAATTCACTATGGGACCCTTGCTCAATGATCTTGCCCTCATTCATGACAATGATCCTATCGGCCTGCTTAATGGTGGAAAGCCGATGGGCAATCATGATTACCGTTTGTTGTTTTAACGCCTTATTAAGTGATTGCTGAATTAACCCTTCGGATTCCATATCTAAAGCAGAAGTTGGTTCATCCATCAAACATATAGGTGCTTCTCTAAGAATTGCACGTGCTAAAGAAATACGTTGCTTTTGACCGCCTGAGAATCGGCCACCATGTTCACTACACAATGTTTGATAGCCTTCTGGCAATTCCATAATAAAATGATGTGCATTAGCTAATTTAGCGGCAGCAATAATATGCTCCATAGAAGCTGTGGGATCTCCATAAGATATATTTTCCATTACGCTTACAGGGAAGAGATAACTATCTTGCATCAAATAAGAAACTTTACGCCGCAGACTATCCAAAGTGTACTGTTCTATAGGATTTCCCAAAATCTCAATCGAACCGCTATCTGGTTCATAAAAACCACAAATTAGTTTTGCCAGTGTAGATTTGCCACTGCCACTCTGGCCTACTATAGCGATTTTTTCACCCTGCTTGATATGAAGGTTTACTCCCTCAATTGCCTTTTTTCCTTCAACATAACTAAACGAAACATCTGAAAACTTTATGGCACTGGACTGGATTTTCACATCAAGATGCGCTCCACTTTCACGCTCTTTAGGCATGTCTAAGATCTCCATTACCCGACTAACGGTACCACTTGCTTTCATTAGCTGCATCACTTGGTCAGTAAAGGTAGCAAGGGGCATAAATACAAAGGGTAGCAGATATATAAAGGCCATGAGTGTGCCTGCACTTAATTGACCATTAATTGCAAGATAGCCGCCATAGGACACGCAAATCACATTAGGAACCCACCTTAATGCAACTTGAAAAGGCATAATCACAATAGTCGTTCTGATCCATTTCCATGTGGTTATAAGGGACTTATTCATAAATGATTGATATTTTTGTTCAAATTCAGCTTCTGCGTTTAAAGACTTTACCATGGCTATGCCATTTATAGCATCTTGTACCACGGCATTGGCATTTCCAATATGAATACCATTCAAGTAGGTATGTTTAGTAATACGGGTAGAAGCAAAGATAACTATCCCAATTGCCACTGGTGAAAACACTATGCTAGTTAGCAATAACCTCCAATTAATAAGGCATAGATAGCCAAATGCACCCACAAACAAAAGACTTTGGATACATAAGTCAAAAAGGCCTTCACCAAAGAATTTTTCCATATCACTTAAATCACTCGTAAATCGTGACAAAATATCGCCCGTTTTTTTGCTTTCAATCTCTTTCATTTCAAGCCTTTGGACATGGGTGTGGAATAGTTTTCTAAAATCGCTCATTAGACTTGAAATGAATTTACCATAGACTGTTCGGGCAAAGTATGTAACCATGATTCCCAGTACGATGATTCCAACTGTCACAAAAATATAGTTTAGTGTGCTATTCAGGTTCCGTTCTATGGAATAATCTACAATCTTCTGTAGTAAAAAACCCTCAAATATGCTGATGGCTGAGCTAATCATACTGACAATTAAAAAAGTAATTGCCAATAATTTATAGGGTTTAGCGTAAACCAATAAGCAACCATACACTTGCTTGATTTTCATAGCTTTTCTTCCTCTCTTTATAATTACAATTGACAAAATAGACACAATTGTCTATAATTTAATTACAATCATACACACGTGTCTAATTGTTGTCAAGCAAATAATACCCTATCTACTAAAAGGAGGATACAGTCCATTGAAAAAAGGTGATCAAACGAAACAGCAGATATTAGAAAAAGCTAAAGTGCATTTTGCACATTATGGCTATACTGGCGTTACAATGAAAGATATTTGCGAAATCTGTGGTATAAGTAGGGGTGGACTATATCATTATTTTGGTTCTACTAAGGAAATATTCTCGGAAATTCTAGAACAGGACAGGAGTGAAATAGGCGAATTACAGAAGGATTCCATAGGCAAGAAGATGCCTGCCGAATTAATGTTCAAATGGTTTTTACAAGACCGGAAGCATAATGGCATTATAGGTGAAAGTGCTGGATTTTCATTTGCTATTCAGGAGTTTGCCCACAAAGAGCCAGGGCAAAGTGACTATATGAGAATGCGGCGAGAAGCAGCTCAAAATTCCATGGTAGCACTTTTTGAGTATGGGCAAAAAACAGGTGAATTTAAATCATTCGATGTTCAAACTATGGCTCTGACCGTTCTACTTCTACTAGATAGTTTGGAAGTTAATGCTAATGTGTTAAACATTACTGAAGAAGAAATTGACAAGCAACTGGAAGTCATTTGTCATTTAGTTATTAAGTAATTTAAACGTAGTCATACAAAAGCATTTCAATATCTTAAGTATCTATTAGAGCAACGACCTTCTTACGCTACGTCTAAAGATTCCCCATCTAAGTCATTGCCACGGCTTTAACATATACATGAATTATATTTTTATTATGAACACAAAATATCCCTAGGCATAAGTAGCTGCAGGGATATTTTGTGCTTACGTATTTATTTATGTCCTATCTTTTGATTTCTTTTATTTTAATGCGCTCCTAACTTTTTAATATTTTTTGATGAGTCATTAGTTTGAAGAAACTCTGCAAAGCGCTTCATTTCTTTTGCAATCATTTCTATCATATCGTCATTTGGTTCAATGTCTGGTTCCCACCACCAGTTTTTAATGACAAATTCTCCTGCCTGACGAATCGGTTCTGCCTCGAACCTTGCTACAAATTGACCATTATATAGTACAGGCAATACATAATAGCCGAATTTTCTTTTGGTAACAGGGGTATACACTTCCCATCGATAAGTAAAATCAAATATCCTTTCTAGCATTTCTCTATTCCACATAATATTGTCTAAAGGTGCAATAAATCTTACATAACTATTTTGTGGTTGATATTTCATATATGCTTGAAAATTCTTTGATGTATAGAAGGGTTCATTGATTCCTTCAACTTGTATTTCTTCAACTCTATTTTTTTCAATCAGTGTTTGCAAGATGGGAGTACGAATCTCTTTGTTACTTAAAAATCGCCCCTGCCAAGCTCCTTCTGATTTATTCCATGTCAAACCAACACTTTCTATTCTTCTTTCTATGTACCATTCCAAAAATTCTTCTATTGTCATATTTGGGTCACAATGAAAATCTTTACTTTCGAGCACTCGCTCTGTCAAATCAAAATACTTCTGTGTACCTCGTTTATCAACTACGCAGAGGTCACCGTTGTTAAATAAATAATCTAACGCAGCACTAGATAGCTTCCTATGTCCCCAGCGACTTTCCCGTACTTCTCCAATTGAAATATCTTTTGTCCCTGTCTTGCCATGCTGGGCTACAAACTCTCTGACATCATCTAATATATCCAAGACGCCTACCTGATTACGGCTTTCTAGTGTAGGAAGTACATGTTTATGATACTCATTTCGAACAAACCTAAAGCGAGCAAAATCTTTGGTGTCATAAATACACATTTCTTTATCAAATCCATCAATCAATTTCTGTTCTTTATATATTAGATTGTAAAGATCCTGTTCTTTATAATCCTCTACTCTTGCTTGCAATACTAAATCGGCATTCCTTGCTACAACATTCAAAGGATCATACTGAATACTGTGTATTCTCTGCATTATTTTTTCTACACCCATTTTCCCGTATAGCGCTTCTGCTCCATCCAGATTGTGATAGCGACATAGCATATGTCTTGCTTCTTCTTTCGAATACAGTTTCATCCTTATTCCTCATATTCCATTTGTATTTCTTTGCAAGTTTTTATTATACGTTCTTTTATTTCTTGTGGTTCGATTATCCTAACCTTATTTCCAAAAGAGAGAAGCACTCCGTACCAAAATGTCTCATGTTCTGGTACAGAAAAACAAAACTCAAAATCACCATTTCTATACTCTCGTGTGATTCGTCCGTTTAAATATTCCCTACACTTTGATTTTATGATTGCCTTTCCATAAAGTTTGATATGTACAATATTATTATTATCCTCTTTTAGCTTAACATCTGAAAGATGATGGATTTTTTTGTTTTTTATATCTGTTGCTTCTAAGCTGTCTATGCGAACTAATTTGAACATACAATAATCCTGATATTTTTCGTAATATCCAATCAGATACCAGTTATACCACTTGTATTGGAAGCAAACCGGTTCTAGCTGAATCTCTTTTACTTCATCATGACTATTTGTATATGAAAATCGAACAACACATTTTTTCTCAATTGCCTCTTCTAATAGCCTCAACTGTTCATTTATTTTGTCATCTTCACTTGCGACACCCAAATCTACGGAAACAGCAATACCCTCCGTATAATTTAAGCTCTTAATTTTCGCTAAAGTCTGTTCTAAACTTTTGCTTGTATAGGCACTTGCCATCCCTTTCAGGGCAGTCACAATCCAATCATATTCATGACTTGTTGCAACTTGCTTTTCAAAAACAAAGTCATCCATAATTTGATAACCGCCTTCTACACCACAAAAAGATTGAATAGGAATCCCCGCCTGATCTAATGATTCTAGATCTCTCATAATCGTTCTGGAAGAGACTTCAAATTCTTCAGCTAGTTTCTGTGCAGATGTCCGACCATTATTTAATAAATAAACAACAATACCCATCAGTCGATCAATTTTCATTTTTTCTCCTTTCAAACCCAGTATAGCAAACAAACTATGACAGCATTACGTCATAGTTCGAAAAACTACCTCTGTAATATCATTCTCCAATCCAAGGCCACATGAATTAGATCCTCTCCATAATAATTTTAGCCCTAATAGGTGAGAATAAAATGCAATTCGATAACTAACAAATTGTTTCCTAAAAAATACTACTACATTTGACTTAAGAAATCATTCATTAAACCATATTACCAATCTACTACTCCACCATCTCTATAGATGGTAAAAGTCTAATGATACGCTTGTCAGCCTAACTCATTAACTTCTATTATAAAGTCATGAATGTGATACTCAACGCAACTCACCTCGTTTTACTATAAATAAGGTTATTGATTTTTTATAGTGAAAGTTAAAATAGCACAGTAGTTCAATTTGTTATTACAATATAGGTTTATAAAAGAATATGGACTCATTAATTATTTTTATTCTTCTGACAACAACAACAGCAAATAGGGTGAATGTTAATAATCGCTCCATATAAATCGAGTTCAAAATGACAGCACTTCATAAGGCTATCCTTTAACAATTGGCGTCCCCGTTGAACACGTGACTTTGCACCCGATACAGATATCCCTAGCTTTTTTGCCAACTCTACCTGAGTTAACCCTTCAAATTCCACAAGATAGAGTGCTTGCGAGTATTTTTCCGGAAGGTCATCAATCATTCCTTTTAAGCCAGCAGCCACCTTTTGAGTTGGTTCTAATTCAATCATATTATTGATGTTGTTGATACCTCCTTCGTCTTCTAAGTGTATCTCATCAATATCCTCGAACTTAATATTTTGCTTTCGGTAATAATCAATAATCGTATTTCGTGTAATTTGATAGACCCAACTACGAATTTTTGTATCCTCTTTAAGTGAATCAATATTGGAATGAATTTTAATAAATACATCCTGTAAAATATCTTCTATTTGAGAAGAGTTAGAAACCCTACGAGTAATAAATGAACGAAGTGCTGAACTGAATTCTTCCCATATTTGTTCGGTACTATATTCCATACTTTTCACCTATATAACCTTTCTATTGCTTTTATATTTATATCAGTATGTAACAATTACGCAAATACTCATACTGCTAAGTTAATTCAACTAGCATCTCATTTCTACAACATGCAATTGCTGGCAGTCAGGCATACTTGAATTATTAGCCACACATCACAAATAAGCTCAAATCACTCTTGAGCTTATTATAGTATATTATTTCTAGAACGCAATATAATCTTTTGTTTGTTGTAAAGAATGAATTCTGATATAGACCAGAGCGTTCTAGTATTCTTCACCAATTCCATTATTCTCAATAACTTCCTTATACCAAAAACCGCTCTTTTTTATTATCCTCTTCTGCGTTTCATAATCAATATAAACTATTCCAAACCTTTTGGAATAACCCACTCTCCATTCAAAATTGTCCATTAATGACCATAAATAATAGCCTGCCACATTGACTCCATCCCTTATTGCTTGGTGAATTTGGAAAATATGTTCATTAAGGTAACTTATTCTTTCACTGTCATTTACTTTCCCTTCATTATCAATAACATCTTTAAATGCCGCACCATTTTCTGTTATCATTATCTTAACTCCATTATATTCCTGGTGCAGATATACTAGCAGATCATAAATACCTTCGGGGTATATCTCCCATCCTGTATCAGTCTTAACTTTTCCAGTATCAGCAAAGGTTAATTGAAACGGTAATTTATTTGCATCGTAAACTACAGAGCTAAATGAATAATTGTTAACTCCTAAAAAGTCAATAGGCGAATGTATTATGTCCATATCTACGCTATCCATATTGGGAAGTGTTGCGATATTGGAAAACAAATTTAAAAGCTGCTCAGGATATTTTCCTCTCAGTATTGGATCAAGGAACCACGAGTTGTAGAATTCACTGTACCTGTTAGCTGCAAACAAATCATTTTCATTTTCAGATGCAGGATAGACAGGATTGAGATTAAGTGAAATCCCAATTTCTCCTTTCATACCCATTTCTCTAAAAGCACGAACAGTCTTACCATGCGCTAGCAATATATTGTGTGCTGCCTGTAAGGCTAATGAAAGATCTGAAATACCTGGTGGATGTCCACCATACCAATATCCAATAAATGAGGATACCCAAGGCTCATTGAAAGTCATCCAAATAGCTACCTTATTCCCTAGCTCCTTGAATACATAGCGAGCATATTGTTCAAAAAGCTCAACAACCTCCCGATTTACCCATCCACCTATATCTTGCAGCTTCTGGGGCAAATCCCAATGGTAAAGAGTGACGGCAGGCGTTATCCCATTTTCAATCAACAATTTCACTAAATTTCGATAAAAATCCATGCCTTTTTCATTTGGTTCTCCTTTTCCATCAGGAAATATTCGTGACCACGAAATCGAAAACCTATAGGATTTGATACCTAATTCTTTTAAAATTTTTACATCTTTTTCATAAAGATGATAATGATCACATGCAACATCACCAGTATCATTGTTTAGTATTGTTCCATATGTATGTGTATATCGATCCCAAATAGACTCACCTTTCCCATCCTCATTATAGCCACCCTCAATTTGATAACTAGAGGTAGCTGTACCCCATATAAATTCTTCAGGAAAAACTATACTAGACATATCACACCTCTTTCTTTAATCCTTAAGAAACACGATTAGACTTTTACTTTTCTTGTGAGCATGAGCAACTACATCCAGAAGCTGTTGAAGACTTAGCATTTTCTGTTGGTGCGTCGCAACAATCACAACTAGCATAATTGGTTACTGGCATAGAACCACATCCACATTCTACTGGAGCCTGACCATCTAGTATGCCACAACACTCACACTCAAATTCTTCTTTTACAACACCTGCTACTGATTTTTTAAATTTAAACATAATTAACCCTCCTAAGATATTTTTTTATTACTTGCATTAAGCAAAATAATATTCTCATATAACAACAATCTGTATGACTTACAAACTAAACCTCCAACTCCGAAGGTAACGTATATGACTTGACTAACTCGGCAAGTTCCTCTAAGCCTTCACAGTTTTCTAATAAGAAAGACTTTGGATACTCTTTCATCTTTTCCCATGGAATAGACTGCAATTTAGGTTTGACCAGCATATGTATATGTAGTTCATTAAGAAAAGCATATAGCCTGAAAGAAAGAGGATCTTTTATTTTTTCACTAACAGTGTAAGAAAACTTGTTTTCTACCATCTCAAATATTTCTTTAGCAATCGTTGGATTACTACGCCCTTTCACTTGCCATTGATGCCTAAAATCATTGGCCATAGACATCCACTTTGTATTCTCTTTCGGATAAACCATTCCCATTGCTCCCGCATCTTTATAGGTCCACAAAGTCCACGAAATACCATGCTTTTCAAAAATATCAAGACAATCTTTGACTAGATTGATACCTTCTATCAATTTATCTTTAGGAAAATGTCCTCCAGTTTCTCCTACCCAAAGTGCCATACCTGTTTCTTCTCTTAACTTTGTAAAATAGGATATTTTTTCTTCCAATTGAGCTTTTCTCTCTTCTGGTTCTGTAGACATATAGACGTGCTGTCCAGGATAAAAGTGGAAAGAAATTGCCTGTTGATATCCACCAAGACTATCAAAAATACTAAAGTCTTTCGCCCAGTCATCTCCTTCGAGAAAAATAATATGATTTCTATCTACTTCCCTTATCTTTTTAATTACTTTCCTATAAAAGTCATTGAAGGCAGGAATATCTGAAACAAAGCTGGGTTCATTGAGTACATCATAACCGGCAATAATCGTATCATCTTTATACTTCTTGGCTATATACCCCCATAGATTAATAAACCTTTCCCTTGCCAAAGCATCTTCCCAAAATTCGCTTACTCCTGTTTCACTCCCACCATGTGAGTCTGGATTTTGCCCACCAGGAGAAGAGTGCAAATCCAGAATTGCATAAATCTCATATTTACGGCAAAGCTCAAGTACACGGTCTAAATGCTTAAATCCTTCATGAATATACTTACCGGGCTCTTGGTCATTTTCAAAATGTCTGTAACCAAGTGCAAATCTTAATACATTTATCCCCATACTTTTTAAAAGTATAAAATCATCTTCATTTATGAAATAGTTCAGAAAGTCATCAAAAAATTTTTCTGCATTTTCTTTACCATAAACTTCAGCATAAGTCTGACGAATTTTTTTCTCTGTACCTGGTATCCTCAGCATGAAACTTTCAATATCCATCCATGATCCTACTGAAAATCCCCTTAACATTATCTCATTACTATTTCGTTTAAATGCTCCATCTTCTACTTGAATAAATCCAGCTTCCATAAGTTTTCCTCCGATGTAAATTATATCCCCATTGCTATTAGTAATTGATATAAGTACCCCATTAAAACGCCACCTACAAATACGAAACCGATATATAGACCAATAACTTTTTTTCTCATAAAAGCTGTTATTCCGGCAATAACCCAGGCACTGGTTGCTGGACCTGTTATCATAAATGCCATCATTGCACCTTCACCCGCACCACCATCCATTAATGCTTTAATAAGTGGGATTGCACCTTCACCGCTAACATATAGAGGAAGACCAATCAAAGCTGCCAAAGGAACTGAAAACATACTATCCCCTCTGAATAGAGACATAATTACTGAAGTAGGTACAAAAGATTGAATAAGATAACCAACTCCCACAAAGATAGCGAAATACAAAAGTATTTGCTTTAAACCTACATCTATCAAAGCTTTTCCAACTTCCTTAATTCGAATCTTCTTCATCATTCTCATAAAAGCATTTGTATTCTCTGATATTGCTTGCTTAGCATCTGCTGCAGAAGAACTGCAACCACATACAGCCTTTGGAGCAACACTACTGCAACCACATGCAGTTTCTGAAGCCACACTACTGCAATCGCAAGCAGCTTCTGAAGCTATACTACTGCAATCGCAAGTAGCTTCTGAAGCTACACTACTACAATCACAAGCTTGGGCTTTCGGGCTTTTAGAAAGTCTTAACTGATCTTTTATAAAATCGGTCTTTTTCTCAATTACATGTGTCAAACCACCTGAAACCAGTCCGATAATGATTGAGGCTAAGGTTAGTGCAATCGCAAACTTGATATTGATTACACCTGCAATCATTATAAAAGTATCGGGACTCATAAGTGGGGATGAAGTTAGAAAAGCCATAACTGGTCCCCATGGTAGCGCCGTAGATAAAAGGCCAATAACTACGGCCATTGTACCGCAGGCACATAGCGGT
The DNA here is from genome assembly GCA_023436395.1 of Bacillota bacterium. Taxonomy (GTDB): domain Bacteria; phylum Bacillota; class Clostridia; order Lachnospirales; family Cellulosilyticaceae; genus Cellulosilyticum. Next base: position 8,858 of record JAEZJJ010000011.1, on the reverse strand, counting down.
GTAAACGCTCCGAAAGTAACGCTTGCAAGAATTGAAACTTTTGGTTTTCTAAGTAATGACTGTTTGAGTTTTTCCGCATTAATATATACTTTCATTAATGAAGCAGTAAGTATAGCTAAACTTAAAGGAAGCCAATTGTGATAAAGGCTTGTTAAAACTGATGCAATGGTATCAGCTGATATTTCTGATAAATATTTGATTATTTCTTCCATTCTATCCATCTCCTTATTTATTATTACCTTCATATATAAAGACGATGGCCTATTATAAAAGACGCAAAATTTTTAAGTATTGACAATATCAATGAAATTTAATCCTAAAGCCATTAATGCCCCTACTACAGCCCTGCATACTTCTCCTTTTCCCATTCCTCCTCCAAAGCATCCACCTAGCCTTAATGCCTGTGCTTCAGTAATACCTAATTCACTTGCAAAAGCTGATAAGACTGCTTGGGAACAATGGTATTTCTGTTCAAAAATTTCATTTGCCTTTTCAATATAATTCATCTCGAATCCTTCACTTCATATTCTATTTATCTCTATCTATTTCATACGCCTTAAAGTATGGGTATATTTCTCTTTAAAAGTTCAACTCACCGATAGTTTGCTAGCTCTAATCTATGGAAGTGATAATGCTTTTTATTGGCCATCAAATGATTGTGTAAGTGATATGTTCAATAGTATGGCTATATGTACTACCACCGAGGGTATGAGCACATGAATGTATATGTAGAAGGTTATGGATAATGCTGGTCTAATTTTTATATATTATGCCAGATTTTCATCACAAAATATATTTTTTAATTTTTTTTGAATTTTTATTAGGGAATGTTATTTTTTATCACATATATAGAGTGTAAAGGTAAACAAATAACTTCCACTGCAGAATCACCACAGTTTCAAGTTGAGGAACTGACCGGGTCGACCAAGTCTCAATCTGTCGTTACAGGTACCTCTGGCTCTAAGGAAAATGTTCCCTTCTGCGCTGTAAAGGGAGGCGCGTACTTATAAGTTATTTCACAAACTTTACACCTAAAGAAAGTTTTAAACCAGAGTCTTAAAGCCTTAGCTTCCTCATCACAAAGGGTGCACCGGCTAAGACTTTTAAGAGCTCCTCACTCCTTGGTTTAACTTTTATACTGCTTATCTTGCAGCCACTAAGAAGTATTGTGTGCTGAGGAGCCATAGGATGCCCTTGTGGAGGCTTGATAAGCATGTCAAAAGTTATGACTTGGGTGGCTGGAATAGCAAAAAAGCAAGCTTACATTCGTGTACGCTTGCTTTTTTGTTGTTATTTTTTACGATTACCGATCTGCCTTCGTCACTTTTCTTACTCTTCCTTTAATAGGCATTGTTTGGAGCACTTTTAATACCTTTTCTCCTTTGTTATTGAGTACTTCTACAAAGGTAGAAACATCTAATACATTAATAATGCCTATATCTTCTGCACTGATTCCTTCTATCTGACATAAGGCCCCTACAATATCTACGGGTCTCATCTTTGTTTTTTTGCCCGCATTAATATGGAGTTTTAAAATTTCTTGATTTAAGCTACTTCCTTTTGTCTCCATTTTTCGAATAGGCTCATGCATTTTCTCTCTAAAGCGTATTTCTTGCTCAGCTAACTTCGTCACCAAAGGACGTGGCTTTAAGGGAATTTCTTTTTGTATATACCCTTCTATGCTTTCCAAATAATCCTTATCTTCTGGGGTAATAAAACTCATTGCTTGCCCTGCTCTTTGGGCTCTTCCTGCACGTCCAATGCGATGTACATAGTTTTCTTTATTCTGAGGCAAGTCATAGTTTATAACATGAGTGATATGGGTAATGTCAATACCCCTTGCTGCTACATCAGTGGCTACTAAATAACGAAAGTAACCTTTTCTAAAATCTTCCATTACCCTTAGCCTATCTTTTTGTTCCATGCCCCCATGAATACGCTCACAGCGGTACTCTGCCTTAAGGAGCTGTTCGTAAACTACGTCTACCTGTTGCTTGGTATTACAAAAGATAATACAGCATTCTGGATTCTCTAAGACAAGTAAATCTTTTAATAAGGCTAACTTGTCTTTTTCCATGACCTTATAGCCTGCTTCAGTCAAGGTATTGGCTACTATCTGCTCTGTTTCTATTTCTACCCTTGTGGGTGCATGCATATAAGCTTCACTCAGTAGCTCTATATCCTTTGGCAGGGTTGCCGAAAATAACATCGTCACCCGCTCTCTTGGCAACTGACGAAGAATCTCCTCTACTTGTTCCACAAAACCCATACGTAGCATTTCATCTGCTTCATCGATCACTAAATAACGTATCCCCTCTACTGCTAAGGTCCCTCTACTCAAATGGTCAATAAGTCTGCCTGGGGTTCCTACCACGATATGTGTTTTTTGCTTAAGGGCTTTTTGTTGGGCTTCAAAGGATGCCTTTCCATATAAGGCTACCCCTTTGATACGTTTTAGCCTTCCAATATGAAAGATTTCTTCCCAAACTTGTTGAGCTAACTCTCTCGTAGGGGTAATCACTAAGGCTTGTGGCCTATTTTCCTCCCACATCACTTTTTCACAAATCGGAATGCCAAAGGCGGCTGTTTTACCACTTCCTGTTTGTGACTTCACCACAACATCCATCTCAGCTAATGCTAAAGGGATGACTTCCTGCTGCACCTTAGTTGGTGTTTTAAATCCTAATAAATCTAAGGTTTTTACCAGCTCTCTACTTAATCCATAATCTTTAAAACTTATTTTCGTCATTTCGTATGCCTCACCATTCTATGTGTATGCGCTTGTTAATCTTGCTAAAAATTTATTTCATTCGCTTAGCAACAATCTTATTTGATGCATGTAAATGTTTTCTAGTCATTATACCATTCCTTGTCATATTTACAACTGTATTTTACTTCTTAACAAGTACATACCCCATTTCTTGCCCTACCTCTCCATATATTATATATTCTCTGAGTTAACTAAATAAAAACTATTAATCTAACAATACTTAGACTAATAGTTTTTATCTTTAAATCCTTATACTTTGAGGAAATGCAAAAACATTTTCTGGGTCATATTTTTTCTTAATTTCTTTTAAGCGTTCTTGATATAAGCCATAATAGGCCTTTTCATAATCTTCCAATTCTGCTAAAGGGAAATTCACAAAGGCACCTTCTGTATATTGCCCTACTTTCTCTAATCCTTTAAGCACCCAGTCTCGGCAAGGCTGTGCTAGGGTTTGATCTTCCCAGACTGCTTGCAGACCTAAGATTGCCCTTGCCTTTCTATAATAAAAGGCTGCATCCTCCTTGGTTACTTTCGTGATATTTCCTCCCATGCCATACCAAGAAAGGGCTGTATAATAAGCACCTTCTGGCTTTTCTTCTATAAGCCTAACTAACTCTAAAATCGCCTTTTTGTCTAAGGCTTGCATTAAGAAGCGTCCATTGGATTTATATTTTTCATAAGGTGGATGGCTATCTTGAATAATTTGATTCACCTCTATAACAGGAGCCTCTTTTAACTGTAAAACTTGATGACTATTTATGCTTGTCAAAGGTGTGAGTAGCTTCCTAGTTAAGGCTTCATCACCATAACAGATTCCTGTCATAAATACACCTTTTCCTCGTTCATTAGAATAATAGAGACTCATCTTTAAGTTAAGGCAAGGTGCCATGGTTTCAAAAGCTTCTTGCCAAGTCGCTATAATCTCCACCTTTTCTTCTACTGCAGCATTTGGAAAGTCTAAGTGAATCCATGTTGCCTTCTCCTCTTTTTTAGGTAGACGATAAGTAAGAGCTGTGACGACACCGAATTGACCACCACCTGCGCCTTTAAGCGCCCAAAAAAGTTCAGGATGAGAGGTCTCACTTGCTATCAGTTTGTTCCCCTTTCCATCAATCAGGGTAACTGATAAAAGAGAATCTATTGCTAGCCCTAAATATCTAGCAGAATAGCCCCAGCCACCTCCAAGGGTAAAACCAGCTACGCCAACAGTAGGACAACCACCTCCTGGAAAAGGATAGCCCTTTGCGCCAACAGCTTGATAGAGGGCTTCATTTTGCACACCACCTTGAACAGTTACAGTTTGCGCTTCTTCATCAATGGAGATGTCATTCATCTCACTCATATCTAAGATGACAACGTCATCACCACTGGAATAACCTTCATAATGATGGCCACCAGAACGAATACGTAAGGAGAGCTGATTAGCCTTGGTAAATTGAATCACCTTTTTTACCTCTTCTTCATCTTGGCAATACACAATGGCATAAGGTGACCATTCCACCCCTCTATTCCATCCTAGCTTACAGGTTGCATACCGCTCATCCTCTCGTGTAATGACCTTCCCTGCAATGTTCTTGATTTCTTGCTTCATAATAGACCCTCTCTTTTCTAGCCTACGCTATGCCTATTTGCTTCTTACCACTGACTCTTTGGTATAAACCCTAGAAGAACAGGGGCAGAAGAACCATTAGGCAGCATATATTCTAATATTCTTGTTTCACCCTTTTTAATGACACCTAGTAAAACAGCCTTCTTATTTTGTCCCATAAAGTAACCTGAATTGGGTGCAAGGTAAGCACCTGTATCAACCCATTTGACAGCCCCTCTAAAAACATCAGCTCTTGGATTTAAAATAATACCTGTATCTTCAAGGGCTGTTAGAGTGAGCCGATAGGTCACACCAAAGTTCCCTTTATTTTGCATAGACTCACCAGTAATAGCATCTGTCCCTGATACCCATTCTTCAGGCGATTCTCCTAAAACAATTTGTGAAGGCTTGCCCTTTTCAATAGTGAGATCATAGTAACGTACCGTTCCTTCAAAAGTACCCCTTATATGAATACTCTTATCTAATACTGGTAATTGCTCTATGGTACTAAGAGCAGCGCCTTGATTAAGTACAGCCGTGGTTAAAGTAATAGGACCACTGGTTTCTAAGTTCATAATCCCAGATATGCACTGGTCTTTATACCATTTTTTATTTTTTGAATCATAAAGGGCTACTTTTTCTCCTGGTGCAAGGGTAATGGTACGATAAGAAGTACTTCTCCAATAATCATACAATACTTGTTGACCTAAATAAAGGATATCTTCTACAGGCCCTTTAATGACTTCTTGTCCCAAATGTAGGGTAATAGGTTCACTTTGCTTATTTTCTGCCATCAATACAAAGCGTTTACTAGATGCAACACTTTCACTAAAGCCATTAATGTGATGTAAAAGAACACGTCCTTCCCCATTAAACTCTCCTTGATATAAAATACCATTTTGAGTCACTACTTCAGGGGAATCACTCATCCAGAGAATCTCTTGATTTTGCAACTGATTTTTAATGGTTGCCGTTTTATAATTTCTATAATTAATGCCTTGATAATTGTCAATAGTATCCCCTATTTTACCTTGGGTAAAATGATAGGTCCATTCGCTTTGTCTCACTTCTTGGGTGATATGTACAGTCGTTTGTACTTCTTCACTGACTTTTCCTGCTGCATCTGTGAGCTGTAAGGTAACAATATACTCCCCTTGTGCAAAAAAGGCATAAGGTTTAGTTATAACTGCTTGATTAGAAGCTTCATCCTTTTTACGGTAAGTCCATCTTTCCTTGATAATTCTTTCATCCTGTTCATTATCATAAGTATAGGTCAGTGTTAAGGCTTCACCCTGGGCATAACTTGCCTTTTGAGTTGTCAGACTTGTAATCACAGGCGGCTGATTGGCAATAACCTTCAGCGTTTGTGTACAAGCAGAACTCCATAAACCTCTTTCATCTTTGACTTTAAGACTGAGGGTATAAGTCCCTGGTTGTAAGTTTTTAAGCAAACTTGTCACATCCGAGCTCATCCCTTTGCCACTTAACTCCCAACTTCTAGCTGTAATTAAATCTCCATCCTGATCATAACTACTATCAACAAGTTCAATTGTTTCACCTTCCACATAAGCCTCTTTTTTAAATGCAAAACGCGCTATTGGCGCCTGATTAGGTAATTCTTGTTTTTGTGTAATAGTAATGGTTTTAAGGGCATGCTGATAATCTACTTTAAAACCAAAGTTTTCACTTAAAAATCGAATAGGTACTAACGTTGTACTTGCATCAATGACTGGTGGGCCATCTAAAGTTACCTTAGTCCCATTAACCGTAGCTATTGTTTTCCCCACTTCTAGTACAATACGCATGCCTGCCTTATGAATGACAATTTGCTTTTGAGCATGGTGAAAATCTACTTGTGCACCTAGTATATTTTCAACCACAAATCGAATTGGCAAGTAAGTTCTATCTTTAATAATAGACGGTGCAGTCCCTAAAGTATAGGTCTTCCCATTTAGTGTCGCTTGCTTTTTACCCACGGTCATCACAAGCTGTGATAAGCTTTTTTTAGAAGCTGAAAGGACTTCTTGCTCTTCTTGTAACTCTAATGAGACGAAAGATTCCGAAGGAGCCAATGTCTCTTCTAATTCTAATACCTGCTCCTTTGCAGGCACTTCTTGTGCTATACTCCCATATACTGGGGATGTCATAGGCATACTTAATACCCATGTCATTCCTAGTAATAGGCTGGTCATTTTCTTATTCATATGTGTTCTCCTAGCTGTCTATGTATTATAGTCTAACATTATGTCATCTTATTATATCACATTTTAGGCAGAGATGATGACTTTTTAAAATAATGATCTTTTGAGTTAAAACTTCTCGGAAACGAATGAAGACTTGGAATCATAATCATTCCAAGTCTTCATTCGTTTTTATCTAGTTAAAATATGTATCCTACTTAATGCCTATTAATAAGACCTTACTTGAATGCCCCATTTCCCCTCTTTTAAGGTTACTATCCATATATTATGATGCTGACTCATAACATTTCCAAACTCATCTTCTCTCTCATAGCTGTACAAGAAATGTACTTTATTTTCACAAACTAAAATAGGTTCTCTTTTAGTTACAACCGTTCTTTTAAATCCCTTTTTCTTTAATTGCTCAAAAAAGTCTTTTGTAATCTGTCCTTTATTCTGCCAACAGATCACTTCATTTCCAGATAACAAGTAATGGGGAAAATGACAACAAGCATCCATTCCTTCTATATCTTCATTTTCAAAAGCAGCGCCAAACTTATCTAAACAAGCGAGTGCTTCTTGTATATATTTTGACTCATCTTTTTTCTGATCTTCTTTGAATACCTCAACATAATCTCTCATAAAAAATCTCCTTGTCCATCACAATAAATGAAAATATTTTAACATACTTTTGGTCAAAGTAAGGAAACTATTTGGCGTAAATAGGAGAATACCCCCCCGGGGGGCATTGAGATACTCTCTATGAAATAGGAGCAACTCTATCAACTAGATGATATTAATACATCATCATCTCATCTGTCATTATTTATACAAAAAATAATTATAAGACACACCTTACAAAGAATCAAGAATCTAAGTCGAAAGTATAAAATTATTACTTTTGAAAAAAGGGTCTCTATATATTGAAATTTATAATTAAACTTCAAACTGACCCGAAAACCCTCCACATATTGTGATGTTATATTTTAATATCAGTGACATTGTTGTTTAGTTACTAACTTTTATTTCCATTGACAGTAAAACGGTTGATATGTTATAAGTCAAATTTCCATAATTTTAGACATGAAAATAGCCAGCATCCTAAGGTTTAATATAATTACGACACCATACAAAACCCAAAGGAGCTGACTATGAATAATTATATTACTTTATTTGAAAAATTTATAGGTCTTATTAACTGGAAATTACTTCAGAAACATACTGTTAAACTGAATACTGACTTTAAAAAGAATAAATTCTTTACCCATGAACACCTTGCAAGCATGATGTATTTTCATATTTGTGAGCATGATGGTCTTCGTGATTTAAAACAAGGTATGACTGATCAAATGTCAGAGATCCTACCTGACATCAGCTTAGCAACTTTATCAAATCATAATAATACCAGGGATTACAGAGTATTTCTTCCTATCATGCAAGACTTGATTAACACTTGTCTCTCAACACTTACAAAAGATGAACGTCTTAAAAAATTTGGTTCAGTCAAAATGATTGACTCTACTACTGTAAGTATGTGTTTGCGCTTTTTTGATTGGGCAAAGTTTCGAAAGACGAAGGCTGGTATAAAAATGCATACGAGTATTGATGGTCCAACAGGTGTACCTGACCGTATCATTTTTTCTAATGCAGCATGTCATGATCGAACAAAAATGGACGAACTAATGACTGATAAAGGAACAGTTTACATTTGTGATAAAGGTTACATTGATTATAAAAAATTTGACAGCTATACCTCAAAGAAAATTTACTTTGTAAGTCGTCTTAAGGATAATGCTAAATTTAAAGAAGCGATAGACCTACCTATCACACGATGTAACGAAGTGCAGGCGTTATTACCGTTAGGCTCAACCATTATATATGATAAGAAAGTACGTCTTGGTAAAGAGTCTGTTAATCTTACAAAGCATTTTTATAGAATTATAAAGATTATTGATCCCCTTGGTAAAGAACTTACATTTGTAACAAATCTTATGTGCTATAACTCAGAAGAAATAGCATGGCTCTATAAAAAACGCTGGGATATAGAGTTGTTTTTCAAATGGATTAAACAACATTGTAAAATTAAAACCCTTATGGGACATAGTGAAAACGCTGTAAGGATTCAAATGATAACAGGGATAATAACTTATTTATTACTTCGCTTAATCTTAGAAAAGGCTGAAATAAATATAAGCTTAATCAGTTTGAAGCGTAAAATCAAAAACAAGCTACTCAAACGTGTGACTAAGATGCAATGTTACAAGGTGGCATTATTTAGCAGCGCCTAGATTATGGAAAATTGAATAGTAATCCAACTATT
>JAEZJJ010000047.1 GCA_023436395.1 Bacillota bacterium | reverse complement strand
AACATGAGTGTAGGGGAAGCTTTAAGAAAATAAGCGATTAAACTAATGGGAACAAAAACTAATAAATATTTTAAAAACTTCAAAGAGAGTTCCTCCTTAATCTATAAATGCTCAACCATAGAAATATCGAGTAAACAATAAAGCTAGTTAATAAAACAAGATATAATAAGAGTGTAATCAAGATAGAGCCAGATTATTCTTAGATCTTACATAAAATAGATAAAAATATTTCTAATATTTTATGGGACTATAATTCGGGTTAAAAGAGTAGCTATGGCTACAACATATTACAAAGACCTCCGATATAATAGCATTAATATTAGAGAAAACATGAGGAGGCAATTATGAGTGCATTTTTAGGACCAATTCATTATTGGTTATATAATAAAGTACAAAATCAATTAGACTTAGTGGAGAATATAACTGTGCTAGCAAAAGAAAGATGGGGGAGTAGTCTAAAAGCAAAATTACAAGAGCAGTATGGACTAGCAGAGAGAAGGCCTTTAGAACAAGTTATAGAGAATGATAATATTCATGGTTGGCTGCAGCAACAAGTGTCAGGGGCAGAGTATAGATTAGCATTATGCGTAACAGAAATATTAAAGGAAGATAAAGAGAGATTAGAGGTATTAAAACTGATTTTTAATAAATCAGGAAAAGACCGCGCTACTGCACTAGGGCAAGAATTAAATGTAGCTGAGATCTATAAAGGAATTTCAGATAGTTGGTTAGATGGCATGCCTTGTGATCGTGCATATATGGTAGTTGAACAAACAGAAGATAGTATAACATTTAAAAGAAATAGATGTGTACATGAACCATACTGGAAGGCTGTAGGTGGAAGCATTTCAGACTACTATGTACTAAGAGCTGCTTGGTTAGAAGGATTTTTAGAAATACAAAAAGGAACAATCAATCAAATCGATGAAGGAACTTATAGGTTAAAAAAAGGAGAATAATTTATGAATAGTATAGAAGTAATGATGGAAGAGCATCAGTATATTTCACGTATGTTAAAGGTAGTGCGAAAAGCTAGTTTAGGCATTATGGAAGGGCAGTCTATTTATTTTGAAGACTTTTATCATATGGTAGATTTTATTAGAAACTATGCAGATGCCCATCATCATGGTAAAGAAGAAAAATTTTTGTTTAAAGAAATGGAAAATCACTTAGGAAGTTTAGGGTCTAAACTTATTCGTAATGGGATGCTTGTTGAACATGATCTAGGAAGACTTTATATTAAAGATTTAATTGAGGCACTAGATGAAGTGAAAGCAGGAAATGAAGAACGTAAACTAGATGTGATAGCTCATGCAATAAGTTATACCCATCTTCTAGAAAGACATATAGCCAAGGAGGATGAAGTAGTGTATAGCTTTGGCGCAAGGCAGCTGCCTAAAGAAATTCTTGAAATAGTAGATGAAAAAAGTGAGCTGTTTGAACAAGAAGCAGCCCATCAAGGGATACAAACACGCTATATCCATTTATTAAAAGAATTAGAAGAGAAATATGGACTTGCATAGAAAGCATAAAAAATAAGCCTAGTTAGGAGTAGAATGACCTAACTAGGCTTATTTTGGTTTAGAAGAGTGTTGTTCATTATTACTTCATAAATTGTTCATTAGAAAAACGAACTTTATGTGTAATTTTATCTGTTAAGCTAATTTTGAAACCTATGCAAATAGCAATGAGTAAACCTAGAACTGAAACGTGGAAGCAAAGAAGCATGACAACTAAAACAGCTAAGAGTGGTGCATGAATATAATCATGATCATCTTTACTTAATACAAAATGAGTCGTCTTTAGTGTGTCGACATAAGTATTGAATTGGTCCTGTGTTTTGAATGGGTTTGAATGATCACCACATTTACCTTCTCTTTCTAGGAGGGCTAAAGCTTCAACGACATCTCCATTACTTCTTTCTAAGGCTTCCTTTGCTTGTGTATAACCTACATTACTTCTTTTCATAATTAAATCGATTTGTTCTAGCGAAATTGACATATTCGTTCTCCCCTTTTCATTGTTTGATTCAGTATTTGAAGTATCTTTATTAAATGAAATACTCATTTTAATCGCCCCTTGTTTTCTTTTATGGTATTAGTATACGAAGCATGAATGAGAAAGCATTAAATGAACCATTAAAATTTGGTGAGAAAATTATGAAAGAAACAAGAGATATTAGTGGATAAATTATTAGAAAAATTTATATTTATGTAAATAATATTGACTTTATCACTTTAGTGTGGTAAATTGTCTAAGTAGTAATATAAAATAATACTTGAGGGAGAGATAACATATGAAAATAAAAAACTTATTCAAACAAGTAACTATTCTTTCAGCAGTAAGTATATTAGCCTTAGGTGTAGTTGGCTGTCAGGGAGAGAGTAAAAAAGCTCTCATTGCAGGCTTAGATGATACATTTGCTCCCATGGGCTTTAGAGATGAAAATGGTGAAATTGTGGGCTTTGATGTGGATTTAGCCAAAGCAGTTGGAGAAAAAATGGGCAGAGAAATAGAATTTCAACCTATTGACTGGAATATGAAAGAAACAGAGCTTAACGCTGGCAATATTGATTTCATTTGGAATGGCTATTCAATTTCAGATGCAAGAAAAGAACAAGTAGCATTTAGCACACCTTATTTAAAGAATAAACAAGTCATTATTACTTTAGCAGATTCACCTATTAATACAAAAGCAGATTTAGCAGATAAGGTAGTAGGGGCTCAAACAAGTTCTACAGCAGTTGAAGCTATTGAAAGTGAACCAGAAGTGTTAGCAACATTTAAAGATGGGAAGCCTGTTACATATGAATCAAATAATGATGTTTTAATGGATTTAGAAGCAGGGCGTTTAGATGCAGCTGTTGCTGATGAAATTATTATTAAATACTACATCACTAAAAAAGGTGAGGAAAAATTTAGGATTTTAGAGCAAGACTTTGGTGATGAAGAATATGGCGTTGGTATGAGAAAAGAAGACACAGCTTTAGTAGACGCCTTTAATAAAGCTTATGCAGAGTTAAAAGAAGAAGGAAAGTTAGCTGAAATTTCAACTAAATGGTTTGGAGAAGATATTACCCAATAGATAAAAAATAGGATACATCGTTAATAATAGCTTATTTAGTGAAGTATTTACTAGATAAGCTATAAATTTATACCTTACTTATGGATTAACTTAAGTTATTAAAGTAAATAATGATTTAAGCTAACTTATAATAAAAATTGCCTATTATTTTAAAATTATATATTATTGAATAAAAGGGTTTTAAGATATAAAAAGATACTGATATACAAAAGTAGGAGGAGATATGAGATGGGAGAGTTTTTTAATCAATTATCAGATATAGCTGCATATACAATGACGATGATGCCTCAAATGCTAACAGGTCTAAGTGTAACCTTGCAGATGTTCGGTTTAACTTTACTATTCGCTATTCCACTAGGAATTATAGTAGCCTTATGTCGTTTATCTAAAATTAAAATACTAGCGAAGATCATGGAATGTTACATACTTTTAATGCGAGGAACCCCTCTTTTATTGCAAATTGTTTTTATCTTCTTTGGATTTCCCATTATAGGTATTAAGATTCCTCGTATGATTTCTGCACTTTTAGCATTTTCCTTAAACTATGCGGCTTATTTTGCAGAGATTTTTAGAGCGGGGATTATGTCTATTGACCATGGACAATATGAAGGAGCAGAAGTATTAGGTTTATCTAAGAGAGATACCTTTTTTAGAATTATTCTGCCTCAAGCTTTAAAACGTGTATTACCACCGATTACTAATGAAGTGATTACACTCGTTAAGGATACTGCCTTAGTGTATGCAGTTGGGTTTGATGATTTACTCAAAATAGGAAGAGTAGCTACTAATAGAGATGCGACACTAATGCCACTAGTTATTGTGGGAGCTATGTATCTTATACTGATTTTAGTATTATCTAAGGTGCTGGAAATAGTTGAGAAGAAATATGATTACTATAGATAAGGAGGGGATTATATGCTTAAGGTAAGTGGACTTTATAAGAATTTTGGAAAAGTAGATGTATTAAAAGGAGCGTCATTAGAAGTTAAAGAACGGGAAATAGTGGTAGTAGTAGGGGCATCAGGTGGCGGAAAAACTACCCTCCTAAGAAGTATTAATTATCTAGAAAAATGCTCTAAAGGAAGTATAGAGGTAGCCGGGCAATATTTACTGAAAGACGGCGTATATGCTAATAAAGATGAGATTAGACAAATTAGAAGAAATATAGGACTTGTATTCCAAAATTTTAATCTCTTTCCTCATAAATCCGTTATAGAAAATATCATAGAAGCACCCGTACGTGTGTTAGGGCAAACTAAAGAAGAAGCTACTAAACAGGCTATGGGAATCTTAAAGTTCTTAGAGCTAGAAGATAAAGGAATGAGTTATCCTTGTGAATTATCAGGAGGACAAAAGCAAAGAGTAGCTATTGGGAGAGCTTTAGCCATGAAACCTAAGTTAATGTGCTTTGATGAGCCAACCTCAGCTTTAGACCCAGCCTTAACAGGAGAGGTGGCTAAGGTTATCAGAAGTCTGAGTACAGAAGGAATGTCCATGCTTATCATTACCCATGATATGGATTTTGCTAAGCTGGTAGCAGATCGCATTGTATCTATGGAAGAAGGGAAAGTAATAGAGAAGCATATTTATAGTAAAGAAGCCTAGATAGAAATGTTATAGTTTATCACATCTAGTAATAAATAAAGGATAGAATCGGTCACTAAGAGAAAAGTCTTAGTGGCTGATTTTTATATAAGGTAGAGGAAGGATAAGGGGCTAAGTTAAGAAATCTTTTTATATAGAAATAGGATGTGCTATAATGAAGCTAATAAATGTCAATACTTCTATTAAAGAGGATAGAAAGAGGAAGAAGATGTACAAGGAATATAATGATAAAATCCCTCAAGAAGCTATACAAATTATACAGATGATAGAAGCCTCAGGTTACGAAGCCTATATTGTAGGAGGTTGTGTGAGGGATTTATTAATGGAGAGACAACCTCATGATTGGGACATTACCACATCTGCTAAGCCAGAAGAGATTAAAAAAATATTTAAGAGAACTTATGATACAGGAATTGAACACGGCACAGTTACTGTTATTTTAAATAAAGAGCATTTTGAAGTGACAACCTATAGGATAGAGGGAGAATATAAAGATTTTAGAAGACCGGATAAAGTAAGCTTTGTAGAAGACATCACCTTAGACCTTTCTAGACGTGACTTTACGATGAATGCTATTGCTTATCACCCTGAGAGAGGTTTTATAGACCCTTATGAGGGACAAGCAGATATTAAGCTAAAATGCATAAGATCTGTAAGATGTGCCAAAGAACGTTTTACAGAAGATGCACTTAGAATACTAAGGGCTGTTAGATTTTCAGCGCAACTAGGGTTTGAGATAGAAAGGGAGACACTTAGGGGCATAGAAGAGTGCAAGAGCTTACTTTCTCATATTAGTAAGGAAAGAGTAAGAGATGAATTCCTAAAAATATGTATTTCGTCTAGACCAGGGCATATTGATTTATTATATAAACTCAAACTATTAGAGTACATTATTCCTGATTTTATTAAGGCTTATGAGACACCTCAAAATCATCCTCATCATATTTATAATGTGGCAAAACACACGATAGTAGCTATGGAAAATTCAGAACCTACAGTACCTATCAGACTAACGATGTTACTGCATGATATAGGAAAGGCTTATACTAGGACAACAGATAAACGGGGTGTAGATCATTTCTATGACCATCCTAAGAAGTCTGTTCAGATAGCCGCAAAGGTGCTTAAGGATTTGAGGCTAGATAATCATACTATTAAATCAGTTAGTGAACTCATTAAGTTCCATGATTATCATATTGAACATACCATTTCAAAGGTTTATGTAAAAAAAGTTATGATGTGTATAGGAGAAGAGCTTTTTGAAGACTTACTTAAAGTCCAGTATGCAGATGCTATGGCACAAAATCTTGAAAAGTTAGAACCTAAACTAAAGGCTATAAAGGAGCAAAGGGATTATAAAGAAGAAATCATTGCTAATAATGAGCCTTATCATAAAGGAATGTTAGCCATTACGGGATCAGATTTAATAGAAATGGGCATTGATAAAGGGAAAATAATTGGTGAATTATTAGATGTAGCACTTAATAAAGTGATTATGGAACCAGAGTTTAATCAAAAGCCACTTTTATTAGATTTTTGCATGGCTTATTATAAAAGCAAAAATAAATAAAATAAGAAAGACGGGAAAAGAATCCACACATTCTTTTCCCGTCTTTTATTGTATAAAGCTATTTTAACCAAGTTGATTATTTTCTTTACCATGAAGTTCACTGTATAGAATATTAAATTGAGAAAGATTAAAGTAAGGAATGGTTACAATGGCAGGGCTGCTATTCACTTGAGTATAACAAATATTTTCTGCTTCATTAACATTTCCAATAGTAAGAGATAAAACTTCACCCGTCTTTAGTTGAATAGTACATTTTAGAAGTGGTGAATTAAAACCATAGACACTTAAGACACGTTCATCAGCATCCTCAGTAATAAAATTTTGAATTTTAGTTGTTTGTAAGAAATTCATAAATTCATTGGCTAAACGCTCATCCAGTTCTTCACTAGTTAAAGTAACACCACTTTCAGTAGTAATAGGGATTAAAGTAGCCCCATGACCTTTATAAGTAAGATTGATTTTTTTAACATTAGCAAATTCAAAGGAAAGAAGTTCTTTGCTACTCCAATCATTAGGATTAGTACTAATGTTTCTAAAGGCGGTGTTATTCATTGTATAAATCGTATCTGTGGAAGGTGCATAGACATAATCGCTTTTCTCATCAAAAGCTTTGCCTTTTATAATTTGATAATCATGGCCGTTTGCATCATATAAAGTAATACATGAAGCTATATCATCTATACCATATTGGGTTAAGTCAGTAGGTGATGTTTCAACTACTTGTTCAAAGAGAGGCTCTAAGAAAGGTGTCATAACGTTATAGATATATAGGGCATCAGCTTTGCGGTTATCAGAGGTAGGTAATTTCCAATTGTCTTCTTCACGTACAGCTTCAATAACTTTACCTGCAGATGCAAAAGAAACCTTTACAATATGGGTTGATTTTTCAGACCATATAATAGGAGGCAGGTTAGTAGTATCTGCAAAAGATACAACCTCCTGTTTTTGTTGATAAGAAAAAAGAAAAACAAATGATATTAAAAATACGATAATAGGAACAAGCCAACCTTTACGTTTCATTATAATAACCTCACTCAATTAAAATCTAATCTATAGGATGAATAACCTTTATTTCAATCAAAAAATCTCTATATATTTTTATGATAATAATCATCAAACATACAATTGTTACTAAAAAAAATAAAACTTTTATGCAACATGAATATTATATCATACACTAGATGATAAAAAAGTGAATTTTTAAAGATAAGCTGAAAAATAAATGGAAATTAGATATTTTTTATCTTGTCATATCATATAAATTAAGAGACGAGAAGCGCAAGGGTGGGATAGAGAAAGAAAGCAAGATAGGAGGAGAAGATGTGAGACCACTAAGTAGAGAGTTAATTATTCAATATGATTTAAATATAAAGAAATATCAATATATAAGAAGCAACTATTATTTGGATACTAATAAAGGGAAATTTGTATTAAGAAGGGTGGAACTTCCTAAGGAACAAATTAACTTTAACTACGAGGTGGATACGCAACTTCAAGAAAATGATTATAAGGGACTTAGTAATATATATACGACTAAAAAGAAGGTACCTTATGCCCTCTTAGGCGAGCAGTATTATCTCATGCAAGAGTATGAACCTTGTGAAGAGACGGATTTTAAAGCATATGAAGATTTAAAAGGGATCATTATATCCCTTGCGCTTTTTCATAGGGCAGCAACGAATATTAGTAGTAAAGTGAGACTAGCAGAAGAAACAAAAATTAAAAATATATATGATTATTATTTAAGAAGACGAACAGAAAATACTAAGCTGAAAAGAAATATGCTCACCCTTAAGCAAAAATCTAACTTTGAAATTATGTTTCTAGAAGGATGTGAGGAGTATAGGGAATTAGAAGAAATTGCCCTAGAGAGTATAGATTCGGATTTAGTCAATCGGTTAATTAATGATGTAAAGCTAACTAGGAGTATAGCACATAAAGATTTTACCTACCATACTGTTAATAAAACAGAAGGTGGTAAGTACATTATTGGTGATATAGATATATGTAATTATGATATTCAAATTTTAGACCTTGCACAAATTCTTAGCAAAATGATGCAAAAGAACGAATGGGATGATAGGATTCTGTATCAGTTAATTGAGGAATATAACAAAGAAAGAACCATTTCTCAGGATGAATTTAATATGTTAAAATTCATGATGATTTATCCTGAAAAATTTAATAGTATTTGTTTTAAATACATTGGTTCTAAAAGAAGGTGGAACTATAGTATGTTTGAACAAAAGTGGGAGAACATGCTTAGTTATAAATCCAATCAAATACAAGTAGCAAAACAAATTAATAGATGGTAATTACTGAAGATAAGACACTCTTTTAATATAGTATAGAAGGGCTATGTTGCTTAACTGCAGTATAGTCTTTTCTTACATTAAATTCATTGAATTGACTTTTTAGGTGAAAGAGGTACAATAAAGTGAGAAATAGATAAAGGGGTGAAATGGTGAGGAAAAATAATAAGAAGCTTATTATAAATATGATTGGTATTTTAGTAATAGGACTTATTACTTTAATGATTGTCATGTTTATGGTCATTAGTACATATGTGAAGGATGCAAATAAAGGTGACTATGTTCAAGTAGAGGAACAAGTAGAAGAAAGTGCTCCAAAGGTGGAATATAGTGCAACATTATTAATATTAGTGGAAAAGATAACAGATACGGATATAGTAGGTTTTGATATAGAAAAAAAGGAAGAATTAAGTAGAAAGCTTACAGAGGGTACAAGAATTAATGACAGCTATGGCAGTGCCATACCTAGCTCACAGATTAAACCTGGAGACATTATAGAAATGGTTTATCAGGAAGATAAAGCAAAGGTACTATCTATTAGTAAGACAACCAGAGCAAAATCATGGAAAAGAATAAGTGGTGTAACAGTAGATGAGTCCAATAAACAAATCAATATTGGGGGAACCACCTATCATTATGTCGAGGATACAAGAGTATTTGAAAGTGATGGGAACACGAGTAATATGGCTCTTGTAACACCCTTTGATGTAGTCAGTATTCAGGGCGTAAATGATGTTATCTGGAGTATCAATATTGATGAAGTAGCAGGTGGTATTACCATTAAGGATTTACCAACTACAAAAGGAAGTCTAGAAATAGATCGGTCACGTTTCTTTTCATTAGAAGAGATTAACGAAACAATTAGCATTGTACCAGGAGAACATAAAATATTAATTCAAATGGAAGGTTATGAAATTGTTACACAAGCCATTACAGTAAATCCTGGGCAAAACTATGAGATTTCATTAAAGGATGTAAAAGAAGCCTATACAGTGATTAATCCTTTAGTAAATAGTGGTGTAACTAATTATACAATCCAAATAGAAGATAAAGTGTATAAACCAGGAGAAGAAATTAAAGTTCAACAAGGCACTTATACAGTCAAAGCAGAAGCAGAAGGATATGAAAGTTGGTCTAAAGAAATAGAGTGCACTAATAAAGAAACATATAATCTCTACATATCCTTAGTTCAAAAACCGCAGCCAACTGCAACGCCTACATCTGAAGAAAATAATACGGTATTAAATAATACCAAAACAATTACGTTAAATACTAACCCAATAGGGGCTAAAGCCTATGTAAATGGTGTATATAAAGGGCAAACACCATGTACAGTAACCCTTATTAATGGCACATATGGGATAATATTTGAAAAAGAAGGGTATGCTGCCTATTCTACTAATGTTATATTAGATGGTAGCGATGATCAAGTGAGCTATTTATATGATTTAATTGCTAACTAAGATATAAAAGCTATTTACTTTAGGAAGATACATATGAAAAGGAAGCTGGAAAGAATCTAGCTTTCTTTTTTTATATCCTTAAAATAAGAATACAAACAAGTTTTAACTAATAAGTATAGTAATAAATGGTCTTTAAAGAGGTGATAAATGATGTTTAACATAGGAGATTATGTAGTACGATTATCCTATAATAAAGATATTTTATTTCGTGTAACATATATTTCGCCTAACCAGATTGCTAGACTAAAAGGTGTATCGTACAGAGTTATTGCAGATGCGCCTATTTCAGACCTAGAACTATCTATAGGAATGCGATATACAAATGAAGAAAATAGTATTATGAATACCGTTGAGGCTACAATAGATAAAATTATGAAACAGAGAACAGAGAGTGAAAAGGGAAAAGACCCAAGGTTTCAAAAGACAGGTACAGTATTACATGTAGATGGGGATGCCTTCTATTTGAATCTATGTCTCAAGTATTACAAGACTTTAGATATACCTGCTATAGGAGAACATATACCTGAATCGGAGCAAGCAAAAAGAATAAAATATTTATTAGAAAAGTATTCACCAGATATTTTAGTATTAACAGGTCATGATGCTTTAAATAAGAATGCAAAAAGCTTATACGATATTAGTGAATATAGAAACTCTCAATACTTTATAGATGCTGTGAAAAGAGCAAGGGCTATTAAACCAAGTATGTCAGAGTTAGTTATATTTGCAGGGGCATGTCAATCCTACTTTGAAGAGATACTAGCAGCAGGAGCAGATTTTGCAGCCTCTCCTGATAGAGTGTTAATACATGCATTAGATCCCGTTTTTATAGTGGAAAAGGTAGCACAGTGTGCCTTTTATAAGGTACTGCCTATTGAAGTGGCATTGGAGAATACAATTACAAAATTTAATGGATTAGGAGGATATGAGATATTAGGTAAGTGTAGGAAGGGTGGACCAGTAGTAGTAGACAAACAAAAAGTTGAAGAAAAAGAAACTTCAAATCAAGCAAAAGGGCGAACGATGGATCCAGCTCATATGACAAATGAAGAGATTCAAAAGGAACTTGCCAGACCACTTTTTAAAGATTCTAAGAAAGATTTTGAAAGCAAGATTAAGAACTATATAGACAGTCATCCATCTCTTTAAAAAGATGAGGATGATATATAAAATATGGAATAATATACAAATGATAAGAATATATATAAGACTAGAGAAAGTTAGTCCAAATTTCAAGGTAGTATTTATCATGTATACATATATGTGTATATAAGCCATAGGAGGGGGAAATATGTCAGTAGAACTGATAAAAAAGCCAATCACATTAGATGAGATGACTAAAAAAGAAAGTGTTCAAGTCATTAAAGAGCGCGACCTGATAGTGCCCGATGGAAAACCAGATATGCAGTCAATTGTACAGCTCGATGGAAAGATTAATATGGACCAAATTGATGTAACACAAGACCGTATTGTATACAGAGGGACAGTTAATTTATGTATTCTATATAGAACGGTAAATAATCCAAAGTGTATCTATACTATGAAGGGAACTATACCAGTTGAAGACTTTGTCATCATGGAAGGTGTTAATAAGGATCAAAAAATAGACTTTAATTATGAGGTAGAACACATTAGTTATAGTATCCTTAATGAACGCAAACTAAATGTTAAAGTCATCATGCAAGTGGATGTTAAAGCCACAGGCTGCAAGGAAACCACTGTTATTACTGATATCAAAGCAGAAGGCCCTATCCAAACAAAGGCAGAAGGAATTGAAATTGTCAGCTTGGGTAATGAAAAAGAGGAAAAGATAATTGTAAAAGAAGATTTAACAGTTGCACAGAGTAAACCTTGCATAGGTGAAATTATTAAGTCAAACATGCAAATTAAGGAAGACCAAGTTAAACGTACAGATAATGAAATCAAGTTTAATGGTATGGTCGAGATAACGACTATGTATAAGGTTGCTGGAAATGATGAAGAGATTGAAATTATAACCCATCGTATTCCTTTTGAAGGAAGCATTGAAAATGTGAAAAGTGATGACGAAGTATTTTGGGACTGCTCTCTTAGCGTAACACCTTCCTATATGCAAGTTGCACCTGATTATGATGGTGAAGATCGTGTGATTGAATGCGAATGTATCGTAACAGCTAGCTATAATACTTATAATAAAAGTAGTTATGATACAGTATCCGACATTTATTGCCCAGGAAAGAATGTGAAGACTAAGGAGAAATCTTTAAACTATATGAATCTGGCAGATAAAGTAGCTGTTACAATGCCTAAGAAAGAATCAATCGCTATAGAAGATAAACCCGAGCAAACAGTAGAAGTATTTAGTGTAGATGTGAAGCCTGCAGTAGAAGAGAAATCTATAGAGAATGGCAAGCTAACACTTAAGGGAATCCTTGAGATTACAACAGTATTCCTAATTAAAGGAGAAGACAATAATACAATTGATACAGCAGTAAATATTGTACCTTTTATGCAAGAGATGGATGTGAAAAAGGTACCAGAAAAAACCTATGTAGCACCAAGTGTAAAAGCAAAAGATATAAACGTTTATGCTCAGACAAAGAGAGAATTAATTATTGAGTACTTATTAGAATGTATGGCTGAAGTATATGGTCAAAATATACTTAATGTACTAGAGGAAATTGAGATGGAGGATATGAGTAAAGAAGAGTTAGATAATTATCCAAGTATGACAGTCTATCAAGTAAAAAAAGGGGATACACTTTGGGGTTTAGCTAAACGTTTTAATACAACGGTAAAGGAAATTCAAGAAATCAATGATATTGATGTACCAGAAAATTTAAAAGAAGGGCAAAAAATAATTATCCTTAAAAAAGTCAAATTTTAAGGTTAATATAAATAATCCATCAAAAGAACTTCTGCAAGTATTGCAGAAGTTCTTTTGACTATATAAAAAATAATAGAGTATAAACAACAAGTAACTAAATGGATATTGTATACAAGAAATACATTCTCATTGACTTTGTATTTTAAGTGAGTTTATAATAGAACAAACACAAGATATTTTACAAAGGGAGCGTACTATGAACTCAATTATATTAAAAGGAAGGGCTAAAATTAATTTGACGCTTGATGTAGTTGGGAAGAGAGAGAATGGCTATCATGATTTGCAAATGATTATGCAAACAATTAATCTATACGATACAATCTTTATACGTAAGACAAAAACTCAAGGGATTAGATTAAAGGCAAATCACTCATGGCTTCCTACTAACGAAAAAAATATTGCTTATCGTGCGGCACAGTTATTTTTTCAAGAGGCAGGAATAGAGGAGTATGGTGTATCTATCGAAATCACCAAACGTATTCCTGTAGCAGCAGGACTAGCTGGTGGGAGTACAGACGCAGCAGCAACTCTTGTAGGTTTAAATAGACTATATGAAACCTTTTATAAAAAAGAAAGGTTAATGGAAATGGGACTGAAATTAGGAGCAGATGTACCGTTTTGTATAGCAAGAGGAACTATGTTAGCAGAAGGCATTGGAGAAGTATTAACGCCACTTACACCAGTACCTAGTATTCATGTTGTACTAGTAAAACCACCTATCAGTGTGTCTACAGTAACAGTTTATAAGAATTTAGACCTTGGAAATATTAAGTTGCATCCAGATACACCAAAGGTGATACAAGCTATTGAACATCAAAATATAAAAGAAATCGCTACTAATATGGTAAATGTACTAGAAGAAGTAACCGTACCAATGCATCCTGTTATAGGAAAACTAAGAGAAGAATTAGTGATGCATGGGGCTATAGGGGCAATGATGAGTGGGAGTGGTAGTGCTGTATTCGGACTATTTGATAGTAAGGAAAAGGCTAATAAAGCAGCACAATATTTTAAGGTAGAACGTAATTTAAGAGAAGTATATGTAACGACCACCTATTCACCTATAGATAAAAAGAAAAAAACGAACAGATTAAAATATGGAATTAAAAAAAGAGGTGTAAAAGGATGCTAGAAGATACTTATAACATGAAAATTAATGAATACCTTCCATTAAGAGATATTGTTTTTCAAACCCTTAGGAATGCGATTATTACGGGAGAACTACAGCCTGGTGAAAGATTAATGGAAACTCAATTGGGAGAAAAGTTAGGAGTAAGTCGTACACCTATTAGAGAGGCTATTAGAAAGCTTGAGTTAGAGGGACTTGTAGTCATGGTGCCACGTAAGGGTGCACAAGTTGCACAATTTACAGAAAAGGATATTCAAGACGTGTTAGAGGTAAGGGCTGCTCTAGAAGCACTAGCAGCAAGACTTGCTTGTAAAAGAATGGATGACCGTGCCTTCCTTAAATTACAGCTTGCTATTGCAGAGTATAGTTATGCAGCTAAAAATAAGGATCTAGAGACAATGATTGAAAAAGATGTGGAATTCCACGATATTATTTGTAGTGCAACCCAAAATGATAAGCTGATTCAAATATTTAATAATCTTAAAGAACAAGTAAATCGCTATCGCATTACTTACCTTAAAAATGTAGAAGATAGTGAAACTGTTGAAGCAGAACACAAGGCTATTTTAGAAGCTCTCAAAAATAAAGAAGAAGATGTGGCAAGTAGACTAGCAACTAAGCATATTCATACACAATGTGATTCTATTACAGATCTTGTTAAGCAAAAATATAGGGAATAAGGAAAAGGCTATAACATTTTAATGTAAAGAAATGTTATAGCCTTTTCATATTAAATATGAGAAGTAAATATATTATGCAAACCTTATTAAATCAATAAATTTAATTATATTAGACTAAATAAACGATTATTTTATTGAATATTATACAAAAAACATAGTAGCCATGCCTATAATTTAATGTTAGAATATAAGCATTGAAATTAACTGTAGTGTTAAGGAGGAAGGAAATGGATTACATACAAAGTTATAAAATGTGGTTAGAAAGTGATGCTATTGACCAAGCAACTAAAGAAGAATTAAATAGCATACAAAATGAAAAAGAAATAGAAGATCGTTTCTATAAAAACTTAGAGTTTGGTACAGGTGGGCTTAGGGGTAAAATAGCCGCTGGTAATAATAGAATGAATATATATACAGTAGGGAAGGTAACACAAGGACTTGCAAAATATTTAGTAACAAACTTTGAAGCGCCTAGTATTGCAATTGCCTATGACTCAAGAAATATGTCCGATGTTTTTGCTGAGACAGCAGCTAGGGTATTAGCAGCTAATGGAGTAAAAGTATACTTATATGAAAGCTTACGTCCAACACCAATGCTTTCTTTTGCAGTAAGACATTTAAATGCAGAAGCAGGTATTGTTTTAACAGCATCTCATAATCCAAAAGAATACAATGGTTATAAAGTATATGGTAGTGATGGTGGTCAGCTTACAGACAATGCGGCTGATGAAGTATTAGGTTATATTAATGAAGTAGATTTATTTACAGGAATTAAAATGATTTCTACAGAAGAAGCAAAAGCTAAAGGGCTTCTTGTTTATATTGGCGAAGAAGTAGATCATGCTTACTATACACAAGTAGAGACATTAGTAGTTAATAAAGCCTTAGTGAAAGAGCATGCAAGTGAACTGAATATTATTTATACACCAATTCATGGTAGTGGAAATATTCCAGTTAGGGCAATGCTTAAGAGATTAGGATATACTAATGTACATGTTGTTAAGGAACAAGAGTTACCAGATGGTAATTTCCCAACAGCACCATATCCAAATCCAGAAACTTCTCAAGTATTTGAGATTGCAATTGAAATGGCTAAAGAAATTAGCCCAGATTTAATCTTTGGTACAGATCCAGACTGTGATAGAATTGGTGTCGTAGTTAAAGAAGCGGATGGTACTTTCAAAGTATTAACTGGAAACCAAGTAGGTGTACTACTTTCTGAGTATATGCTTAATGCGAGAAAGGATACTGGAGTACTTAGTGAAAAAGATACGCTGATTAAAACAATAGTAACAACAGAAATGGCTGCTAGAGTGGCAGAAGCTTACAATGCCCAAATTATGAATGTACTTACAGGATTTAAATATATTGGTGAGAAGATTGAAGAATTTGGTCAAACAGGTTCAAACAACTTCGTACTTGGCTTTGAAGAAAGCTATGGATACTTATCAGGCGGGTTTGTAAGAGATAAAGATGCTGTTATTGCAGCGACACTTATCGCAGAGATGGCACTTTATTATAAAACTAAAGGCAAAACCCTTGCAGAAGCACTTCATGACCTCTTTGAGAAATATGGTTATTATAAAGAAGAGTTAGTCTCTATTACTATGGAAGG
Source organism: Bacillota bacterium (assembly GCA_023436395.1). Classification (GTDB taxonomy): domain Bacteria; phylum Bacillota; class Clostridia; order Lachnospirales; family Cellulosilyticaceae; genus Cellulosilyticum. Next base: position 128,837 of record JAEZJJ010000047.1, on the reverse strand, counting down.
TAAAGATGGCCAAGAGCAAATCGCTGCTATGATTACTGGGCTTAGAGAAAATGCACCTAGAGATGTAAATGGTGTGAAAATAGCTATTGTAGAAGACTATAAATTATCTACACGTATCAATGCAATTGAAGGAACTAAAGAAGAAATTAATCTTCCAAAATCAAACGTTCTTAAATTTATATTAGAAGATAAAAGTTGGTTTGTAATTAGACCATCAGGCACAGAACCAAAAGTAAAAATCTATGCTTCAGTAGTGGGTAATGATAGCAAAGATGCAGAAGAAAAAGTAAATCATTTTGTGGCTAATATTAAGAGAATACTTAATGTAAAATAAGAGTTGGTATAGTAAAACCGGAGTTAGAGACTGTAAATAGTCTATAACTCCGGTTTTTATGTACTAGATGATAAACTGTAATTCCATACGCCCATAACTATCATTAACAGAATCTGTTTCTATAGAAAGAATAGTATCAAAGCCACAATCATGCCAAAAGACAAGATGTTTCCATGATTGAATAGATGTAGAAACAGTAACAGTTTTATAATTATGGTTACTGAAAGCATCTGTAAGGCTAGCTAAAATTTCTTCTGCATACTCCCTATTTTTATAGGCTTCTGTAATATAAAGAAAAGGAATGTATCCATTATCTGTAGTAGGAAAACCAAGATACATTTCAATATAGCCAATAATATGATTGCTTAAACAGATAGTGTAGATATAACTATTGTTTGCCATATCATTGGATGGCAATGCTCCCTGACGTAAAATGACTTCTGGAGATGTAATTTCATAGCCTGGATCAAAGGTATAGCAATGCAGTGCCTCTTCATAAATTTTTCTTAAAATGGTTATATCATCGATAGTTGCTAATTTTAATGTTAAATGAGGTGTATTGATTATTGAGTTTAACATTTTAGACCCTCCTTATAGTAAACAGAGATAAGATAGTTGCTATAATTAAATGATATGAATTTTTTATGTAAATGTCAATTTTAAAAAGTAAATTTATGTAAATACAGCAGATTATTTTATGTTTTAAAGATAAACAATATAAGAATATATTCTCAGATGTACAGGGATTATGGGGAGATTGTCGGTATAGGTAGCTTAATAAAATGGATGAGAATAGATTAGTAAAAAAATAAATGTAATGAATAGAATCTATAACCTGAGAATACTTATCTAATGTATGAGAAGGCTATAGATTTTTTGGTATAATAATTATAATTTGACTTTAAGGTGAAAATATAAAAAGTAAATTTAAAGAAAACAAGTGAAATATTTGACTAATAATTAAGTGTAGTATATTATTTAAAGAATAAAATAGCTAATTAAAACAATTTTATAATTTTAAATTGAAAGGGGATTAAAATGAAAAGATTAACTAAAATTTTAAGTATGATGATGATAGCTTCGCTATCAATATTAGGTACAGGATGTCAAAGTACATCAACTCAAACAAAAGAAAGTGTTACAACTGGAGGTTCTGTAGAAGGGCCTAAAGAGGCAACAGATAGTGCCAATTATAAGATTGGCGTGGTCCAATTAGTAGAACATGCAGCATTAGATGCATCATATGCGGGCTTTGTAGATGGTTTAAAGGAAGCAGGATATGAAGAAGGAAAAAATATTACAATTGATTATCAAAATGCACAAGGAGACCAATCCAACTGCACAACAATTGCTACTAAACTTGTAAATGATGGAAATAACCTTATTTTAGCCATTGCTACACCAGCAGCTCAAGCAGTAGCTAATACCACAAAAGATATTCCTATTTTAGTAACAGCAGTAACAGATCCAGCAGCCTCCAAACTTGTAGCTACCAATGAAGCACCTGGAGGTAATGTATCAGGAACTTCTGACTTAACACCTGTTAAAGAACAAATGAACCTTATTACAAAGCTTGTACCATCGGCTAAAAAAGTAGGGCTGTTATATTGTTCAAGTGAGGCTAATTCAAAATTCCAAATTGAGCTTGCTAAAAAAGAGTTATCAGCTTTAGGTATGGAGGGAGTAGAAGCAACAGTTTCTAACTCTAATGAAATTCAACAAGTAGTACAATCATTAATTGGTAAAGTAGATGTTATTTATATCCCAACAGACAATATGCTTGCATCAGGTATGGGGACAGTAGCACAAGTGACAACGCCAGCCAAGATTCCTGTTATTGTAGGGGAAGAAGGTATGGTTAAAAATGGTGGAACTGCAACTTATGGCATTAATTATTATAACTTAGGAAAATTAACAGCTGTGCAAGCTGTTTCCATTCTTAAAGATGGCAAAAAGCCAGCAGATATGCCTATTGAGTATGCTAGTGAATGTACACTTGTAGTGAATGAAGAAGCGCTTACTACAATGGGAATTGAGTTACCACAAGAACTGCGTGATCAGCTTGCAAAATAGGAGGTACACATGAGTATATTATTAGCGATGTTAGAAGCTACACAAGGATTACTATGGAGTATATTATTAGCGATATTAGGAGCCATTTCCCAAGGGGTATTATGGGGACTTCTAACATTAGGTGTTTATATTACATTTAAAATATTAGATTTTCCTGATATGACGGTAGATGGTAGCTTTGCATTAGGCGGAGCAGTCAGTGCTATCTTAATTGTAAAGGGTGTTAACCCATGGCTAGCAGTAATACCCGCTATAGCAGCAGGGATGCTTGCAGGTGCTGTAACAGGCTTATTACATACAAAAGTTAAGATACCAGGAATTTTAGCAGGTATATTGACAATGTTAGCGCTATATTCTGTGAATGTACGTATTCAAGGGCAAGCCAATATTCCACTCTTAGGAGAGGAAACGATTATTTCAACCTTAGGAAGTATTATTCCTACTTCTACCAATAATTTAGCATTAATTATAGGGTTAATTATTTCAGTAGGTATTGTAGCAATTCTATATTGGTTCTTTGGAACAGAACTTGGAAGCTCTATTAGAGCAACAGGAAATAATGAGGATATGGTAAGAGCTTTAGGCGTTAGCACAGACCGTATGAAAATAATAGGTTTAATGCTAGCGAATGCTTTAGTAGCTTTATCGGGTGCATTTGTTTCACAGAGCCAAGGTTTTGCTGATGTAGGTATGGGTCAAGGTGCTATCGTAATAGGTCTTGCATCTATTATTATTGGAGAAGTTATTTTTGGTTCACGCTTTAACTTTGCATATAAATTAGGTTCTATCATTGGTGGATCCATTATATATCGTATTATTATAGCAGTAGTATTACAGCTAGGAATGAAGTCAACAGACTTAAAGCTTTTAACAGCTGTTATTGTAGCCATTGCCTTAGGCATTCCAGTAATGAAGAAAACAGCTAGTCAAAGAGCTAAAAGGAGGGAAGCATAAGATGTTAATAGTGGAAAATCTTTATAAGACTTTTAATCCAGATACAATCAATGAAAAGAAAGCGTTAGATGGGATTAATCTTCATTTAAAACCAGGTGATTTTGTAACAGTTATTGGTGGGAATGGAGCAGGTAAATCTACTTTGCTCAATATGATTGCAGGTGTTTACTTAAGTGATAAAGGTTCTATTATTTTAGCAGAAGAAAACATTACTTATCAACCAGAGCATAAACGTGCAAAATTATTAGGGCGTGTCTTTCAGGATCCAATGAAGGGAACTGCTGCAGCCATGGAGATTGAAGAAAACTTAGCAATGGCCTATAGAAGAGGTCAGAGAAGAGGTCTTAGCTGGGGAATTACGAAGGAGGAAAAAAGTCTCTATGTAGAGAAGCTAAAGATGTTAGACTTAGGTCTTGAAAGTCGTATGACTTCTAAAGTAGGACTCCTCTCAGGTGGACAACGACAAGCTTTAACTTTACTAATGGCAACACTTCAAAAACCTAAATTACTTTTATTAGATGAACATACTGCAGCCCTTGATCCTAAGACAGCGCAGAAAGTATTAAGTCTTACGGCACAAGTGATTGCAGAAGATAATCTTACAGCCCTTATGGTAACACATAACATGAAGGATGCCATTAGACTTGGCAATCGTCTCATTATGATGCATGAAGGACGTATTATCTATGATATTGAAGGTGAAGAAAAGAAAAACTTAAAGGTAGCAGATTTACTAAAGATGTTTGAGGAAGCAAGTTCAGGTGAATTTGCTAATGATAGAATGCTATTAGCTTAGTGAATAAGGATAGTTCAAAGAAAAAAATATATTTATAGTCAAGGCTAGAGATACAAGTTATGATTTGTACTCTAGTCTTATTTTTTTTAATTCTTTCTATTTCGTCAAGTTAAACATTTAATAAATGTAAAATTATAAAGAAAAACAATATTATTAAAAAGAATATTGAGAATATTATAAAAATATGATATATTTCGGGTAGAACCCTAGTAATACTATACTTAAGAATATTAGTAAAAAAGAGTATTGCTATTTAAATAAATATTATAGAAGGTCATATTACTATTTTTTAGAAGGGGGAAGATATAATGACAATTAGCAAGAAAATGATTTTATCTTTTACGATAATTATATTGATTTTAGTTTCCATGGGTATACTATCAGTATATGCAAATGATAAAATGAATCAAAGTTCAAAAAATGTTACTAATCAAATAATTCCAACTATGAAAGTGGCTCAGATATTAGATTATGAATTTGCGAGAATACGTTCATTTACATATGAACATATTACTTTAACTAGCAAAGCTGATATGGAGGAAGCCAAAGATAAAATTAACGAAACTTCTACTAGTTTTGAGGGACATATTGAGGAGTATGAAAAATTAACAGGTGTAGAGTTAACAGATATTAAGGAGAAGTGGGAGAAATATAAAGCAAATAACCTAGAGGCTATTGACTTTAGTGGCGCACATAATAAAGAAAAGGCATTAGCTATTATTAGAGGAGAGAATAAAGATATTTATGAGGCCATAAATACAGAGTTAAGCAAAATAGTAGATGAATATAATGAAAAGGCAAACCAAGCTAGCTTAGATGCACATGAACTTTATATTTTTTTACGCAATACTATAACCAAAGTTATTCTTGTTGCGTTGATTTTAGGGGTATTATTATCCTATATTAATATAAGAGGAGTGGTACGTCCTATTAAGAAGCTTGAGCATAAGCTAGAAGATTTAGTTGAAAATGGGGGGGATTTGACACAAAGTATTGAAATTAAGTCAAAAGATGAAATAGGGAATTTGGCTAATGCAATTAATACATTTATTGAAAATATAAGGATGATTATCATTGAGGTCAATTTAAGAGCTGATGGAGTGGGGCATTCTGCCCAGATCGTGGGTGATAAATTATTGGTCTTAAATTCAAATATTGAAGAATCTTCTTCAACAGTTCAGGAACTCTCGGCTGGAATGGAACAAGCAGCAGCCGCAGCAGAAGAAATGAGTGCTTCATCAAATGAAATAGAAAAGGCGTCTGTTTCTATATCTACGAGAGCGCAACAAGGTTCATTATCTGTTCATGAAATAAGTAAAAGGGCATCAGAATTACAAGCTAGTGCGCTATCATCAACTCAAAATTCTATTGAAAAATTTAAGACATCAAAACAAAGCCTTAATGAAGCCATTGAAAGATCAAAACAAATAGAGAAAATTAATCTTTTATCAGATACGATTTTAGAAATATCAGACCAAACTAATCTATTAGCTCTTAATGCAGCAATTGAAGCAGCAAGAGCAGGTGAAGCTGGTAAAGGATTTGCAGTAGTTGCAGATGAAATAAGAAGGCTTGCTGAAAGTTCTAAACAGACTGTAAGTGAAATACAGAATGTTACTAGTGAGGTTATTTCTTCAGTTGAATTACTTGTGGGAAATGTAAAATCTTTTCTGAAGTATTTTAATGCTATTGTTGTTAAAGATTATGAAGGATTGATTGAGACTGGTGATAAATATAGAGCAGATGCTGACTTTGTTAATGACCTAGTAACTGATTTTAGTGCCACATCTGAAGAACTTACAACAACAATTGAAGGAATTATTGAAATTATAGGAGAGGTTACAAAAACAATATCTGAAAGTGCAAATGATACTCAAAATATTGCTGAAAGAATTACAGAAATCGTTGGAGTAGTAGAAGCAGTACGAGCGCAGATGGATTTAAATATTGAAAACTCAAATCTACTAAAAGTAGCAGTTGCGAAATTTAAAGTATAATATTTTGAGAAATTAAAAAATATGAATAAAATGAGTTTTTTGAGTAGTTAAGTTCAGGTGAATTTGTTAATAATAGAATGTTATTAACGTAATGATTAAGGGTAGGATAACGTAAAAAGTATAATTATAGATAAGGCTAGAGATACAAGTTATGATTTGTGCTCTAGTCTTTTTTATCTATATAAATTATTACTTCAGTTATTATTAATATTATTATTTAGGTCTGATTCTTAATCAATAGATCGATTTAAATCCTAAGATAGAATGCCTTCTTACTTTGAAAAGTTCATTCATTAAAGTGTGTAAAATAATAAAGAAAAATGTTTTAAAGCAATGTATTATTGAGAAAATTATATAATTATGTTATATTTTGAATAAGTACTAGTAATGCTCTACTTAAGAATATCAGTTAACCTATATTAAATTTAGTTCATTCTACAATAGATATTTATTCTATGTAAGCAAATGAGTTACTAGTAAGGGCATAGAAATATAGAGCCCTTATTTAGGTTATATGGTGTTGTAAGAAATTAAAAGAGAGTATTGCTATTTAAATAAATTTAGAAAGAATATAGAAGGTCATTTTAATTTTATTTTGAGGGGGAAAACATAATGACGATTAGAAGAAAAATGATTTTATCTTTTGCGACAATCTTAGCTATTTTTATTTTTATGGGGATATTATCGGTAAGTACAAATAATAAAATAAATGAAAGTGTAGAGCTTATTAATGGGCGTATTATTCCAATTATAAAAGTAGCTGGAGTATTGGATGATGGACCTGCGACAATACGTGGATTTATATATGCACATATTACTTTAACTAGCAAAACGGGTATGGATGAAGTGGAAGATAAAATTAATGAGGCTATCACTGATTTTGAGCAAAATATGCAGGAATACGAAGAGTTAACTGGTGTTCAGTTAACAGATATTAAGGAAGAATGGGAGAAATATAAAGCAAGTAACTTACAAGTTATTGAATATAGTAGATCACTTAATGATGAAAAAGGATTAGATATTATTAAAGGGGAAAATAAAGATATTTATGATAATCTAGAAACCCTGATAAAGAAAATAGAGAGTGAACATAGTGAAAAAATAAGTCAAAAAAGTTTAGAGATACATGAACAATGCATTTCTATAAGAAGTATTATTACGACAACTACTATTACTGCATTGATTTTAGGGATATTATTAGCCTATCTAAATATACGAGGAGTAACCCGTCCTATTAGGAAGCTTCAGCTGAAGCTGAGGGATTTAGTTGAAAATGGTGGGGATTTGACACAAAGTATTGATATTAAGTCAAAAGATGAAATAGGAAATTTGGCTACTGCAATTAATACCTTTATTGAAAATATAAGGACGATTATCGTTGAGGTCAATTTAAGAGCTGACGGAGTTAGTCAATCAGCACAGATTATGGATGAAAAGATATTGGTTTTAAATTCTAATATTGAAGAATCTTCTTCAACAATTCAAGAACTCTCTGCTGGAATGGAAGAAACAGCAGCAGCTGCAGAAGAAATGAATGCCTCATCAAATGAAATAGAGAAGGCATCTGTTTCTATATCAACTAGGGCCCAACAAGGTTCATTATCTGTTAATGAAATCAGTAAAAGAGCATCAGAATTACAAGCTAGTGCATTAGCATCAACTCAGAATTCAATTGAAAAATTTAAGTCATCAAAACAAAGTCTTAATGAAGCTGTTGAAAGATCTAAACAGATAGAAAAAATCAAAATTCTATCAGATACGATTTTAGAAATATCAGACCAAACTAATTTATTAGCACTTAATGCAGCAATTGAAGCAGCAAGAGCAGGTGAAGCTGGTAAAGGATTTGCAGTAGTTGCAGATGAAATAAGAAAGCTTGCTGAAAGTTCTAAGCAGACTGTAGGTGAAATACAGAATGTTACCGACGAGGTTGTTTCTTCAGTTGAATTGCTTGTGGGAAATGTAGAATCTTTCCTGGAGTATTTTAATGCTATTGTTATTAAAGATTATGAAGGATTGATTGAGACAGGTAATAAGTACAGGGCAGATGCTGACTTTACCAATGACTTAGTAATGGATTTTAGTGCCACATCTGAAGAACTTACATCGACAATCGAAGGAATTATTGAAACTATAGCAGAAGTTACAAAAACAATATCTGAAAATGCAACTGGGACGCAAAATATTGCTGAAAGGATTACAGAAATTGCTGGTTTAGTAGAAGCAGTGCGAACACAGATGAATTTAAATATAGAAAATTCAAATCTACTAAAAGTTGCAGTTGAGAAATTTAGGGTATAGCGTTTAGAAGTTATTTTTGGTACACCCTTAAAGATATTAGAAAGCTAGATTAAAATAGACTAATCCTGAAACATAATTACACAATAGGTAGATATGTTTCAGGATTTTTTGAGTTAAAAAAAAATCTATTAATCTAGAGAAAAGGCTTATAGGTATAAGGAGAATGAGATGCTAACATGGCTTACAGATAATATTCATTAGTTCATGATGTAGGGGTATAAGTGGCATTATAAAAATAGGGTTAAACAAGAATGAATGTGTTAAAATAAAGCTAAAAGTATACTAGAATAAGGAGCACCTTAATGAAGATAGAATTGATTTGTGTAGGAAAATTAAAAGAGAAATATTTAGTGCAAGCTATTGATGAATACAGTAAGAGACTGAGTAGATATTGTAAACTAAGCATTACTGAACTTTCAGATGAGAAAACACCTGATAATGCTTCAGAAAAAGAAGAGCTTATGATTAAAGATAAAGAAGGAGAGAAGATCCTTTCTAAAATAAGTGATAGTGCCTATGTAGTAGCCTTAGATTTACAGGGAAAGATGCTATCCTCAGAAGAACTGGCAGACTTTATGGCAGACTGTGGTGTAAGAGGAAATAGCCATATTGTCTTTGTAATTGGTGGCTCTTTAGGATTATCAGAAGCTGTACGTCAGAGAGCTAATTATAAATTATGTTTTTCAAAAATGACTTTTCCACATCAATTATTTAGAGTAATGCTACTAGAGCAGGTATATAGAGGGTTTAGAATTAATAATAATGAACCGTACCATAAATAACTCAGATAATTGAATCTATCCATTGATAGTCAATAAATATATAAAATTAGGTTATGATACGGTTAGAAATATATTTAGTTAAGTTTGCAAAAGAGGAGCATAAATCTCCTCTTTTTTTGTAACTGATGATATAATTAATATAATTAATGACTATACTTTGACTAGAATGAAGAGCGTAGGAGATAGAAACGATGGAAAGATTAAAGCCACTCAATGATTTTATTTTTAAGAAGTTATTTGGAGAAAAAGGTGATGAACCAATGCTTATCTCTTTTCTTAATGCAGTTCTTAATAGAACCCAGAAAGAAGAACTTGCAGAAATTGAGATAGTAGAAAATAAAGAACTTACAAAAGAACTTCTAGAAGATAAAACAGGTAGGATTGATGTAAGAGCAAAGACAGCTAGAGGGGAACAGATAGATATAGAAGTACAGCTTACTGATCAAGATAATATGGATAAAAGGACTTTATTTTATTGGGGTAAGCTATATTTAGAGGGAATTAAGCATTAAAGAGGTGGCTTGCCTTTTTACAAAAGGATATATCTAGAGAGGTTTTAGAGGAGTTGATGGAGATGGAACCAGCAATCAAGATGGCAGAAGAAAAACTGGATTATCTAAGTAGTGACCCGGAAACAATTGAATTATACAAAGCTAGAGAGTATTCGGCACATGAAAGAGCTAATTTAATAAATACAGGAATAGCTAGAGGAGAGAAAAAAGCAAAACTAGAAGTTGCAACGGCATTACTTGATATATTAGATGATGAAACTATTGCTTTGAAGACAGGGTTAAGTATAGAGGAAGTAAGGCAGCTAAGAAAAGTATAAAATACAGTATAAGTGAGACCTAGAATAACTAATATTTATTCTAGGTTTATTTCATTGGGGAGGGGCATGAGTTGTGGAATATGTGAAGTTAAATGAATGTGATACAAAACAATTGTTAAAGCAGATTCTTAAGAGACCAGGTATGTATGTTGGTAAGGAGCGTTTAGATTACATTAATATTTTTTTAATGGGTTGGATGTCAGGAAGATATGAAAAGGATAGATGGCATTCTAATTATGATCTTCAAGAATGGCTATTTCGAAACTATTCAATAGCAATCAGCTATGATATCAGTATAAACGGCTGGTCAGTTTTCTATGCTTATTTTGGAGTGGGCAGAAAGGGAATCGATCATTTTGCAGTATTTGTAGAAGACTGTCCTTTTACAGTATGTGAAGAAAATAAAAAAATGATAGCACAGTTAATTTATGATGTTTATGATTATCATGAATATGAAAAGCAGATAATAGATGGATTTAGTAAGGAAGGGATAGATTGTTTAAAAGTACCTTGCAATATAGAGTTAGCATCCAGGGAAGTTGTCCGATTAATTAATCAGATGATTAGTGAACAATATGAAAAGTTATATGTTTATATATTTATGGATGGTGCAATTCAGCAAATACGCTTTATGTATTATACTGCTGAGGGGCATTGGATAGATAATATAAGGTTATTATCTGAAAAAGGGTACATTAAGCAACATATCATTTTGCATGGATATATTACTATGTTACATAGTAGTTTGTTTGAGGATGAAGGTAATAAAGAGATAATGTTGAAACTTAAAGTTATTCAAAATAAGATAGAAATTGACAAGCAAGAAAAGGATTATAACAATTGGGTTGAAAGATATCAAGATAGTGAACCATTATTTGAAGAATATTATGCTAAGTGGAGGGATAATATGTTAAATTCACATATAAATATTAGTGAGGAAACCGCACATTAATTAGGTGAGGAGAACTGTACCATAAATAACTCAGAGAATTGAAACTAACCCTTGATAGCCAAAAGATTCAAAAATTAGGTTGTGGTAAGGTTTTTAGTGCATATAGATAGATTTGCAAAAGAGGAGCATAAATCTCCTCTTTTTTGTTGTTTGCTTTAGCATAATATAACTACTAGCTCTGCTGATGAGAGTAAAAAGTTTATCGCATTATAAATGGAGATATAAGTATCACATAGTTTTTGCACCTAATGCATTCGGTAAAGGAATTACTTTTGAATCGGAAACAGGTGTTATCGTATCTTCTGTAGAAGGGAAAGTCACAGAATTATTCCAACAAAACATACAGTCGGTATTACAGCAAATAAAGGTGGAAAGGGACTGGCATGTGTAGACTTGATCAATGGTGGAAAACATGAAATCTCGCGAAAGATTACATTTCACTTAATACAATTAGTATCTACATCTACTTAAATGTTGGAATGAGCTTGGTGTCTTGTATTAGAAGATTATAGAGGTAAAACCCCTTCTCATTGCAAAATGACAGCTGAAATGAATTTATGACTTATTGCAAGTAGTTCAACCTTATAAGTGGTTTTAACATAACCCACAGGTACTTTTAGAGCTAGGCAATAGATACTTCAAAAGAATTATATAATAAAGGCTATTATGATATAATTGATTGGGTGAGAATTTTTAAAAATTTCTTAAATAACATAGATGAAATGGGAGAAGTTTATGAATGAGGCTTTAAAGATGCTAATAATTGTGTGTCCCTTAATTTTTTTAGCAGGGTTTGTGGATGCTGTGGCAGGAGGAGGCGGCGTTATTTCGTTGCCAGCGTATTTTTTAGCCGGATTACCTACACATATTGCTGCGGGGACTAATAAGTTGTCTGCAGGGTGTGGAACAATTATTGCAGCGGCAAAGTATTTGAGAGATGGCAAGGTTAAGATAAGAATAGCGGTATTTTCAGCTATAGGTGCAGTGGGCGGTTCGATGATTGGAACGAGTCTAGCCTTGTTTATTAGTGAGCAGTTATTAAAGGGAATTATGTTAGTAGCTATTCCGCTAGTAGCAATGTTTTTAGTAACACAAAAGAAGATTGGAAAGGCAACAATAGAAAAAGAAATGTCTGCTTCTAGGCAATCTATCTTAGCAATTTTAATTGGTTTAGTTATTGGATGTTATGACGGACTTATTGGCCCTGGAACTGGGACCTTTTTAATATTAGCTTTTTCTGTATTGTTAGGATTAGAATTAGTAACATCTTCGGGATGTGCTAAGGTATCTAACTTAGCATCTAACATTACATCTATGATTATTTATATTTTAAATGGAAAAGTACTATTTTGGCTTGCTTTTCCAGCAGCTACATGCGCTATGTTGGGGGGCTATGCAGGAGCACGCTTTGCTATCAAAGGTGGGGCTAAAAGTGTAAGATATGTCATGTTTGTAGTGCTTGCATTACTATTTGGAAAGACGTTTTTAGAATTAATATAGATGAACTCTACTGTAACTAACTCATATAGTTATTAGAAACCTTGAAAATAAAGGGGTGTAAATGATTTCATTATGGTACAGTTATTAAGGAAAATTAGACTTTCAATACGTATAAGTGATGATCATCAAAGATAAGACCCTATCTGATGCAGAGTAATCGGATAGGGTCTTGTTTTGGTGGCACAAATTATAAAGGTAAAACTATAGTTGATAATTATAATAGTTGGTGATATGATTGGTTTATAGTATTAACGGATAATTATTATCAGCTAATGAAAACTATAATTATGAAATGAGGTGAGTAACTATGGATTTTATGATGAACATAAGAAACAATACTAATGCTTTGCACTTAGCATCTGAAAAAAGTGGGTTTATTAAGAGATTGATTGAAGGTAAAGCAAGTAAAGAAGGCTATATTGAGTATATCTTTAATTTACATGCTATGTATAAAGCTATAGAGGATTCTCTCGATAAGCACTTAAACCATGAAGGTATTAAATACTTTGTTACGAAAGAGCTATATAGAGCCGAATTAATAAAAAAGGACTTAGAAATTCTGGCTGGAGATAAACTATCAGAAATGAAGTTATTGCCTTCTACAGAAGCATGTGTAGCGAGAATATACGAGGTAGATGAAGAACACCCAGAGTTGATTGTAACTTATGCTTATGTTAGATTTATTGCAGATTTATTTGGTGGAAGGATATTCCCTGAAGTACTAACTAAAAGTTATGATATTCCTGCAGATGCACTAAACTATTATTCACAACCTAACATTGGAGATATCAGGGACTATGTGATGGGATATCATAGAAACTTCGAGAAATTAAATTTATCAGAACATATGCAAAATCTATTTGCTATAGAAATAAGCAATGTCTACATTTATAATATGGCTATTTCAAATGAGTTGGATGCAAAACTATATCTTCACAAGTAAAATATTGAGTAAGTAAATGGTGATAGCTATAAATCTTAATATATGATTTAATGAAAAGCTCTTGATTTCAAGGGCTTTTTTATATGCTAGAAAATGTACATAAAATCAGTTTTTATAAGCTATAATTAATATGTCGTCAAAATGAGCTCATATGACTATATGTTTGAGTTGATGCTTATGCAAGAGTTAAGAAAACATCATGATGAAACCTTTTTTTGATTTATCTTGTCTAATATAATGTAATAAATGACTTGGGGAAATATGCAAGAGACTTGATTTTGTTAATGGGGAGGAGAAATGGAGCGAATAGAGTTTGAAGACATTATGAACCAGTATGCGGACTCGATTTTGAGAACGTGCTACTTATACTTAAAAGATTATCAGTTAGCAGAAGAAGCAATGCAGGAAACCTTCATTAAGTTTTATGATTGCTATGAGAGTTTTCGAGGGGAATCAAAGCTAACAACATGGTTGATGCGGATTGCTATTAATACATGTAAAAATTATCGCCAGACCAGTTGGTTTAGAAGGGTGATTATTGGACTTGAAGGGGTAGATGAGCGAAATGCTTATAAACAAGTAGAAGCAGAAATTATTAAGAAGGACGAAGCAACCTGCATTTTAGAAAATGTATACCAACTAAACTCGAAGTATAGGGAGGTTATTTTACTTTTCTATTATCAGGAAATGAAGATCAGTGAGATTGCCAGTGTTTTGCAACTGAAAGAAGAAACAGTGAAAACAAGGCTAGTAAGAGGGAGAAAAAAGCTTAAGATCATTTTTGAGGAAGAGGGGATAAACGATGGACAATACCTTCAAAAGTAAAATAGATGAGCTCCTTAAGGAAATACAAGCAGATGAAAAAAGTAAAGAAGTCATTAGGCAAAAGTGCTATGCAACGGAAAAAAGTAGTGAGCCAAATGTAAGGAGGCGGAGTGTAAAGAAGAAAAGAAGAGCACAGATACTATATGCGATGTTCGGAATATGTTTATTAGGAAGTTCTCTATTTGCAATGAGTGGACATTTGAATGGTTTTTCAAGTTTTATCAGTTCTAACCTATTAAATGAGCTGGATAAAGAGGTCCAAAATGTAGGGACAACAGTGACTCAAAATGGTATTACGATGTGTGTGGAGGAATGTATCATTCAGCCTAGACAGGCACTATTTGTTGTAAGTCTAACAAGAGAGGATAGTTTACCATGGAGTGAGGAATATTTAAGGCCAATTCAGATTTTTACCCAAGAGCCCCATCAAAAGACATTGTCTTTCACTGATATTGAGCAATGGTTGTGGACAAGGGGTGATATTAGTAGATGCTATCCATTTATGCTGTGTAAAAACGATGGAACGGATATGATGGTATTGACACCTATAAATGCCAAGGTATCCTCTGATGGTAGAACACTGAGTTTCTTATTACAAGCGATGGATACAGTATTGAATAATTATTATGAAAGCTTTATTAAATTAGATGAGATTGTAGATGTAAATGTAGAAGAAGATACACGAAGGTATAAGCTTGAAGTAGAGGGTGAATGTACTAGTTTAAATGGGCAAGAAATCAATATTGATAGAGAAAACTTATTTGAGGGATTTGAACATACAGAGGGCTTTGCTAGTGTTTGTTATGAGTCGCCTCTGCAAGTTGAGCTCTATAAAAGGGGAAAAGAAACGTCTAAGATTGTGGCAAGTGATGGTAAGACAGTAGAGGGTTGTTTTGGCATCAGCAAACAAACGGATCGGGGGACAGAAATGTTTCAAGTATTCCTTGAAGGAGGTTCAGAACAGGAAGCTCAAGGTGAAAGACGAGTAGAATCTTATGCAACAAAAATAGTAAATGAGAAAAATGGAAACGTCTATATACCAAGGCAGTGTGGTGCATATCTTAATGGGGTAGGGACCACTTCGTTCGTACAGATAGAGAAAGAGGAAGTGCCAGAGTTATATATCCATCAAATTATTAATGTGGCAGAAACACATATGACAACTAAAGGGCTGCAAGTTCCCATTAAGATGAAGTGTGAAACAGATAGAAGTAGAAACTTGCTAAAACAGAAGATTATATTGAGTGGGGACTCTAATATTACGATTGAAGGAGTTTATGATTCATTATTCAATTTCATCATTACGGGAAGCGGGAGTGGAAATGATAGTTTAATAACGGACAAAATAGTGATTAAGTATACAGATGGTACGTCACTTAATTGGAATCAGATGGAAGGAAATATGATGATTAGTGAGGGTGATAAATCATTTATCATGGCTACAGATACACAAAGCTTATATAGTGAGGGAGAGATTAAAAAGCTTGAAAGCATTACAATAGATGGCTATGAGATTAAAGTTGATGAGAAATAGGTAAAGATAGTATGTGAAGAATACGATAATGATTAAATAATATATGACTATTGAGGTAAATGTGACAAAAGCCTTGATAGTCTTTTTTAGTTAAAAAACTGTAAATCAAATAACCAAATAGTATACTGGCTTACCTTGTGATCAAGTGGCTCTATTTGATCAAAATCGTGGCTCAATACATACCGGATTGGCGGCTCTCATGCGCCAAAATATTCAATATACCCAAGGCTGTAATGCTTCTAATATAATCTGTTATAAAATTTATCTATAGATTTTCACTTATTTTTGTATTAGTCATAGTAATGATTTATAAATTATAATAATAAAATATAAAATTTTTAGTAGTTTTTTCAGATAATTTAACTGTGTGAGGGTGAAAAAAATGAAAAAAGTTCTAATTGTGGATGATGCAGCATTTATGAGGTGTGTGATTAAGAATATGCTTCAAAGTAACGGGTTTGATGTGATTGGAGAGGCTGAAAATGGCATGGAAGGTATACTAAAATATAAAGAATTAAATCCAGACATAGTCACTATGGACATTACAATGCCAGTGATGAGCGGAATTGATGCTTTAAAATCCATACTAGAGTATGACTCTAAAGCCAAAATTGTAATGATTTCTGCGATGGGACAGGAGCACTTTGTTAAAGAAGCAGTTATGCAAGGAGCAAAATCATTTATCGTAAAACCATTTAAGGAGGAGAGTATTGTTCTAAATCTTAATAAGGTGTTAGCGTTATAAAAGAAAGTCATTTAATTTGGAGGCAATGAATATGTCAGAACAATTTATAAATGAACCAATGCTGGATATGTTTCTATTTGAAACAACACAACTTATTGAACAACTTGAACAGTCTGTATTAAGTAGTGAACAGGAAAGCAGTTGCTTTACACAAGACACTATTAACGAAATATTTAGAATGATGCATACTATAAAGGGCTCAGCAGCTATGATGATGTTCGAAAATATATCAACGCTAGCGCATACAATGGAAGATATATTTTACTATCTACGAGAAGAAAATCCTGAAAAATTAGATTTCTCAGCATTATCGGATATGGTTCTTGGTGGAGTTGATTTTATAAAGGGTGAGGTAGATAAAATCAAGAATGGTATAAATGCAGATGGGGATTCCTCTTCCCTGATTCATGCGCTGAAGCAGTTTTTAATACGATTAAAAGAAAATAATGCATCAGATACTCAAAAGACTGAAAAAGAAATAAATGAGAAAGAAAAGATTGATATCAAAGATCAAAGTGTTTTGTCTGAAAATCAAATTTCAAATCATACTTATTGCAATACCTTTAAGGCAATCATTTATTTTGAAGAAGGCTGCGGAATGGAAAACATACGTGCTTTCACTGTTATTCGCAACCTAAAAGCAATAACGGATCAAATGGTGTATGTGCCCGAGGATATTATTGATAATGATGACACCATAGAAATGATACGTAGGGAAGGGTTTCACGTTTATATGAGGTCAGACTATACATATGATATGATAAATGATTTTCTTATGCAGACCATTTTTCTAAAAGACATGGAATTAAAACAATTAGAAAATGAGGAAGAAATCAAAAGTATTTTTAAGAAGAATCCAGATAAAATAGTACAGGAAGTTGATGCGATACCAGAGATTATTGAACCTCTAAAAATAGATCCCAAAACGGGTAAGGATACTATCAGTAAGGATACTGTCGGCAAAGATATGAGATCTACTTCTACAACTCAAAGCATTATTAGTGTTAGCGTTGCAAAATTAGACAAGTTGATGGATCTTGTTGGAGAAATGGTTATTTCAGAGGCAATGGTCATTCAAAATCCAGATTTACAAGGCTTGGAATTAGACAATTTTTATAAGGCTGCAAGACAATTAAACAAAATAACGACTGAGATGCAGGATATGGTGATGTCCATAAGAATGGTTCCTCTTTCTGCTACCTTTAATAAAATGCATCGCATTGTTCGTGATATGTGTAAGAAATTAGAGAAGGATGTGAAGCTTGAAATTGTTGGTGATGCTACAGAAGTTGATAAGAATATTATTGAGCATATCTCAGATCCACTGATGCACCTTGTTCGAAATGCCATTGATCATGGTATTGAAAATGCCAGTGAAAGATTAGCAAAAGGAAAAGCAAAAAACGGAGTTGTAACTCTGGAAGCAATAAATTCTGGAAGCGACGTCCTCATTTTTGTTAAAGATGATGGTAAAGGGTTAGATAGAGCCAAGATATTGAAAAAGGCTAAAGAGAACCAACTACTTGTAAAAAATGAAAATGATATGACTGATCGGGAAGTGTTTAACCTGATTTTACTTCCAGGTTTTTCAACCAATGAGCAAATTACTGAATTCTCTGGGCGTGGCGTAGGAATGGATGTGGTGGCTAAGAATATTGAAGTTGTTGGTGGCTCAGTAAGCGTAGACAGCTTGCCGGATAAAGGCACTCAAATTACCCTCAAGATACCGCTAACCTTAGCTATTATAGATGGAATGAATATAAAAGTTGGGAATTCATGCTTTACTATACCCACTATTTCTATTAAGCAATCTTTTAGACCCAAAGAGTGTGATATTTTCTTTGATGAAGACAACAATGAAATGATTATGGTAAGAGGACAGTGCTATTCAATTATTAGACTGCATCAAAGATATGGAATTAAGACAACGGTTACCAATCTAACAGATGGGATTATTATTATGGTTGAACAATCAGAACATATGATATGCCTTTTTGCAGATGAACTTTTAGGACAACAGCAGGTAGTTGTTAAGACATTACCTGAATATATTCAGAACTTCAAAACGATAAAAGGTCTTTCTGGATGTACACTGCTTGGAGACGGAAGCATCAGTCTGATTATAGATGTTGCGGGATTAATTAGCTTGTAAAGTGTAAAGTGATTTTAAAACATCAAGATTATTTTATGCTAATACATAAGTTATACAAATACAAAAAGAAAGGTGGAAGAAGATATGGCAGACATAGTTGAAGATACTATGGAAATAGAAGAAGATACTCAAAAAGATAGATTTTTGACCTTTTCATTAGGTAAAGAAAGCTATGGTATTGAAATCAAGTACGTCATTGAGATTATTGGCATTCAATCTATCACTCAAATACCAGAACTTCCTGAATATGTGAGGGGAATTATCAATCTGAGGGGTAAAATAATTCCAGTACTAGATGTAAGACTTAGATTCAAAAAAGAACCAAAGGAATATAACGATAGGACTTGTGTGATCGTGGTTGACATTAAAGAAGTATCTATAGGACTTATTGTGGATACAGTTGCAGAAGTGATTACCATTTCTGAAGAGGATATGGTAGACCCACCACAAAAGAACAAAGGATTTAATAATAGGTATATCAAGAAGATTGGGAAAATTGGAGACGAGGTAAAACTACTTTTAGATTGTGAGAAGCTTTTAACAGAAGACGAATTGGAAGGCTTAAGTGAAAATTTATAAAGTCATATAATTTAATGGAGGTGTTAGGATGACATGGTATAAAAATCTTAGGATAGCAACAAAACTCATTTTAGGGTTTCTTGTAGTAGCATTTATTTCGGCGGTAGTAGGTATTGTTGGATTAAGTAATATATATGAGATTAATGACGGGGATACTCTTTTGTATGAGAAATACACATTAGGTATTGCTTATGGAGGAGAGGCGTATGGCAAATTTGAACGTTTGCGATATAATGCATTAAAATTAGCCATAGTGGAAACAGAAGCAGATGAAGCAGAAGCAATTGCTATAATTGAAGAAATGCGCACTGATATAGATGATTTACTTTTAAAATATAAGGACACAATAAAAAGTGATGAAGACAGAGATTTACATGAAGAAATAAGTTTGGATTGGGAACAATATAAAGTTTATATGCAGGAGGTAGTTAACTATACTAATGCTGGGCAGGATGCAGAAGCAGAGAAGGTTATCCGAGTTGATAGCGAAGAACTAGGTGACAAGCTTAGAACTATATTTAACAACCTAATGAGTAATAATGCTACTGATGCGGAGCAAATGGCTAAATATAATGATACTGTGACATCAAATGCAGTTAAGACGATGATTATTGTGATAGTAATTGGCGCGATTATATCTATTACGCTTGGTCTTTATATCTCACGCGTGATCAGTACACCAATCAAGAAGATGGTAAAGGCAGCAGATCAACTTGCCCTAGGCGATGTAAATGTCAACGTCGAGGCAGACAGCAAGGATGAGGTTGGAAGTTTAGCAGCATCCTTTGGAAAGATGGTTGATAACATTCGTGCTCAAGCCTTAGCTGCAGAAAAGGTAGCTGCTGGAGATCTTACAGTAGAAATTCCAATTAGCTCTCCAAATGACTTACTTGGTAATAAGTTAACTGAAATGGTAAGGAAAAATAATGAGGTTTTATCCGATATCTATGCTGCATCAGAGCAAGTTGCCATAGGTTCAAAACAGGTATCAGACTCAAGTATTCTTCTTTCAGAAGGAGCAACGGAACAGTCAAGTGCAATAGAACAACTTACAGCCTCTATTGAAGAAATCGCTTCACAGACAACGCTTAATGCGCAAAATGCTAATCAAGCCAATGAAATAGCTGAAGATGCAAAAGCTAATGCAAAACAAGGCAATTCTCAGATGCGGGAAATGCTCAAGGCAATGGATGAAATCAATGAATCCTCTACTAATATTTCAAAGGTAATTAAAGTCATTGATGATATTGCATTTCAGACCAATATACTTGCACTCAATGCAGCAGTTGAAGCCGCAAGAGCTGGACAACATGGAAAAGGCTTTGCAGTAGTGGCGGAAGAAGTAAGAAATCTTGCGGCTCGTTCTGCCAATGCTGCAAAAGAGACAACGGATATGATTGAAGGCTCCATTAAGAAATCTGAAGATGGCACAATCATTGCTAAAAACACAGCTCAGGCGCTTGATAAAATTGTAGATGGTATTGAAAATGTCGCTACCCTTGTAAGTGGTATAGCAAATGCATCTAATGAACAGGCAATTAGTATTAATCAAATTAATCAGGGAATTATGCAAGTATCACAGGTTGTGCAGTCTAACTCAGCTACTTCAGAAGAAAGTGCCGCTGCAAGTGAGGAACTTTCCAGCCAAGCAAATCGTTTAAAAGAAACAGTCAATCAATTTAAACTTAAGACAAATACTAGTGCATATAATCAATACGAAAAATTAAGTCCAGATGTATTAAGGATGCTTGAGAATATGTCAAAAGCAGGAAACAATAGTTTAGGGCAAATGCCAGAATCACATGAGAAAGTGATAAATACAAAACCAAAGATAACATTAAGTGATATGGAATTTGGAAAGTATTAATATAACTTAAGTGATGGTGTGAGCCGAAAGGCTTGCACCTCTCTTTATAAGAGGTGAATGAATTTGTGATTACAATTACAAAAAAAGAGTTTAATCAATTAGCAGCTTATATTAAAACACATTATGGCATTTACTTAAAAGAAGAAAAACAGGCTTTATTAGTTGGAAGACTTCAAAATGTACTGATTGAAAAAGGGTTTAATGATTTCACAGAGTATTATAACTATGTTGTATCAGATAAAACAGAAGTGGCAGTGACCACATTAATTAATAAAATCACTACCAATCATACCTTTTTTATGAGAGAAGTGGATCACTTTAAATATTTTGCAGAGAAAACGCTACCCGAAATTACAAAAAAAGCCAAGGATAAGGACCTAAGGATATGGAGTGCAGGCTGTTCTTCCGGAGAGGAGCCATATACCTTAGCGATGATTGTTGATGAGTTTTTCGGAAAAGAAAAGAGGTTGTGGAATACCAAGATATTAGCAACTGACATTTCAGGCAAAGTACTTGAAGAAGCAAGGAAAGGAGTGTACAGTAATGAAAAAATAGCTACGCTTCCAGTTAATTGGAGACTTAACTATTTTTGTAACTATAGTCATGAACATTTTGTGATTACAGATCAGCTAAAGGATGAAGTAATTTTTAGAAGGTTTAATTTAACAGATAAAATATTTCCATTTAAAAGAAAATTCCATGTGATATTTTGCAGAAATGTGATGATTTATTTTGATGCACAAACAAAACAGGAATTAGTGGATAAGTTTTATGATTCTTTGGAATATGGCGGATATCTTTTTATTGGACACTCAGAATGTCTCAATCAAGATCATACTAGGTTTCAATACGTTATGCCTTCTGTATATAGGAAAGTTAGGATGGAGTGAAGACATGGTACTTAAAAAGAAGATAAGGGTATTAGTAGTAGATGACAGTATTGTATTTAGAGAAGTATTATCACGAGGGATTTCTTCTGACCTTGGGATTGAGGTGATTGCTACAGCAATAGATCCCTTCGATGCAAGAGATAAAATTATACAATATCAGCCAGATGTTATGACATGTGATGTAGAAATGCCCAAAATGAATGGGATAGAATTTATTAGAAGACTTATGCCCCAATATCCTTTACCGATTATTGTTGTTAGTTCAATTAGAGGAGCAGTATTTGATGCGATGAATGCAGGTGCTATAGATTTTGTAGTTAAGCCAGATGTAACATCAGTAAGTAGCGTCCAAAATTTTATTCTTGAGTTGATTACTAAAGTTAAAATAGCATCGGTAGCCAACATTTTAGATTATAAGAAAGTGACAGTAAAAGATAAGATTGAGAATACCACAAACACTGATAGCAGAAAAATTATAGCAATAGGAGCATCTACGGGTGGGACAGAAGCTATCCTTCATATTTTAAAGGTATTACCCGCTAGTACTCCCGGCATTGTAATTGTACAGCATATACCACCTGTTTTTTCTCTTAGGTTTGCCGAGAGGATGAATGAACTCACAAACCTAAAAGTAAAAGAAGCAAAGACAGGTGACTATGTTGAAAAAGGCCAAGTACTTATCGCACCAGGTGATCAGCATATGAAGATAAAAAAAGTTGGTAAAGAGTACAAAGTACAGTGTTTTAAAGGTGATAAAGTCAATGGGCATTGTCCTTCCGTTGACATTCTTTTCGAATCAGTGGCACAAGAAGCAGGGAGAATGGCAATAGGAGTCATTCTTACAGGCATGGGCTATGATGGTGCAAAAGGGCTTCTTTCTATGAGACGTAAAGAAGCAAGAACGATAGGTCAGGATGAAAAAACAGCTGTAGTTTATGGAATGCCAAAAGTTGCTTATAACATTGGGGCGGTAGAAATACAAACATCATTAGACAAGATTGCAAAAACAATTTATTCTTGTCTGGAGTAAGGTGTAATTTTTGAACTTGTTTCAAGGAGATGAATAAAATTTTTTACATACTTGGAATAGTTGCAGTGATTTTTATAAGCTAAATATAAAATAGGTAAATCTGATTTTACATCTAAAGGAATAGTGACAAGATTATGGCTTCGTAGTATTGGCGTATTCACAAGAACTGCAATACCAAAATTGTGTGCAACCATTTCACTTATGGTTACTTCCCCGTCAAAAGAAAATATAATGTTGGGAAGTATTTTTTGTTCTTTAAAAAGGTTACGAATGTAAATACCAAGAGGACTATTTTCTCGGTAGGTTATAAGAGGATACTTCTGTAAATGAGAGGGCATTAATATTTCTTCTTTAGATAATTCATGGTCCAATTTGGTTAGGACAACAATTTCTTGTTTTAGTATAGGGACAAATATTAAGTCCTTTTCAGTTTCTACTTTGTAACAAAACCCAATGTCATAAACTTCATTCATTATACCGGTTATCACTTCATTATTGGTAATACAGGTAAATATATCAAAATTGGTTTGTGGAAAAGAGCTTATAAATGTCCGAAGATTTTTTGGAATAAAGTCACTAGGCAAGATAGAACTGGTACCAATACTTATTTTGTGTTTAGAGATATCGCTAGTTTGTTTTAATTTGGTAATGCCATGCTCTAGTTTTGTTAAAACTTCTTCAACGCATATATAAAATTCTTTACCATGATTGGTTAAGACTACATTTCTACCCTTTTTTTTAAATAGAGAAATACCTAATTCTTTTTCTAAATTTGCCATGGAATAACTAAGACTTGGCTGACTAACATATAACTTGGAGGATGCTTTGGTGAAATTTTGTAATTCAGCCAATGTCCGAAAATAATATAGTTGATTTAAATTCATAGAATTACCTTTTATAATGTTTTCATACCTTTCTTTCCAAAATATTATGTAATTGGTCTAATAAACTAAAATAGCGTAACACTATGGTATATTTATGGATAAACATGACACCTATATTTATTCTATACTATTTTTTTTTATGGTCAATAGTTACGAAAAAGATAAATTATTGTATTTTTAAAAAAATATATGTAGAATTGCATCATATCTTATAGAATATACTGCAATAGATGTATCGCATATAGACATATGGGCTATTGTGTTTTCATGCTAAAAGGACTGGGCACTATTTTCTTAGTGCGATAGCCCCAATAATCAGTAAAAAACTGGAAGCTTAATATTCTAGATTTTTGCATAATAAAAAGACTTATGGATAGCAAATTATTTTTTGTATTCATAAGTTATACCTTGAATACCTGTATAAGAAACAGGAGTCATTGTGCCAAAAATTAGGAGATTGTATAAACCTCCTAGTTTTTTTGAATATAATGTAATAAAGGCAATAAATGACCATAATTGAGCTAGAGCAAACGACATAGGAGATGAAATAAGTTGTTTTAATACACCAATAGGTAGAGTGGGGATTGCTATGCGTTGGGAAATGATTAGATATAACACTATTCGTAGAATGTTAGGAAAGGTAGATTTTGTAATGGCAGGTTCTTGTTGGTGGAACCTCTGTAAAGAAGACGGGGAAGATATATATAATATGATTAGTGAGCCTAATAAGCAATTAGCTTTAAAAGTACCACAGAATTTAGCAAAGTTATTTGAGTTTAAAAGTATAGAGAAATTACATCAAAGAGCATCACATAGATATGAGCTCTGCAGTAAAAACACAGATAAGGGAACATGTAATAAGTATAAAAAGAAATGCCTAGTAACTAATAACTACTAAGCATTCTTAAGATGAAATAAGTTTATAAAGAAAATAAATTTACCTAATAAGAAGTTTGTTTTATATCAATTTTATTCAAAGGCCAAAGTTTCTTTAATAGAGAGACGAGAGGCCTTTTTTGCCACGTTTTTACTTGCTTGATATCCTACCACAAATGTAAGGACAAGCCAAATGAGATAAGGTATAAGAAAATCTGTAATGTCTACGCTTAAAGGGAATTTTAAAGTGATTTGTCCGAAAATAGATGCAGAGAGCATGCTTAGAGGGATACCAATCACAATAGAGACAAACCAACTCATTAAGCTGATAAAGATACTTTCAGATGTAATGATATGAATAATTTGTTTGCCAGAAGCACCTATGGATTTCATAATGCCAATCTCTTTAGTGCGTTCAGAAACTTGAACACTCATAGTAGAGGTAAGGCCAAAAGCGGCAACAATAATCACCATAATGGCTACAACTAAGAATGAAGTGAGGGTTGTAGAATAGTGGCCTTGCATCATTTTATACTGGTCTTCTTGGCTTGCACTTGTAAAAATCCTAATATCATGATTTTTAAGATTTTCTTCTAAATCAGCGTAAATGTTTTCTTTATCAGTTTTTTCAGAAGTAGTAACAATTTTAATAGCACTGAGTCTACTTTCTTCTGGAATAAGATTCATAAAACCATCTGCATTGATGTAAAAAATCGGAGAACCTTGTTCCTTAGTCACACCAACAATCTGCAAATCACAAGAAGTTGAACCAATTTGGAGTGTGATGGTATCGCCTAAGTGATAAGTGGGCTCAGCAAGGAGTAACTCATAGTTTACAACAACTGCATTAATGTCTCCTTCTTGCAACCAGCGTCCATTCATAAGTTCGGGGCTTAGAAGAGGCGTATCGTAACTTGGTGCATACAGGGTATATAAATTACCTATTTGACCATCGCTATACTTAATTTTGCCATTACAAACACCCCAACTTTCATAGTTTTTAATAGAATCAGTATTTTCTATAGCAGATGCAAGTTGCTTTTCATCTACAGAATGGGTTGTAATAACTTGATAGTCATAATGCATTGTGTTGAAGTTATCGAGTAAAGCATTTTGTGAAGCAGACATAGTTGTCATGATAGCTACAAAGATGGCACCACCAAAACTAAGAGTTGCAAGATTGAGTAAAAAGCGACTTTTATGGCGTACAGCATTTTGTAAAGACAGGACAATAGGTCTTGGAAGGTAAGTATAGTTATGGGCAGATGTTTTTTTGGAAGACATACTTTCTTGAGGATGACCAAAGCTATTTAAAGCTTCTTTAACTGTAATATGAAGACCACGTCTAATAGGGAAGAAGGCAATCAGTATAGGGGTGATTAAAATAGCTGCTATAAATAAAAGATAGATAGATAAAGGAATAGCAGAGCTTAAAACATCCATATTACCAATACTCATAAAGACATTTGCAAGTGCTCTAGAGATTGCAATTGAAAGTGGTAAAGAGATTGCAAAGTTAATCAGAATGAGTAGTATACAGGCCAGCATATAGGCTTTTTGAATAGCACGGCTTTGTGCCCCAATTGATTTTAAAATACCTATTTGTTTAACTTGACCATTTAAAATGGTGGAAAGTAAACTGCTCATAATCATACAACCAAATAGAAAGGCAACAATAGAACAGACTTGTAAGATAAAGAGCACGCTAGAGTATTCACCCATATGAATGCTTTGACCAGGTATTTGTAGCACATCAAAGCTACTGATGTGATAACCATTTTGTTCAAGCATATGAATATATTGATTACCAACTGCTAAGATGGTATCTCTGTCATAAGTATTTTGGGTGAGTTTAAAATCAACACGATTAGGTGTAAGTCCAAGTGATTCTAAGGTATCGAAAGTAACAAAAGCATATACGTCACGGTGCATAGAAGCAGGATGAAGGGTGATATCATTGACTGTACCTACAATGTTGAAGGTTTTGGTGTTAGCATCCGGTAAAAGAATAGGAAGGGTATCCCCTATAGAAGCACCTAACATTTGTAAAGCATCTCTTTCTAAGAGAAGCTCATGGTTATTAGGATGTGCATTACCCTGTAGTTGACTGATGGTAGCAACTTTCATATGCTCAAAGTCTTCTACCCCAAATAAGGTTAAGCTCATAGGTTGATTACCTTCTTGTGGCATGCGGAGTTTATAAGCTGCTTTGATTTCAAATTCACTAATGTCTGAGAAGTTTTGAGTAAGCTCCTTAATTTGAGGGGAATAATTATCTACGGTAATGGAACCAGAAACAGGATTTGTAGCATCATAAACATTTACAAGCTCTCTGTTAACAATAGTATAGGAAAACAGAATACTTCCAAAGGCTGTTGTCCCTAGAATAATGGCGAATAAAGTTAAAAATATCCTAAATTTATCATGAAAAATATCGCGAAAAGCTTTTTTATTTAATCGATTCATAAGTGTATTCCTTTCTATTAGCTGAATTTACGAACAGAGTTAGAAGAAGTAAAGTCTATATCATCTTCAATTTCTCCGTCCTTAACCGTAATTTGACGTGTGCAACCAGGGATTCTTTCTTTTTCATGAGTAACCATAACAATGGTATTGCCTTCTGCCTTTAAGGTATTAAAGAGTTTTAAAATCATTTCTGTATTTTTGGAATCTAAGTTACCAGTAGGTTCATCGGCTACTAATAAACGAACCTGATTAGCAAGAGCTCTCGCAATGGCTACTCTTTGTTGCTCTCCACCTGAAAGATGATGTGGCATTTTTAAAGCATGTTCTTTAAGACCTACTTTAGCTAGAAGCTGTAGTGCGTGGTCTTGACGATCTTTAGCCGAGATATTGCCCACAAGGTCCATAGGGAGTAGTACATTTTCAATAACGGAAAGAGTAGGAATTAGTTGAAAAAACTGAAATACAATACCAAGATGTTGTCCTCTCCAAAGTGCCATTTGATTTTCATTTAAAGGGACAATATTCGTTCCTTCTATAGTAATTGTTCCGCTAGTAGGTTTATCTACACCTGTAATCATATTAAGCAGTGTGGATTTACCACTACCAGATTTACCAACAATGGTAACAAATTCACCTGATTTAATATGAAGCGATATACCTTTTAAAATAGTAGTTTGTTGAGCATTTTCTCTATAAGTTTTTGTAATACTTTGGATAGTAATCATATTTAAACCCTCCATGTGTAGTTTTGTTAAGCAATTTTGCTTTCATAAAGTTATTATCTTAGACAAAACTTAGAATTTGCTTAGAAAGCAAAGAAATGAAAAAAATAATAAAATTCTAAGGGAATTCTAAGAAATAAACATTATGCTAAGTTTATCCATTAGAGAGAAGTAGAACAGATGATTGCTTTTAAAGATATTTTTTATCACTACCAAGATATAAAAGAAAAAGGTCATCTTAAATCAATTAATCTAGGATTCCAAAAGGAAGTTTTGTTTTGATTACGGTAGAAGTGGATGTGGTAAAGCAATCTTATCTAAATAGATCAATGGGCTCATTCCCTATTTTCATGAAGGGGGAATTAAACCACTTATACGGTAGATGAAGCGGCTTTAGTAGGGGATTATAATGAAATAAAAATATTAAATAAGCATTTTGTGAAAGGGGGATTAGTCAGTTGTTTTTTGAATTGATGAAAGATGAATGAGAGGTGGGAAATAAAATGAAGAATAAAGAAAAAGAATATAAGGTATTTCCATGGTGGGGAGGTTATCTATTAGGTAGTGGTCTTAGAAAAATATATCAAAATCCAGAAAAGATATTAAAACCATATGTTAAGTCAGGAATGCAAGTCGCAGATATTGGTTGCGGAATGGGGTATTTTACCTTACCTATGACAAACATGGTGGGGAGTCAAGGTAAGGTTATAGCTGTGGATTTACAAAAGGAAATGCTAAGAGAACTTGAACGAAGAGCTAAAAAGTTAGGAAATCTAACTACACTTCAATTACAGTGTTGTTCTCAGCATTCCATAGAAATTAAAAAATGGAGAGAAAACTTAGATTTTATATTAGTATTTGCTATAGCTCATGAAGTACCTAATAGAGAAGGGTTCTTTAAAGAAATAGCAGAAGCAATGAAGCCAGGTGCTCAGCTTTTACTAGCAGAACCTAGATGGCATGTGAGCCAAGAATGCTTTGAGGAAAGTATAGCCTTTGGTAAGGCTTGTGGCTTAAAAGTCATAGGAGAGCCTAAAATCAATATAAGTCGTACAGTACTTATGGAAAAATAAATAAAGCATTATGAATGCAGTGGTAAATCAATGATAAAGGACGTGCCTTGGTTTAAAGTACTCATTGCAGTAATACTACCACCGTGGCTTTCTACAATCCATTTTGCAATAGAAAGTCCAAGTCCAGAGCCCCCCTTATTTCTACTTCTAGCTTTATCGACACGATAAAATCTATCAAAGAGATGAGGGAGTTCTTCAGCAGGGATGCCTTTACCTGTATCTTCTACGATTAACTGAAAGAGATGCTTTTTTTCAATAAGATAGACTTTGATAGTACCGGGCTGATTCATGTATTGAATAGCATTATCTACTAAAATAACAACCAGTTGTTGCATACGATGGTAGTCTCCAGTAAAGAGGAGATTAGATTCTAAATCCCAAGAAAGTTGAATTTGGCGTTCAAGGGCAAGTGGTTCTAAAGGCGTTAGTGCATCAAATATTGCTTCATTTAGTAAAAAAGTTGAGGATTCTAAGGCCGCTTCCTTAGTGTCTGTACGAGCGAGTAGGAGTAGATTTTCTACAAGTTTAGCCATACGATTTGTTTCTTTGAGTATATTTTTTAGCCATTTTTCTTGACTTGCAACAGTTTCTTCCTTATTACCTAGAATCAGTTCAGTATTTGTTTGAATGGCAGCTAATGGGGTACGAAGTTCATGAGAGGCATCTGCTGTAAAATCAATTTGTTTTTGCCAAGCATTACGAATAGGAATGAGGGCTTTGGAAGATAAAAAAGAACTTCCTAAGAAAACAATAAAAATACTAAAGACTAATATGGCAAGAAGCTCGCAGATAAAAGCAATTTTAGAGAATGTGGCATGATGTATATCTCTAAAAACTAAGGTGGTACTTTGATTTGTATCAAAAAAACACTTTAAAAAAGGATAGGTTGTACCATCGGCTAAGGTAATTTGACCACTATAATCAGGACTCGCTAAGGCAAATTGGATGAGTTCATCTAAAGTAGCATCAGGAAGTTCTGAAGAAATAGAGGAGGCAAGGATTTGATGATCATAGGAGAGCTTGATATAAATGAGTTCATTATGCCTAGATGTCATATGTTCATAAAGTGAATTAGAATCTTTTGAGAATGTAGGACCATTTAAGGCAAGTTCAAGCATATCTTTTGTGACACTTTGGGTATTAAGATGAGGGGACCCTATAAATATGATAAGTGCAAGTACAAAGATAATAATGCCTACTATAAGCATATTAAAAAGTGTAAGTTTTCGTTTAAGTTTAGTAAACATGATTAAATCTCCTTTAGGGTATAGCCTATTCCACGAACAGTATGAATGCTACAACCAGTAGGAAGGCCATTTAGTTTTTTCCTTAGATAATGAATATAAAGCTCTACGCTATTTAGGTCTGCTTCACTATCATATCCCCATACATGTTCTAAAATTTGATCCTTAGTTAATACTTGTTGAGGATGGCGAAAGAGGAGTTCTAGTAGCTGACACTCCTTAAGTGTTAACTTAATGGTATGAGCATCACATTTAACAATAGAATTTTGAGGCTCCAAAATGAGATTAGCAAATTGAAGATATGTAGGTGCTAGGAGCGTATTAGGACGTCTGGTAAGGGCACGTACTCTAGCTAAGAGTTCATCAGTACTAAAAGGTTTAATGAGATAATCATCTGCACCAGCATCTAAGCCTTCTATGCGGGCAGTGATGGCATCTTTGGCAGTTAGAAAAATAACTGGTACATTAAAACCGTTCTCACGCACACTTTTTAAAATGTCTAGTCCTTCTTTACCAGGAAGCATTCGGTCTAAAATCAATAAATCATAAATACCGCATAGTACCATATCCTCCCCAGTGATACCATCATAAGCGATATCTACTAAAAAGTTATTTTTCTTTAAAATATAGCCTAGCGCATCTGCTAAGCTTTCTTCGTCTTCAACTAATAATATTCTCATGAAAAACACCTCAACATTTTGGAAAGTTATAAAAGAATTAATCTATATGATAAAAAGGATTAGACACAATAGGATGTTATACAAGATGAGTATGAAAAAACAGGTCTTTGGATTACTACAAAATGTTTAAGTAAAGTGTATAGTAATCCATGTATACTGTCAATAAACCAATAAACTTATCATAATAGTGTTGAGATATTATAATTCCATGCCGTATTTAGTTAAAAATCTTCAATTAATGAGATAAGGAGAACCGTATCACAAATAGATGTGGTTTGGTCCTAGATGCTTTGATAGTTAATATATTAGATTTTGTTTTTTGTGACTAATAGTTGTCATATAAGCAGTCATCTATATACAATTAAATGATACAAGGTTAAAGAAGAAAAGCTAAAGAGGGGTTGATTGTTAGTAGGATAATCATCAAGTTAATAATACTGGAATGAAAATTGTAAATTATGGAATTACTTGTTATTGATTGAAGCTAATAGGTAGAGTTGGTACAATGTGTATGAAAGTATACAAAAGTGAGGTGGGCATTTTTATACTTTAGTGCAAAACATCAGGAGAACAAAAAATGAAAAAATGGATTTCAATCATATTATGTGTAATCATACTGTCAGCTACATCAGTATTATGTGCAAGTAGTGCACCTAAACTTATAATTAATGGAGAAATGGTTATAACAGACGTAAGCCCTGTAGTAAGAAATGGGAGAACATTAGTGCCCATAAGAATTGTAAGTGAAAAATTAGGTTCTACAGTAGATTATAATAGCAAAACAAAAGGAATCACCATAAAAAGGAATAATACAACGATAAAGTTAACGGTAGATAATAAAACAGCTACTGTTAATGGTGTAAAAAAGAGCTTAGATGAACCAGCAAGAGCGGTTAATGGGCGTACTCTAGTTCCAGTAAGATTTGTATCAGAGTCATTTGGAATAAGTGTACAATATAAATCAGGAGTAAATGAAGTTCATATCGGACAACCTTCTTATAAAAATGAAGGAACATATCTAGTAGGAAAAGATATATCTGCGGGAGAATATGTGTTAGTTCCACAAGACAGTTTCTGTTATTTCTCTGTTAACAAAGATGCAAATGGAAATCATATCATTAATAATGGTGTATTTGATTATCCTAGATATGTGACAGTAAATAGTGGCGTATATCTTGAAGTGGATGGTGCAAGAATATATCCAATAGACAAAGCCCCTCAAATAGTACAACCAACTGGTAAATATGTTGGACACTTAAAAGTAGGCAAAGATATTGCTCCAGGTACCTATTTAGTAAAAGCTGAAAGTGGAGTAATGGGATACTATGCTGTAACGAATGAGTATGATGATATATATACAAACGACATTTTTTATAATCAAGCATATGTAACGGTAAAAGCAGGTCAATATTTAGAGCTTTCGGATTGCTATATACCTAGATAATCTTTTTATAATAGTATATATCTAAATGGATTAGGTGAAGCATATGACAATCACTAATAAGCTCAGATAATATAAAAGGAATCCAGTAGACTGGTTGGTTTGAAATAATATTTATTTCAGCCAATAATAAGCCTACTGGATTATTTTTTTGAATAGGCATAAGATGACCTTTAAAGTCACTAAAGTTTATAAATGAGTACCTACTCTTAATACATTATTTGCTTTAAGAGAAAAAAGTAAATAAACTACAAAGCCAATAAGATGTGATTAAGTGGATAGCTTGGGGATTATTATATTTCTTTAGAGATGTCCTGGGGATACTTTTGGAGAAAAATAATACCTAACTATCCATTTTTATGATTGAATAAAGTAATAGAGGTAAAGTTATACTAGAAATTATAAGTAACTGTTGTTGAGGTAGGTTATAAAGAGTTATAAAGAAAAGGGGTGCATTAAATGAATATAAAAGCTGCTTATATGGTGCCACATCCTCCGCTTATTGTTCCAGCTGTGGGAAATGGACAGGAGAAAGAAATTGAGGCAACCATAGAAAGCTATAAAAAGGTAGCAGAGGAAATAAAGGTATTAAATCCAGATACTATAGTAATCGTTTCACCACATAGCGTAATGTATGCGGATTATTTTCATATTTCACCTGGAAGTAGAGCAGAAGGGAATTTTGGTAATTTTGGAGCACCACAGATGTCTTTTCAGATTGAATATGATAAGAAGTTTGCAGATCATTTAACAACGCTAGCAGAGAAAAATGAGGTGGCAGCTGGATTTTTAGGAGAAAGGAATCCAAGCCTTGATCATGGCACTATGGTACCACTTTATTTTATAAAAGAAGCTTATGGTGAAAATTTTTCAAGTCAAGTTGTACGAATAGGATTGTCTGGTCTTTCATTTGAAGCCCATTATAAGCTAGGACAATTAATTCAGGAAACAGCTGCAGACTTAGGGAGAAATATGATATTCATTGCTAGTGGGGATCTATCTCATAAACTAAAGAAAGAAGGACCTTATGGTTATAAGAAGGAAGGTCCAGAGTATGATGAAAAGATAATGGCATACGCATCTCATGCTGATTTTTTAGATATATTACTCATGAAAGAGGAATTCTGTGAGTTAGCAGGAGAATGTGGACATCGTTCACTTTGTATGATGGCAGGCGTTTTAGATGGAATAGAGGTAAAAGCGACTAAGCTGTCTTATGAAGGGACATTTGGAGTGGGTTATGGCATTGTATCGTTTCATCCAACTAGATTTAGTGAGGAAAGAAAATTATTAGATAAGGTAGTTAGTGAAAAGAAAAGAAGATTAGAAGCTAGGAAAGCACAGGAAGATAGCTACGTTAGATTAGCAAGAAAGTCATTGGAGACATATGTATGTACTGGTAATAAAATAGAGGTGCCAATTGATTTACCCGAAGAACTTCAAAGCAAGAGGGCTGGATGTTTCGTCTCCTTGAAAAAGGAAGGAAGGCTTCGTGGATGTATTGGTACCATTGCACCCACTAAAATATCTCTGGCAGAAGAAATTATAGAAAATGCAATTAATGCAGCAGTGAGTGACCCCAGGTTTGCACCAGTAAAAGAAGATGAACTGGAGAAGTTAGAAATAAGTGTAGATGTATTAGGAGAACCTAGTGAAATTGCATCACCAAGTGAATTGGATGTAAAAAAGTATGGCGTCATCGTTTCTAAGGGATATAAAAGAGGCCTTTTACTCCCCAATCTAGAAGGCGTTGATACTGTAGAGGAACAAATTCGCATTGCAATGCAAAAAGCAGGGATTGCAGAGGGTGAGACAGTGAAACTAGAACGATTTGAAGTTGTACGTCATTTCTAGTAAATAAAATCCTAGAAAAATGAGGAGGTATGAAATGGAGCATGACGAGATAATCTGCAATGTCTGTATGCATCGATGTCGTTTAAAAGAAGGGCAAATTGGGAGATGCAGGGCTAGAAAGAATGAAAAGGGAAAAAGCTACCCTATTAACTACGGTCATATAACAAGTTTAGCATTAGATCCTATTGAAAAGAAACCATTAGCTTGTTTTTATCCAGGAAGTTTGATTTTATCAGTTGGAAGTTTTGGCTGTAATTTAAATTGCCCATTTTGCCAAAATCATAGTATTGCGATGGCTGGTCAGAAGGAAGTAGAAACCTTAGTAGTAACACCAGAAACTTTAGCAAGAGAGGCTTATGAGGCAAGAACTAGAGGCAATATTGGGGTGGCATTTACCTATAATGAACCCCTGGTTGGCTATGAATTTGTTCGGGATACAGCAAAGCTTGTTCATGAGTGTGGGATGAAAAATGTTGTTGTTACAAATGGTTCTCTTTCAGAAGAAGCAGCCAATGAAATTCTTCCATATATTGATGCTTATAATATTGATTTAAAGGGATTTGAGCAAACGTATTATGATAAATTAGGTGGCAGCTTAGAATATGTTAAGACATTTATTCAATTAGCAGTAAACTACGCCCATGTAGAAATTACATCATTAGTTGTTCCAGGAGAAAATGATACATCAGAAGAAATAGGAAGACTTGCCAAGTGGCTAGCATCTATTGATAAAGAGATGCCACTACATCTTACAAGATTTTTCCCTAGAAGGAATATGAAAGATAAGGAAGCCACTAATATAGACTTATTATTCCAGTTACAAAAAGAAGCTAAGAAATATTTAAATAGGGTATTCGTTGGAAATGTATAGATATATCCTAATGCCTGTACCTGTTAAGATTTTATTTTAATATCAAAAGTATTTATCAGATTTCAATTTGAGTCATACAAATGTATGATGTCAAGTAAAATCAATGAAAACCCGCCAGTTAGTTAGGTAAGGAGAACCGTACCATAAATAACTCAGATAATACATCTATGCTTTGGTAGCCAAAGGCTATAATTATAGTTTTATGGAGATAGACCGTATCATAGATAGTGTGATAAAAGCAAGGAGATTAATTAAGTCTCCTTATTTTTTTTCTAAATGCTGTCAGAAGACTCATAGATAAAAATTATGAGCATTACAATTAAAGTTTTTAAACATGACAGTTCTTTCCTTATTCGGAATAAAAATAAAAAATGTGACCTTTTAGAGGAATGGCGCATCTAAGTCATTGAAGAACGAAAATAAAAACTTATATAAAGGAGAAAAATTCAATGAGTAAAAGATTGGCAATGAATTGTAAGAAGACTGCATTTTATTTATTAGTAGGGATATGTTCTTTAGGGACAATTATACCTGAGACGCGACTACATGCAAAAACAATAAGTCAGATTAACACTAAAGAACAAAAGGTAACCATAGGAGATACGACGATTACTTTTGGAAATCTTTATTTTGAACCTAAAATAGGAGAAACAGCCATTAAAGTTACTATTGATAGAAAAAATGGCTTTCCAAAGAATGCAGACTTAGTGGTACCAAATGGAAAAGGTTCTGTTACAATTGGTGGTAAAAAGTATGATTTTTGTTTGAGTGGGACGGAACTTCAAAAAGTATCAAATACACGAGTTAACGGAAGGTTTATTTTAGGGCTGCAAAACTGGAATAAGGAATCAGAAAAAGTATTCAAATGTGATAAGATTAAGGGAAATAATTTGAATCTAGCTATAAGTGATTTGGAATATAAAGGGGCTATTACACCTGTTAGTAATGACTTTATAGAACTGCTAAAAAAGGTGCCAGTGGTGACAGATGTTGTTAAGATACCAGATAGCATGGAAAAGGATCTTAAGATTGGGGGAGGGGTATTACCACCAAAAGGATTAAATATTTCAATGGTCAATGATGAAAATGAGCCTTTGGTAGACAACATTGGGTTTGTGACTGGAAAACTTCAAATTAGCCTAAAAGGGAAAGAATTATGTTCAGTTGGATTTGTGAATAAGACTACTGGGAAGAAAGTAGAAGGTACGCCAAGCTTTGGTATGCGTGAGTATGGGGAGTATAAATTTAGAGCCTATAATATTAAGGATATGAAAGAACTTGCTAATTATACACCAATATGGGAAGAGCTAACGACAATAGAAACAGATAAGGGAGAAGTACAAATAACATTTATAGCAAAATAAGGAGGAAAAATGTTTGATTATGAGCTGGAAAGACTGATGAGTACATATGGAGATTATATAGCACATATATGCTATATTTACTTAAAAAATAAGACCCTAGCCGAAGATGCAACCCAAGAAGCATTTATCAATGCCTATAAATGGATGAATGATTTTAGGCAGGAATGTAGTGAAAAAACTTGGCTTACAAGCATTGCAGTCAATGTTTGTAAAGGCTATTTAAGAAGCAATTGGCTGAGAAGAGTACAGATTGGTATAGAAAGAATGCAAGGATATGATATGACAGAAGATGATTTAGAAATAAGGATTGCAAATACTGAGCTATTTAATAAAGTAATGAACTTGGGGGTTAAATATAGAGAGATTATCTTTCTCTATTATTATCAAGATCTAAAGGTGAATGAAATTGCAGATGTACTTAATATTAGTGAAAGTAGTGTTAAGATGCGGCTGCAACGAGCAAGGACAAAGCTTAAAGAAGATTTTAAGAAGGAGGAGTACATTTGTGGATAGAGAATGTGAATTTAAACAAGAAGCAGAGTTTTGCTTAGCAGATATTAAGCTGACAGACCAAATGAAAAGAAATATCCGAAGAGCTTGTAGTGAAAGAAAAGAAAAAAGTATGCCCATAGTAAATAGAAAATTTAAAACGAAGCCTGTTATCGCTGTATTAATGACTGTAGTCATTGGGGCAGGTTCACTCATGGCAATGGATTACAAATTAGGATTAGGTCTATTTTTTGATAGTAAAAATTTAAGCCATGCGGAAGGAGAGATACAATCTATTCAAATGTATGATGAAGATGCAAATGTCAAAATGGAAGTTAATGAAGCCATTAATCAGGCTCGTGGGGCTGTTATTTCCGTTAATTTCATTAATAAACAAGGACATGAATGGCCTAAAGACATACAATGCCTTGATCTAGATATAAAATCATCAACTGGTGAAGATGGAGTGATAGGATTTGCAAGGGAGTACATACTTTCAAAAGACGGGAAACAATTAAGTTATATAGCAGGAATTGAAAACTGCAGTATGCTGCTCAATGATTATGATCTAGATGTGGTTGCAACCAATCTTGGCACAGTTCAAAGAATTGAAAAAGAAATCGACTTACCACTTGATACATGCGCAAAGACTAAAGTAGGAAGTATGGGCTTTAGTACAGAAGCATTGGTAAAAGCACTTAATGGAGAAAACAGCACAGACCAGCAGAAGATAGTCATTGACAAGGAATTCCCTACTATCGAGTTATTAGGTGTTGGTATATTAACTGATGTAGAAGGAATAGAAGATGGAACAAAAGATATAGGGATTATGTTGCAGGTTATGAATAGTGATGAACCTAATAATTATGGGAACTATAGGGGACATAATGGAGACACAGGGAATTATCTAGTAGCTAGGATCACTGAAATAATGGATACTAGAACAGGAAAGTCTTATAAAGAAGAGCAATTTGTGACCAAGGATTGTGTAAAGGAATTTTTCCCTGGAGTCAGTGAAGAACAACTTCCTTATTTAAAAGCTGTAAAAGCAGAATATATACAGCAGCAAGTCATTGAGGAGGGAACATGGAAAGTTACTTTTAATATGAACTCAAATGAAAAGAATAAGTTGTGGAAGCCAGAAATCCAGTTTAAAGTAGGTAAAGAGGAAATCTATACGGTTTATGTTAAGGAAGTATCACTTTCAACTGCAGGTGTACAGATTAAAGAGTATACGATAAGAGAAAAAAACAAGGCACTATTAGGAGACTATAACTCAAATTGGTTAAAGGTCAGTCTTGTTTTAGATACGGGAGAAAAAGTAGCCTTAGATAGTACATCGCTATCTGCAGACATGGATAAGGATGGTAAACATAAAGGATATATAGTGAACTATTATAAAGCAGACGATCCTGATTGGAAGCTTATTGATACCAAGAGAGTAAAACAAGTCATCATTAATGATCAGGTATTAGAAAATAAGTAGTGAGATTAACTTATGTATAGTATGGATTGTAAAAGAGGAGTGTAAATCTCCTCTTTTTTCGTAAGTGATGATATAATTATAGTAATCAATGACCATACTTTGACTAGAATGATATAAGTATTATATAGTGAGTATAATTAACATACGAAAGCAACGAAGGGAGGGATTAACATATAATGAAACTAAAAGAACTTGTAGTTAAGATTTTAGAAGAAACCAGTATACCTATGACATCAGAAGAAATATGGAGTTATGCACTAGACAAAAAGTATAATGAATTAGTTAATGTAAAAGGAAGAACGCCTTGGAATACAATTAGTGCTCAAATTTATGTTGATATGAAAGAGGAGCAAAATAGTGCATTTATTAAAGTGGGAAGGAGACCAGTGAAATTTACACTAGTAGGCTTGGTTAGTGATAAAAGTAGAATAGTAGAGGAATTAGATAGCATAAGTAAAACTAACAAAAGGGAACAGTATACAGAAAGAGACTTGCATAAGGTATTATCATATTTTGCATATAATTATATGAGAGTGTATACTAAAACCATTTTTCATGAGAAGTCAAAGAAGAAAGATAAGGGAGCTAATGAATGGCTTCATCCCGATTTAGTTGGCTTTTACTTTCCGTTAAAGGAATGGGAAAAACAAGTGTTAGAATTAAGTAACAATACAGGTAGTACACCTATTAGATTGTATTCTTTTGAAATGAAGAAAGATTTAGATTTTAGTAATATTCGAGCGGCATTTTTCCAAACAGTATCTAATTCAAGTTGGGCAAATGAGAGTTATTTAGTAGCTGCAAATATATCTAATGATAATGAATTTTTAGACGAACTTAAGAGATTATCAACTTCTTTTGGAATAGGGATTATTAAATTAAATGTACAGGAACCTGACGATAGCAGTATAATTTTTCCTGCAAAATATAAAACAGAGTTAGATTGGGATACTATTAATAAACTATTAGAAGAAAATCCTGATTTTAGAGAATTCATAAGTGATATTAATGCCTGCATTACATCAAATAGAGTTTATGCTACAGCATATGATAAAATATATGAAATAGAAGAATTAAAAGACTATTTTAACGTAGTATAATCAGGATTGTTGAATTAATAGTGTATATAGTATAAGAAAAGGAGTAAAATGGAATTTAATGAAAAGTTACAAGAACTTAGAAAGAATAAGGGTTTAACACAAGAGGAACTAGCAAATGATTTGTATGTGTCTCGAACTGCAATTTCAAAATGGGAGTCAGGAAGGGGATATCCTAACATTGATTCTTTAAAAGCAATATCTAAGTATTTTTCGGTATCACTCGATAAATTGTTATCTAGTGAAGAAATTCTTAATGTTGCAGAAAATGATCACAAGATAAAAGAACAACGCATTCAGGATATTGTTTATGGCGTACTTGATTGTAGTTTGATTATGTTTATGTTTTTGCCGTTTTTTGGTCAAAAAGTCAATGGTGTTATTCAAGAGGTTTCCCTTTTAAATCTGTCAGAGAGTGAGGCTTATGTAAAGATACCATACTTGATTGGTATCAGTATAATCATTCTTTTTGGAGTACTTACATTGGTATTGCAAGGCAATCAGAATATCTTTTGGTTTAAAAACAAAAGTAGAATCTCCTTAGGTCTTAGTACATTTATGGCTATACTTTTTATAATGAGTATGCAACCCTATGCAGCACTGTTTACTTTCATTTTTCTAGTGATTAAGGCGCTCATGCTGATAAAATGGGCATGATACGAACCGTGTCGGGAATGTGACATCGTAATTCTTTCCTTTTTGGTGGTATTTGGTTAGCTTGTACTTAGGTGATGAGCCAAATAGATAACGAAAAGGAAGAAGGTAAGATGAAAGAGAAAAATCAAAGAAGTTTATGGATTATGTTGGTGGCATTATTTTTATTTGGAGTTTGGACGCTAGCAATTACGAAGGTAGATTTACAACCAGTTGGACCAAAAGGTTCAGTGGTAGGATTTGCATCAATCAATAGGGCATTCCATGAATGGACAGGTGTTCATATGTGGTTGTATGAAATGACAGATTGGTTAGGACTTGTTCCTATTGTAGTGGTATTAGGGTTTGGTATGTTGGGACTCATTCAATTAATAAAGAGAAGAAATCTTTTTAAGGTTGATTCTGATATTTTGATTCTAGGCGTTTTTTATATTCTAGTTATGATAGCCTATGTAATTTTTGAGATGTTTGTTATAAATTACAGGCCAGTACTTATTGAAGGAAGATTGGAAGCATCTTATCCTTCATCAACAACGCTACTTGTCCTATGTGTGATGCCTACAGCGATTATAGAACTAAATAATCGCATCAAAAATGAGGCATTAAGAAAAGTGACAGCTGTTAGTATTTCTTTATTTATCATATTCATGGTGGTAGGTAGACTAGTCTCAGGAGTTCATTGGATTACAGATATTGTGGGCGGAGTTTTACTAAGTATAGGATTGGTTATGCTATATCAAACAATGACTGTGATGTTTAGAAGAACAAATTAAGTCATACAAATCCGAGGTTATAAAGATGTAGTAAGTTGACTTCATTGATAGCAACTACTTTGGGTAATGATGTAGCTGAACAAGACAGCTTATCAAATAATCAATTTAATTTCATAGGTCATAGTATCTGAATCATAAGTGATATTTTTATTAATAATAGCTGATAAGTTTAAAGTTTTTTGAG
The DNA here is from genome assembly GCA_023436395.1 of Bacillota bacterium. Classification (GTDB taxonomy): domain Bacteria; phylum Bacillota; class Clostridia; order Lachnospirales; family Cellulosilyticaceae; genus Cellulosilyticum. The sequence continues at coordinate 87,596 of JAEZJJ010000047.1, read as the reverse complement.
AATAACGAAATAAGAGCATAATCAACAACTTTTATGTAAGTATTTAGGTATACTTACGGATGTTGAAAATGCTCTTATTTTATGCCCTTATTTTTCAAGTACCCAATATTTTTTGTAGAGCCTGAAAATATTCAGTAGCTTAACAGATCAGCACTAATTGATATAAAGGGATTAAGGTTATAGACTGACCGTATATTTATGGCAGTTTGAGCGATTACATATAATAGCGCCTCTATGAGAATGATTAAAATCGAAAATAATTAATTATTAAGAAAATATTGACATCTCGAAAATGGGATGCTAATATAATTTTAAACTACACAGTGTAGGCATAAAAAATAATAAAAGAGGTATAAATATGGTACAACAAGTATCGGATTCGGAAATGGAAATAATGCGTATTATTTGGGCAAAAAGAGGTAGTATTTTATATGCAGAGCTTGCAGATGAATTGAGTCAGATGGGAAAGACGTGGCAAAAAAATACGATCATTACTTTATTAGCAAGGTTAGTTGATAAAGAATTATTAACAACGAATAAAATAGGGAGACGTAATCGCTATACAGCATTAATTTCTGAAATGGAGTATCAGTCAAATCAAACAGACCACTTTTTACAAAAGCTTTATGGTGGAGATGCTAAGGGTTTAGTTTCTATGCTTATTCAAAAAGATAAGATAACTCCCAAAGATTATGAGGAATTAAAGGAGTTTTGGGAAAAAAGGAAGTGGGATTAATGCATATTATTTTTAGAGTAATAGTAACACTTTCAATAGCAGGAGCATTTCTTATAGGAATTATATTAATGAGTAAGCCGATATTTAAAAGACAGTTTAGTAAGAGATGGCAATACTATATTTGGTTAGTAGTTCTTGCAAGATTACTCATACCTGTTGTAATAAGTCCAGAAGGATTTATTAATCTAGTAGATAAAGTAAGAATAGAACAAGTCAATAGCTATTTATCGGATAGGAATCAGAAAGAAAAGCTTTTTAATTTTGATATTACCTCAGATGAAAGAGATAATTTAGTACATAGTAATCAAAATGTTCTACAGGATGATCAAGAAAACAAAATAGATTTGTGGGAAGTTATGAACCAGCTAAAAGAAAAGTGTGGAGTGATTTGGTTCATAGGGGTAGTCATTTTACTTACTAAAAAGGTGACTACTTATAGGGTTTTTATAAAATACATGAAAATGAGCTGGGGAGAAATAACGGATATTAATATGCTAGACGAGTTATCTAAAATGACAGAAAAGTTAGGCGTTAGGACGCCGGTAGAGCTTTATTATCATCCATTAGTTATTTCACCGTTGATTATAGGCTTTTTTAAACCTGTTATAGTGTTGCCATCCATATCATTATCTGATATGGAATTTAGACATACGGTTTTACACGAATTAATTCATTTTAAAAGGAAAGATATTTTTTATAAATGGCTAATACAACTTGTGATTTGTATACATTGGTTTAATCCTCTGGTTTATATTATGGCAAAGGAAGTAGATCAGATGTGTGAACTGTCTTGTGATGAAGTAATTATCAGTCACTTGGCTAGGAACGAGCGACGTATTTATGGAGATACTTTGCTAAATGCTGTTACAAGAAAAAAAGAAGGGTATCAAGATGGGCTAGCCATAATGTCATTATATGAGAACAAAGAAATGATGAAGGAGAGGTTGGAGGCAATCATGCAATATAAAGTGAAATCAAAAACCATAGTTCGTATATCACTAGTATGTGCACTATTGTTGATAGGAAGCTTTAACTTGGCAGGAGTATTTTCATTAAAAGCACAAGAACAAGAAAAAGGTCAGAAATCAAAAGCTGATATTGAATTAGGCGGATATATTATGGGAGAACCTATATATCTTATACATTCTGAGGCAGGGTTAAGGCTTATTGGTACAGGGGAATATACCATGGATAAACATTATATGTTATCAGAAGATATAATTGAAATATCCGATAAGGACTGGAATCCAATAGGAACAGAAGAAAATCCATTTACGGGTAGCTTTGATGGAAATGGATGTGTCATTAATGGATTTTTAGATAAAGGTAATAAAAGTATTTTTGGATATGCTAACCATGCAAAGTTTCATAATATTACACTTAGTGGTACGAAAAAGCTAGTACAAAATCAAAAAGAGCTGCAAGATATGATTTGTGCTAAGCCTACGGAGTGCCGCATCGAAGACATTTTTGTTGTAGATAATAATGAAGAGGTGAAAACAAAGCAAGCTAATGCTAACAAGAAAGCAGTATTTATAAAAACTCAGACTATTAATAATGAGAAATGGTATTTAGTTGAAAATGAAGAGCAACTTAGGGCATTAGGAAATGGTGAGTATGGATGGAATCAAAATTATAAACAAATTGCAGATATAAAAGTTTCAACTGATGAATGGAAACCAATAGGAAATAGTGATGTGCCTTTTACGGGCAAATTTGATGGCAATGGATTTGAAATAAGTGGCGTAACAATGGTAAATCCTAATACACAGTTATCAGCTTTATTTGGTTATGCTATGAATGCAACACTGTGTAATATATCACTAAAAGAATATGATATCGAAAAAGCAGGTTGTAACCTAAAGACAGTTACAAAGGGAGGGATTGTAGCATTTTCTGTTGGGGGAAAAGTATATGGATGTAAAATATCCTAAAAGAATGAAAGTGGAATAAATTAAGATGTTATATTTTCATTGTACTAAAAATGGTGAACATCATGATAAGTGTTCACCATTTTTACAATTCAAAGTTTGAATAATACATTAATGTCATTTCTTTTCTTAGGAATATTGCTAGTGTGAGCAATGAAGAAAAGCCTGTTAGATGCTATAGAAGTCTAGTAGTTAGGATGGAGTATACGATCTATTTCATCCATTTGATTTTGTGATAAGGGACCAAATTCCATGGCTTTTGCATTCTCTTCAACTTGTTTTACTGTTTTAAATCCTGGAATAGGGATAGTACAACTACTTTTACCCCAAATCCAGGCTAAGGCACCTTGAGTTAGGCTGCGACCATTGCTGGTTAAGATTTCTTTAACTGAATCAAGAGCGTTTAAGAATGATGGAAGAGGTTTTCCGTCTTTAAAATAGGGAACCCAAGAATGTCCAGCCCCACGAACATCATCTTTTGAGAGTAATGAGGAGGCATTAAATTTGCCACTTAAAAAGCCCATAGCAAGGGGGCTACGATTAATACTTGCAAGGTTTCTATCTTCACATAATTGAACGAGCTGTGAAGCGTTCTCAAAAACATTTAAACAATGTTCTATAGTACTGCAATTTTTTCTTTCAGCAAACAACTTGGCACCATCAATAGAATCTGTGCTCCAACCATAGGTTCGAATCTTACCTTTTTGAACTAACTTATCAAGAGTTAGGCATATAGGCTCAACTTCGGGTACCGTTATATCCCATTTGTGAAGATGGTATACATCAATATAATCTGTATTAAGTCGTTTGAGTGAGGCGTCACAAGCTCTTTCGATATAGTCAGGACTTACATTGGTTCCATGTAAAGTCCTAGTAGCTGCATTACCAAAATACCCAAACTTAGTAGCGATTACAACATCTTCTCTTTTTCCTACAATTGCCTTGCCAATAACTTCTTCGCTATGACCAATACCATAACTATCAGCAGTATCTAAAAAGTTTATGCCAAGTTCAATAGCTCTTTGAATAGCTTTAATAGATTCTGTATCATCGATGTCCCCCCAGCCATCAGGTATCCCATCTAAAATGAAGGGTCCTCCAATTGCCCAGCAGCCAAGCCCTAAAGCACTTACTTCAATCTCTGATCGTCCAAGTTTTCTTTTAAATTCTTTTTGCATACTTAATCCCTTCTCTTTCTTTATTAATATTTATGATAGAAAAGATAATCACATTTTTATACCTTCTAAAAATACAGTTGTACATTTTGTGATATCCTCATCTATTTCTTTTTCATCATAAAACTTAATCGTCATAGCAAAGCCTATTATCATATAATAGAAGGACAAAGCAATGTCATATGCAGTTTTATTTTTGATAGTACCTTTCTTAATACCCTGTTCAACGATTAGAGTAATTTTATTTATAAAGAGAATTTCAATTTCACAGGTTTTAAGTAAAATATAGTCCTTTAGGTATTCAGGGGGATAGTAATAGTATCTATCTAAGAACGCCATTTTGTTATTATTCTTACAATTTTTTACGTAGCCAGAAAAAACACTGGTTAATTTATCTATAGCATTTCCTTCTTCACCACAAGTGGTAAGATTATCAATAAAAGCAGAATACTCTGCTATGATATTATCAAATACAGCAGTGAATATGCTTTCTTTACTTGAATAATGCGAGTACAAAGAAGCCTTTTTAATACCTACTGCTTTAGCGATATCCTCCATGCTGGTACCAAAATATCCTTGATTTGCAAATAATTCCAGTGATTTTTCTATAATCTCGATTTTTTTCATAGAGCCTCCAGTTATCCATTGATAGATACTACCTATCGTTTGGTAGTATCTTATCATAAAATCAGATTATTTGCAATATATTTAATATTTATATTTATTTGATTTGAAAAAAGGTAACAGATTTCAAGTGAAAAGTAATACTAACCTAAAAGGATGTGATAGCCTGTGAGAATCATCACGCCCCTAACTGCACAAGTGATTGTAGATGAAATGGGTAAATAAACATCGCTATGGCCGAAGGGTGAACTATCGTTTTCTGGAAGAATGGATATCTGGTACGGGAAATAAATATGACTGGGGTTTTGCACAACGAGGAGTAAGGTGACTTCATATTTGCTCTCCTCTTTTTTGAAAGGGATGATATAATTAAGATAATTAATGAACATACTCTGACTAGAATAAATGACATAGGGGCAAAAATGAATTTTCTTAGACATAAAGAATAATAATTCTTTATGTAGTGATTCTAAAATAATAGAATTTTATAAGGCCAGAGAATATTGGGTGCATGAAAGAGCGAATCTCCTAAGTACAGGAATGGAAAGGGCTAAATGAGATATGACAAAAAATAGCTAGATATAAGGAATGGATATAGGTATAACTGCTGAGATTACAGAACTTTCAATTGAACAAGTAAAGAAATTACAAGAAGGAATAGACAAAACAAAATAATATTACTTATTGGACCATCTAAAGTAGAATACAAAAAGACTTAGGTGGTTTTTAATTTTTGAAGAGGATAAGAATGCAATTGTTAATAGAGTGATAAAAATAATTTGAAAGGAAAGAGGAAGATAGATGATAGAAAAAGGTAAAATATATAAACCATCTGAGCTTGCTAAACTATTCACGCTTCATTCTAATACCATCAGGCAGTATGAAAGTATAGGTTTTATATCGAAAGTTGAACGTGGAGAAAATGGTTATCGCCAATATACTGAAAGGCATATTTTACAACTGGAAATTGTTAGGCAGGTATTTGCTTATCCTTATACAAATCATCAAATACGAGAAAAAGGGAGAATGTTGATCAAAGAAGTTGTAGGCGGAGACTTGACAATAGGAAACCAATATACATATGAGTATATAGATTGTATCGATAGAGAATTAAAGAAGGCAGAAAGTACAGCATACTTACTATCTAACTGGGCAATGGGAAATCAAGATGTAGTCTATTCTACTCAACTTTATACACGGAAAGAAATGGCTGATTTATTGGGGGTTACTGTAGAAGCAGTACGAAATTGGGAACGCAACGGCCTACTAATAACTGAACTGAGAGGGGAAAAGAATGAAGTCCTTTTCAAAGGGCAGGAGGTAGATCGAATGAAGATTATTTATATGCTTCGTCAGAGTGGCTATAGTATGTCAGCGATTTACCGTTGTTTAAACATGTATGATAATGGAAAAGTAGATGGATTAGTAACAGCGCTAGATGAACCAGAACAAGAAGAACTTTTATCAGCAGGAGATTGCTGGGTAAAACAGTTGAAAGAAGTAAAAAAGGCAGCGGAAAAAATTCCGGGTATTATCAATAGAATTAGCCAATTAAATAATTAACTTTACACTTGTACACCACCCCCTATTTTCAGGTATATGATTTTATCGGGATAATGATTTATAAATATATATTTCAAGATAGGAGTGGAGAAGATGGAAACGAAAGCATTATTACAAAGTATTGTAAAAGAACGCCCCGTGGGGACAGAAAATAATAAGGAGGTTTTAGACATACTAAAAAGGAACTTCTTAGAAGAAGGGTATAATGTGGACTTGATTCCATTTAACTGTTTAACTTGGGAAAAAGGGAATTCATTTATACAGATAGGAAGTAGCCAGTTAATGATTAAAGCAAGTCCTTACTCAGCGTCTTTTGAGGGGGAGGGAGAAATTATTATCATAGAGTCTTTGGAAGCACTACAAACAAAAGACTTAAGAGATAAAATCGTTATTTTATGCGGAGCAGCCACACAAAATCCAGTACAACCTAAAAACCATCCATTTTATTATCCAGATGAAGATCGTGCTGTTATTGAGAGATTAGAAAATCAAAAACCTAAAGCAATAGTAGCTATGACAGGCCAATCACAACTTAGTGGGCTTAACCCTTTTCCAATGTTTGAAGATGGCAATTTTGCTATTCCTTCAGCGTATTTGAGTGAAGAAAAATGGCGTCAAATAAGAGGAATGTTTAGAGCCAATACATCTATTTCCCTTAAAATTGATTCTAAGACAATGCAAGTAGAAAGTGGTCAGCTTATTGCCAAGAGAAAGATTGTAGGGGCTAAGGGAAAAGTAATTGTGTGTGCGCATATGGATACAAAGTATGATACTATGGGTGCACTTGATAATGCCACAGGCATTGGCATATTAATAACCATTATGGAAAAGCTAAAAGGAATAAACTGTAACTTAGATATAGATTTTGTACCTTTTAATAGTGAGGAATACTTTGGTGCAAATGGAGAACTTAGCTATCTTGCCTATCTTGAACAGGATAAGGAAAAGGTTTCATTAGTGATCAATATAGATTCACCTTGCCATATCCATTCAAATACTGCAGTATCTTATTATAATATTGATAAAGAGCAAGAAAAGATAATAAGTGAACTGATGCAGCAATATGAAAAGATTGAAAAAGGTGAAGCGTGGTATGCAGGAGATCATTGTGCATTTGCTTTTAATGGAATACCTTGCCTAGCTATTTCTTCTTCGGATTTATTTGAAGGGGCATTGGTTTATACACATACACCTAAAGACACTTTAGAAACAATTGATGAAACACTAGTTGAACCAACGGCTGATTTTTTAGTAGCTTTAATTGAGGAGTGGAGTAAAAGATAGAAACAATAAGACTTGTTGGAAATCTCCTATTAGCTAGGTGAGGAGAACCTTACCATAATTAAATTAATAGTTATTGGCTAGATATTACATTGATTGATAATCAAGGGAAAGAGATTAAGCTAAAGAATATTAGTCTAGCTTTAAGAGAAGATAAAGATAGTAAATCAGAGTACTATATATTAACTTATAAAAATTGTGATGAAAAACAAAAATTTATTGATGTTAATAATATTAATAAAATCGTTATCAATGATAATGAAATCAATTGCTATAAATAAGAGAAGGAAATTGAGGATTGTACAGAAGTTACACGACAGGGAGAGATACTTGGAAAGATAGGCATATTTTAAAGCGAAAGGGTAGTACATTATTACGGGGAAACATGATGAAGAAATGGGAAATGGTAAGGAAGGTATCATAAAAAGGATAATGGGTTGTTTTAGTATAATCCTAATATCATTGTTTAAATCAATGACATTAGGATTATTTCTTTTTTGGAACTTATACTACTAAGAAAGTACAAGTACCAGGTGCTAATTCAACCTTACCAGCTTCTTGATCTACAGGTTCTAATGATGGTAGTGAATTATTTTCTCCTAGAACCAGTGGTTGTCCATTTAAGGTCATAACAGTAGAACGAACATTTCCATCTGCACCTGCTAGAGTATAGCGTTTTGCAGCCTTTGGTAATGTTACAAAGGTGCTATCAGTTAAGGAATTATTGATGATTAAATAGACAAATCCTTCTTCTCCATCTTTGCGAGAGTGTACATAAACGTGTGCACCTTCACGGATTGGCTCTGCAGAATCATATACAGTTGTACCCATTAGACGGTTCCACAGAAGTACCGCAAAGTAGTTTGGACGTGGGTCAAATACTTCACGAGCAAGGAAACCATAATCGGAAGACGCAAGTGTATTATGGAAAATAACACCGTTTGTTATAGTAGCAAATCCACCAAGCTCATTTAAAGTACGAAGTACATCAAGGTAAGTAGATGCCCAAGTGTTACCACCGCCACCTGCATCACCAGATTCTGTTACCCACATTTCTGCGCCTGGAACATATTTGTCACGGAAAGATGTATAGATTTTAGCAAAGTTAGGTGCTACAGCAAGGTAAGCTTCACTTGTTGCTTGGTGAGCAAGCCAATGTCCTTCTGGCATAACAGAAGCAAGACGTTCTGAAACACCATTGTAGTAGTGATAGCTGAATATATCAAGAGGTTCTGTAGTACCCTCCATAAGATCATCACAACCAACTACCTCACCAACTACTTGTTCAACACCACCAGCTTTACTATCTGCTTGTTCACCTGAACCAAATACCACATCACCACCTGTTGTACTAGGGCCAACACGGAGACAATCTGGATAGTTTTCACCAAGCCATTTAAAGAATAAATCTTGATCACGTCTATAATCTGCAGCAGTATAGCCATGTGGGAAACCTGTATGCTCTAACATATTTGGTTCATTTGCAAATTCTGCAGCATCAATTGGGACACCGTATTCTTTGCTAAGTCCAAATAATTTCTCTGCTTCAGATGGATTCCAAGGTTCATCTGCACTGTGGAGACCAGGACAGTTGGCAACAGAAACAATAAGTTTTGCGCCAATGGCTTTTACAAAATCAAGGACACCAATCCATTGATCTTTTGTTAATACATTCAGATAACCTTCTGGAACCACACCATTTGTTGTTCCATCAAAATCATAATAAGTTTTTGTTGCCCAAGTACCTGAAACACGTACCCATACAGGGCCCAATTCTTTAGCAAGGGTGCGAAGTTTTTCATCATATAAATTAATGGGTGCATAAACCTGCATCAAATCCTTATACATTGCGGCAATACCTTCAGAGGTTGGCTCTACATAGAAGTCTTCTGTTCCAGCAATTTGTTCTGGGGTATAAGCCTTCCAGAAAGTTCCGCCGGTAACTTCTGCAAATTCAACATTGTAAGACATCATCATTGGATTAATTTCACGAAGTGCCTTTAGGGAATCTGGTGTTAAATTAATTGTAAGTGACATAATCTGTTCCTCCATTTCTTGAGTTACTATATAAATAGTGAATATCAGTACAATATACTGGAAAAGTTTATATAGCTAATTGACATACTTATATTACCATAAATGATAAAGAATGTGCATTAATATTAATATGAATAAAAAAGCAAATATATATGTAATATAATAGAATGATTTATGCTCAAGTAATAAGGTTAAGAATAAGATAGAAAATATGTGTACAAAATAAAGATTAATTTTTAAATTTTAATTAATAAAAACTTAAAATATAGAAAAATATTATTTTGAATGATAAAATAGTACCAAAAAGGACAGTGATATGAATGATACTCAATAAAAAATGCTGTGAAATGAACGACGTTATGAAATATGTAGAAAAGACTATACAGGGGGAAGAAGTATCATGTCCTCAGAGTAACTATTGTGTACATAGTCAGATTATTGATTGGTTTCAGTTACTATTAAATAATGAAAAGAAGATGTCTTTAGCGGCCAAGGAAGTATTAGAAATATCAAGTATGGTGAGTACTTTTGATGCTGAAATGGGGTATATCTCGCAACAACTTATGGATTTTGCTAGAAAAATACAAGAGGTTAGTGAATCTAATTTATCAATTATTGAAGAAACAAATGCTACGATGAATGAAGTAACAGATAGTATAGATACGACAGTCGATACATTAACCAATACAAAAACAGCAGCTGAAGAATTTGCACAGAGAAATAATGTGAGTATGGGTTTGTTACAAGAGATAGGTCATTTAAAAGAGAATGTTATTGATGATACACAAATAATGAATACAAAGATTGAGCAATTAGTAGGGCTTGCCTCTGAAGTTGGAAGAATTGTAGAGAGTGTTGAAACTATTGCGAACCAAACTAATCTGTTAGCACTTAATGCAGCCATTGAGGCAGCCAGGGCAGGAGAACAAGGGAAAGGTTTTTCGGTAGTAGCAGATGAAGTACGTCATCTTGCTGATGATACTAAGAGAAACTTAGAGGGGATGAAAGCCTTTGTTGAGAAAATCTATATGGCAGCTAATGAAGGTAAGGAAAGTATGGGACGCACTATTTCTTCTACTAATCAAATGAGTGGTAAAATTGATGTGGTATCAGGAAATATGAATACAAATGCAGAAATGTTACAGGGCCTTGTTGCAAATATTAATGAAATCAATGATGCTATGAATGGCATTAAGAATTCTTCATTAGAGATTAATAAGGCTATGGAAGTTTCAAGTAGAGATGCACAGACACTTAGTGAGATGACTCAAGGCATTCATCTAGATGCATCTAAGAGTGTAGAATATGCAAAAAATATTGCAACCATTGATGAGCGTTTATCTACTGTAGTTGAGGATTTATATGATGGTCTAAACATAGGAAAACATGCTGTGAAAAACGAAGAAATAATCGAGGTTATTGAAAAAGCATTACAAGCACATCAAAAGTGGTTAAGTATTGCAAAGGAAATGGCAGATAAGATGGAAATTCAACCTATCCAAACTGATTCTAGTAAATGTGCTTTTGGCCATTTCTATTATGCTATGAAGATAGAACATCCCCAAATTGTTGAGTTGTGGAAGGAAGTAGGAGAACTTCATCATACTTTTCATCTTATGGGTGATGATATGATTAAGTACATAAAAGACAAAAAGCAAAATCAAGCTATAGAGGCTTATGAGAAGAGTCACAACATCTCATTAAGTATGATTGATAAGTTGAAAATGATTCAAGCAACGATTGAAGACATGAGTAGACAAGGTATGAATGTATTTGAGCAAAAGAAGGTATGATAAATAAAAAGATGAATATTAAATTATTATAATAAAACCTAAATAAGAGCAATTTATAAGAACTAAAAATAAATTACAAAGAAAAAGTAGGATGTCTATTATGGACAATCCTATTTTTTCTTTGTAGCTGTAGCTTAATTTGGGCTTACGAGTCTAAAATGATATTGTCATGCACAAGAGTAGGATTAGAAGCAACGTTTGGCATGATCTTTTTTACATGTATTTATTTTATTGCATTGGTAGCAGATTTCATTTGGAAGAGCTTGTCCTTCAAAGTAGGCTGTTAAATTATCTAAGGTTGTTTCGGCTATATGCTTTAAAGCTTCTTGGGTTAAGAATGCCTGGTGGGAAGTCACTATAACATTAGGTAAAGAGACTAACCTGGCCAAAACATCGTCTTGTATAATAACGTTAGAAAAATCCTCAAAAAACAGTTCAGATTCTTCCTCGTAGACATCTAATCCTGCCCCACCCACTTTGTGTGATTTTAAAGCTTCTAATAAACTCTCACTTTCAATTAAAGCTCCTCTCGAAGTATTAATAATAACAACACCCTCTTTCATTTGATCAAAAGCTTCTTTCTTTAACAAATGATGGGTTTGTTCTGTAAGAGGACAATGAAGGGAAATAATATCAGCCTTTTGGCAGAGCTCCTCAAACCCTACATATTCAAAGTCAGCATGAGCTATAGGATAGGGATCATAGGCAATGACTTTCATGCCAAAGCCTTTACATATATCAATGAATACTTGTCCAATTTTTCCTGTTCCCACAACACCTATTGTTTTTCCGTGTAAGTCAAAGCCTGTTAAGCCATTTAAGCTAAAATTAAAATCTCTGGTTCGATTATAAGCTTTATGTATTTTACGATTAAGGGTTAAAAGGAGTGCCATGGCATGTTCTGCAACAGCATAAGGTGAATAAGCAGGCACACGAACAACGTGAATCTTATTAAAGGCTGCTTTAAAATCAACATTATTATAGCCCGCACAACGCATGGCAATAATTGAGATACCGAGCTTATCTAACTCCTTAATGACCTTTTCATTTAAAGTATCGTTAACAAAGGCAACAATACCTTCACATCCTTTTGCTAAAGCTACAGTATCCTCATTTAATTTATTTTCAAAGTATTTAATTTCAAAATCATAATTCACTATAAAAGTATCAAACCATTGTTTATCATAGGGTTTTGTATCAAAAAAGGCTATTTTCCTCATCATATCTTCCTTTCTTTAAGTAGAATTTATATGCTAGGTGGACAAATAAAAAATAATTATTACCTAATAAAGTTATATTATAATAAAAAATCGAAACATTCAATTTATAATACTTCTAATACTCAAAAAAATTAGATATTTCTATAATACAGCCTATTTACTGACTGGCATGTTTTTATACATTTTTCTATAGGAGGAAGGAGACATACTCGTCACTGATTTAAAAACGCGATTGAAGTGTGTTAAATTTGAAAAACCTACTTCATTGCAAATATCCGTAAAAGATTTGTTGCTCTCCATAATTTTTCGCTGTGCATTCATAATACGAGTGACATTAATATACTGTACAATAGTACGTTTGGTATGTGCCTTAAACTCATGACATAAGTAATAAGGACTAACATAAAATGTCTGTGCTAAAGAATCTAGAGTAATTTTTTTGTCATAATTCGTATGTATATGCTCGATAACTTTCTCTACGAGTGTTTGTTTGACTGGAGTTGCTTGTGGAGTTGCATCTCGCAAAATAGTGACTAATAGTATGTTGAGGAGGGAGTGGTAATATTCATAGCTAAAAGAATTTGACCGACTCTCTCTTGTAAGCGTGTCTAGAATTGAATGAATGAATGACTTTGCTTTACCCTCTACCGTATATAAGCCTCCACATCCTTCTAGTGCTTCCCTTAAAGTTTCTGATACCACTTCATCTGCTCTAAAATAGAGTACAATCCGCTTAAAGGGTATATCCTGCATACCATATGAACGATGCATGATGTAAGGTGGAAAGAGCATAAACTGCCCAGAATCCATCAAGTAAGTTTCATCTTTCATAATATGATAACGTTGTCCTGCTTCTAAATAATAGAGTTCATAAAAGTCGTGATAATGAGATTGCACCATATTATCATTGATGCCTTCTACACGCTCACAGGCTATAGGATAGCCTTGAGCCATTTCTATACCAGCTGAATCAATCAATTTTAAAACCTCCACAATAACAAGATATGTAAAATATTCGATAAAAGTCTGCAATTTTTGCATAGTTTTTTATGCAAATTATGTATATAATTATAACATAACTTACATTAATTGTAACTAAATGTAAGATTTGCAATCTCGAGAAGGTGAAGTTAGTGAGTAAAGTGAAAAGATTTGAAGGACAAATAGAACATACAGAAGAAAGTATAAGGAGCCTATTCAAAACGACAAGAAATATATATGACACTAGAAGAAGTGCTTTAAGAATGATTTTAGGAGCAGCTCTAGTAACCATAGGACTTGTAGCAAATGTATCCTTAGCCATGCAAGGGATACTCATTATGTTTGGGAGTTGGCTATTAGTAAGTAAAGACTTTCCAGCTAAGGTTGCAGCGCAGGAGGCCCTAGAAGTTAGAAAGAAAAAAAAGCAAGGGCTTCCTAAAATGACTACCACATTCTATGACTCAAGCATAAGTCTAAGTGGAGAAGGGAAAATGAAGGTTACATATAATCAGTTTAGCCGACTGACAGAAGATGATACTTATTTTTATCTTTTCCTAGCTAAAGATTCTGTATGCATGATAGATAAGCAGAGCTTACAACCTAATACCCCTCAAGAATTTAGGGAGTATTTAACTGAGAAGACAAGCTTAGACTGGATAGAAATTAAACCTTGGTTTCATATGAATATCTTTGAGATTATAAAGGTTTTAAAGGGTAGTTAGAAATCACTATAAACGATTTCTGTAATTAATGTAGTGTATTAATAGGGTTTTAACATCTTATGAAAATCTATCTTATAAAGAGAATAAAATCCTTAATAATAAAAATACAAAATAGAAGTATAGGTAAAATGGGAGGAATAAGAAATGTTTAAGTTTAAAAAAATAGCAGCATTATTAGCTATGACAACAATGGCAGTAGGACTTGTAGGATGTGGAGAATCTGTATCTGCAGAACAAAGTGGAGTAGAGAAATCTTTTAATCTTAAATTAGGCCACAACCTTGCAGAAGACCATGCAGTACATATCGAACTTAAGAAATTTGCAGAAAATGTAGAAGAAAAATCAAATGGTTCTATCACTGTTACTATTTTCCCTAATGGTACTTTAGGAAGTGAAGCAGATATGATTTCTCAAATTCAAAATGGTGCCCTTGATATGACAAAAGTTTCTGCATCTACATTAGGAAACTTCTCTAACTTATATAATGCTTACTCAGTGCCTTACGTATTTGATAACAAAGAACATTACTATAATGTAATGGATGGAGAAATCACAACTAACATCTTTGCTTCTACAGAAGCAGATGGCTTCCTTGGTCTTACATGGTTAGATTCTGGTGCCCGTTCATTCTATACAGTAGATAGAGCAATTCGTAAACCAGAAGATTTAAAGGGTCTTAAAATTCGTACAATGGATTCACAAATGGCTATTAATATGATGAACGCATTAGGTGGTTCTGCTACAGTTATGGGCTACTCAGATATTTACACAGGTTTACAACAAGGTGTTATTAATGGAGCTGAAAACAATGTGACAGCACTTCGTGACCACGGTGAAGTAGCTAAATTTTACTCATTTGATGAGCATACACGTATTCCAGACGTTGTAGTGATCTCTGCAAAAGTATGGAATTCTATGACACCAGAACAACAAGATATTATGAAATCATGTGCTAAAGAAGCAACAGATGACTACAAAGTGGCTTGGGAAAACTTTGAAAATGAAGTGCTTGATTTAGCTACTAATAAATATGGTGTTGAGCTTGTAAGAGATGTAGATACTGCAGCCTTCCAAGAAGCTGTACAACCTATTTATGATGAACTTAAAACATCTGATGCAGAGGTTTACTCAGTAGTTGAACAAATTCGTGCAGCAGCGAACTAAGAATCATAGAGTGATAAGCCTGGCTGTTTTAAAATAATAAAACAACCAGGCTTTATTAAAAATTTCATTCATTGTGGAGGAAGTAAAGATGCAAAAATTAGATCAAACCCTTGACCGTGTCATGAAATGCCTAATGGCTCTTTCCATGTTATCACTAGTTATTGGTGGGTTCTGGCAGATATTTACAAGATGGATTTTAGGAAATCCTTCTACTTTTACAGAAGAATTCATGCGTTATATGCTTATATGGGCGAGTATGATTGGTTCTGCTTATTGCTTCTATAAAGACAAGCATCTTGCACTAGATTTATTTAAACGTAAAGCTAAGGGTAAAGTAGCGGTAGTTCTGAATATATTTATTGAAGCAATGATTTTATTCTTTGTTATTTATGTATTTGTCTATGGTGGTTCTCGTATGGCGATGAATGCTACAAATGCTTCATCAGTTATGCAGATTCCATTTAAAATCTTATATTTAGTTATGCCAATTTCAGGTGTTTTTATCGTTGTAGGTCGTGTATTAAAGTATATCCAACTATACCTTGATGCAAAAGAAGCTAAAAATAAGGAGGTAGTATAATGGTTATACAGTCTACTTTAATTCTATTCGGAGTATTCTTTGTATTACTCTTCTCAGGAGTACCTATCTCTTGTGGTATAGGGATTGCCTCTATCGTGACTGGCTTCTTTAGTTTTAGTCCAGATGTATTTGCTATTACAGCAGCGCAGAGATGCTTCTCAGGAATCGACTCTTTCTCATTACTTGCCTTACCTTTCTTTACACTTGGTGGTAACATCATGAATAAAGGTGGTATTGCTCAAAGATTAGTAAGATTAGCTCGTTTAGTAGTTGGTTGGATTCCAGGTTACTTAGCAGCAACTAATGTACTTGCGAATATGTTCTTTGGAGCTATTTCAGGTTCTTCTGTAGCAGCTACTTCTGCTATGGGAAGTATCATGAACCCATTAGAAAAAGAAGAAGGATATGATCCAGACTATTCTGCAGCAGTAAATATCTGTTCAGCGCCAACTGGTATCATTATCCCTCCAAGTGGTCCACTTATTCTTTATTCTATTACTGCAGGTGGTGTATCTGTAGCAGCGTTATTCATGGGTGGTTATTTACCAGGTGCTCTTCTTGGTTTATGCGTACTTGTTGTGGCGATGGTTATTGCTTATAAAAAAGGTTATAAATCCTGCGCCGTAAAAGACACTGCATCTCCAATGAAGATTATCATTGATGCTGTTCCATCTTTAATGGCTGTTATCATTGTTATGGCAGGTATTCTTCTAGGATGGTTTACACCAACAGAAGCAGGAGTAGTATGTGTGCTTTATTGTGGTATCTTAGGTTTCATTTACAAAGAGCTTACATTTAAAAACTTATATGAACTTCTTGCAGATACAATGATTAGTTCAGCAACTATTCTTTTCTTAATAGCAGCATCAACGATTATGTCTTATATTATGTCTTACTCAGGTATTCCAGCTGCAATTAGTGAGATGCTTATGAGTATTTCTGATAACAAATATGTTATTTTATTGGTGATGAATGTATTCCTATTAGTAATGGGAATGTTCCTTGATTTAACACCAGCTGTATTAATCTTTACACCTATTTTCTTACCAATTGCAACAAGCATCGGTATGAGCCCGGTACATTTTGGTATTATGCTTATCCTTAACTTAGGTATTGGTTCTGTAACGCCTCCAGTAGGTTCATGCTTATTTGTAGGCTGTGGAGTTGGAAATGTTACGATTGAAGGTGTAACGAAATATATCCTTCCAATGTTTATTGCCATGGTAGTAGCGTTATTCCTTGTAACCTACATTCCAGCAATCTCATTAATCATTCCTTACTTATGTGGTCTAGTGCCATCTATGTAGCACAATAACGATTAAACAATTTGCCCTCCGTCTATTTAATGAGGGGGGCTATTTTTTTACAAATTTTTTATGATTTTTTAGCAAACAGGAGGACACAACATGAAAATTTGTTCTGTATTTGAAAGTTTTGAAACTGTTAAAGGTGCTTATTTAATTCATACAAATTGTGCAGATATTAAAGTATACTTTTTAACAGATGAAATTGTACGCGTTAGAGCTTCTTTTGATAAGAAAATGGAAGAAGAGTCTTATATCCTGGCTACTACAGCTTGGGATGATCGTATGGATGATTTATTAGCAGGTGAAAGAACAAAGCTTGAACCTGTAATGCCAGAAGTAAAAGAAGATGAGAATACAATTACTTTCAGTTCTAATGCTGTAAGCCTTGTTCTACATAAAAATCCAATAGGGTTTAAACTCTATGATAAAGAAGGAACATTATTATATAGTGATTTAGAGGGAAATCCTTTTGTACTAGATTCAAATAATCGTGTGACTCACTACAGCCGTATGGGTGAAGAAGATTGCTTCTATGGTTTTGGTGAAAAAGCAGGTGAATTAAATAAAAACAAAGCCTTTTTAAGACAACGTAGTACAGATGCTATGGGATATAATCCTGTAAAGGCAGATACACTTTATAAACATATTCCATTTTACATTCGTATGCCTCGTGAAACTAAAAAAGCCGTTGGTTTATTCTATAATAACTTCTATGAATCTGTCTTTAATATGGGATGTGAAAAGAGTAATTACTGGCCACGTTATACATACTGGCAAGCAGATGGTGGAGATATTGATTTATTCTTACTGGCAGGAAATACAATTAGTAGAGTCGTTGATAATTATACATTATTAACAGGTCGTCCTGCATTACTTCCTAAGAGAGCTTTAGGTTATCAAGGGTCTTCTATGTACTATCCTGAATTAGAAAAAGATAGTGATGATGCCGTTATTGAATTTATTGATACCCTTAAAGAGGAAGGCTTTCCAATAGACGGTTTCCATCTCTCATCAGGTTATACAGCTCACAATAATCATCGTTGTGTCTTTACATGGAATAAGGATAGATTTAAAGATCCTAAGAAGTATTTTGCAGAAATGAATAAGAGAGGTGCTGAAAATGTACCAAATGTAAAACCTGGTATCTTACTTTGCCATCCATGGTTTGATGAATTCAAAGAAAAGGATGTATTCATTAAAGACTCCGAAGGAAAAGGCTTCGGCAGTGGCAAATGGTGGGGCGGAGAAGGCGCATTTTGGGATTACACTAAACCAGAAGCTCGCCGTGCTTGGAAGGATTATTTAATTGAAAATGTAATTGCAGTAGGGACTAACTCTATTTGGGATGATAACTGTGAATATGATAGTTTATTAGATAAAGATTGCAGATGTGACTTTGATGGTAAAGGCGGAACCATTGGTCAGTTAAAACCATTTATGAGTACACTGATGTGTAAATTAGGTAATGACGCAGTAAAAGAACATGATGAAAATGCACGTCCTTATGTAGTATGCCGTAGTGGTAGTGCAGGTATTCAAAAATATGCTCAAACCTGGTGTGGAGATAACTACACAAGTTGGGAATCTCTTCAATATAATATTCCAATTATTACAGGTATGGGACTTTCAGGTCAGCCAAATGAAGGGGCTGATATTGGAGGTTTCTCAGGTCCTGCGCCTTCAGAAGAGTTATTTGTACGTTGGGTTCAAAACGGTATTTTCCAACCTAGATTCTCTATTCACTCTGCAAGTAATGACAATACAGTAACAGAGCCATGGATGTATCGTAACTCTGCAGGGATTATTCGTGAGGCAATTCTATTTAGATACCGTATGCTCCCTTATCTTTATTCAGCAGAGTATGAAGCGACTCAAACAGGTGCACCTATTATGAGACCATTAGTATATGATTTCCAAGAAGATGCTAATGTGTATGATGAGAGCTTTGAATTCTTATTTGGTAGAGATATTTTAGTGGCGAACGTTATTGAGCCAGGGGCAACTACAAAATCCGTTTATCTTCCAGCTGGTTCTAAATGGTATGACTGGAATGACAACTTCAAATGTTATGAAGGTGGTCAAACTATTACAGTACCTGTTACAATGGAGACTATTCCAATGTTTATTAGAGAAGGAGCTATTATTCCAATGGCAGATAATCAATTAATGAGCATGGAAAGAGATAAGGTAACAGACCTCCACATTATCATGGCACCAGGCCAAGAGAGAAGCTATACATTATATGATGATGATGGTGTAACAAATGACTTTGAAAAAGGTGTGTACCGTAAAACAAAAATCAGCATGACAGGGGATCAAGTGGTAAAAGTAAACTTTGAAGCAGAAGGTACTTACACAGATTCTGTCCAAAATGTTGTTGTAGAAATGATTTATAAAGCAAAAAGTCCATTCTGGGTAGCACTTGGTGAGCGTAAATTAGAACATTTCTTAAATAGCAATCGTTTTGAAGCTGCTAGTGAAGGTTGGTACTACTGCCAAACTAAGAAAGCAGTACTTGTAAAATATGCAAATCCAAAAGAAGACACAACACTTACTGTTTCTTTTGAAGACTTTGATTTAATTGGTATGTAATTCAAAGAACCTATATAAAGCCATAACTACTTACACTCTATTTAATAAAACAAGGAGCTATTGCAAAAAATGCAATAGCTCCTTGTTTTTAGTGATTAGAACCTATAATAAATGGGAATTAAGCTTGACTAGCATAAATCTCTTGTTCAACTTGGATGAAAATCTCAGAAATGACACCATAAGCTTTTCCCCAAGCATCAATGATTTCATCTGTAGCAGCATCTCCAAGAACATCTTTAATAGCAGTTAAGAGATTTTTTCCTATGATTGGATAATGTTCAGGAAGAATACCAACTTCTACATGACGTTTACCGATTTTTTTAACAGCAGGAAGAAGTGCTTCTAAATTATCTATATTTTGAGCAGCAGCTAATACAGTCATCGCAAGAGCAGTTGGTTGCTCACCAGAAGCTTGTTTATCCATATTAAAGAAACCTTTTACTTCAGGGTTATTCTCAAACATAATTTTGTAAAAGTGTGTTGTAATATCTAAACCGTGTGTTTTAAGAACAGGTACAGTGCTTTTAATAATTTCAATTGTTTTTTGATCTAACATGATAAGTCCTCCAGATGTCTAGTTATTTTGATTTTAAATAAAAAGTAATAATAGAGATAAAGATAGGTGCCTATAATGAAGAGCTTTAAGAACCCATCTAATATAAACAGAGGGAATAGTAACATGGTGGATGCAAAGCTTAAGAGAAAGATTTTTTTGCCTAGTGAAAGCTGTTTATTCTCTATAAAATCCTTAGCATGTTTTTCATATAGTGTGGTTGATATAAGCCATCTATGAAAGCGTTTAGAACTTCGACTGTATAAGTAGCAACTCAGCATAAGAAGCGGAGTAGTTGGAAGAACGGGTAAAAAAATACCCAAAACGCCTAAGCCTAAAGATAAGCTACCTAGGAAAATATAAATGTATTTCTTGATGCAAACCATGTTGTAACTCCTTGTGCTAAAATGTGTATTTAATATGTACATTTAATATAACATGAAAGAAATAAAAGTTCAAGTAAAATGCACATTATATCTGAGAACCCTTTAAGGACACTCTGAAAACTGTTAAAATAGGGTTATCAGACAAGGCGAAAATAATATAAAAAGTTAGGAGATTACAGATCATGCAGCTGTCCAAATTTACAGATTATACATTTCGCGTACTCATTTATATGGCAACACATCAGGAAGAGCTTTATACAGTTGAACAACTAGCCGCTCAGCTAGAGGTTTCCGAGCATCATTTGAAAAAGGTCATTCACAAGCTGGCTAAAACAGAGTATCTTATTTCTATTAAAGGCAGGTCTGGGGGACTGAAGTTAGGGCTTCCACCAGAAGAGATTAATCTAGGAGAAGTCCTTAAAGTGACAGAAGACAATCTATGTATAGTAGAGTGTATTAAAAGTGAGATGAATTGTAATTTCATGACTCAGGAATGTAAACTAAAAGGAATTATTAAGGAGTCACTCCATCAATTCATAGAAGTGTTTAGTAGATATACATTAGCGGATATTTTATAAATTGTAAGTTACCCAATAGAGTCAAAAAACTTATGCCTACTAAAAAAAGACATTACAAATCGGAATGTCTTTTTTTAGTAGGTGAGTTTATATTGAAGTTGATGCAAAGGTATAAAAGAATTATTGACATAAAGTGAGGTACTTATGCAAGAATTCATATCAAATCAAATAGTTTTTTGTCGATAATTAATAAAAAATATAAAAAATTAAAAAAAATGTAGAAAATAAAAAATTAAATGATAATATTAGTAGTATAGAGAGACATATAAGGAGGTATTTCAATGAAATGGTATGCTAATATGAAAATAAGACAGAAAATTAGTATGACAGTATCTACATTACTTATTATAGGCATGAGTACATTACTGATTATAGCTGGAGTAATAACAGCAAATTACATCACTTCATTGTCAACAAGCTATATGAATGATATTTTGCAAGAAAAAGTACGGATGACGGATGAATATATTGAGAGCATTAGACAGTATGTAAAGGGGTATGTGGCTTCACCAGATATCAAAGCAATGCTAGAAAATCCAAATGATAAGCAGCTTCAAGCAAAATTACAACAGTACACAGATGACTATTTTGATAATAGAGAAGATTTAGAAGGTATTTATTTAGCGGATAAGGAAACCTTTTTATTTACGCACAGTATTCATAATATGGTAGGAAAAAAATTTATGGATGGTGATAAGCTCAAGACGTTACAAGAAATGTTATTAAGTACTCATGATATACTTGATAGAGGCGTCGCAATTTCACCATCTACTAATACATTGGTTTTATCCATAATGGTACCAATTTATAGTGATCAAGATGATTTACTTGGATTTGTGGGGCTAGCAGTAAAACTAGATGGTTTAATTAGTAATTTAAACGAGCATAATATCTCAGGATTTAATGATATTAATTATGCGCTAGTAAATTTAAAAAATATGCAATATATTTCAACTAGTAATGCAGAACTAAATGGGATGGAAATTGAAGATGGTAGCTTTAATGAGATGTTAGTTAAAGAGCAAGAATCAGGTGAAAGTATATTATTTTATATAGATCAAGACGGAAGAAAGCGTAATGCTGTCATTTCTAATATAGAAGGGCAAGGCTGGAGCTTAATTATGTCTGTACCAGAGGCAGAGCTTAATAAATTTATACAATCTAGTCTTATTATGTTAATATTAGTGGCAGTAATTACTATTATTATAGTGGGTGTCTTCGTATACATATTTTCAGCAAAACTAGGTAAAAGCATTGAACAAGTAGAAAAATCCCTTAATAAAGTTGCTAACTTGGATTTAATAGAGGACAAAGCATTAGATAAGCTGAATAATGGTGAAAGTGAAATTGCTCATATGGCACAATCCATGCAAGTTATGTTGAGAAATTTTAAAGATATTATTAATAAATTAAATAAATGTAATAATCAGTTTCTAAATGGAGTTCAAACTTCAAATACAGTAGCAAATCAACTAGTAGATTGTGCTAATGATAATGCTGCAGTTACGGAAGAGTTATCGGCAAGTATTGACAATACAAATACTGCTATTCACAATGCTAATATGCTTGTCAATAATATTAAGGGGAATATGAATAGTATTAAGAGTAGCACAGAGCAAAGTACAGAGTTATCTAGAGATGTTTTAAGTAGAAATAAAGACATGAGCCTAAAACTATCATCTTCTTTGAAAGACGAAATGAATAAAATTGATGGGACAAAAGAAAAAATAAAATCAGTAGTTGGTAAGTTATCTTCTATTGAACAAGTTAAAGATATGGCGGGGGGAATTTTACAAATTACTTCTCAGACTAAGTTATTAGCCTTAAATGCGTCTATTGAAGCAGCAAGAGCAGGAGTAGCTGGTAAAGGTTTTGCAGTAGTAGCAGAAGAAATTGGAAAACTTTCACAAGAGTCAGAAAGAGTTGTAAATGAAATTCAGGCTATGGTAGAACATAGTAATCATTCGGTATACTCTACTAAACAATGCTTTGAAGAAATTGTAAACATTTTTGAAAAAGACATATTTATTATATTTAATCATATATTAAGCTTCTTAACAGACTCTCATCAGGATATAGAAGTCATTAGTGGTGAAATGAATCAAATTGGCACAAGAATAAGTGAAGTATCTAACTTCATAGGAATTATTACAACTGAAATTAATAATATTGGAGAGGCATCAGGGTATAATGGCAAAGCTATAGAAGCTGTTATCGAAAAAACAGGGCTAATGGTGGATATATCTAAAAATATACAGGATATATCTGAGGCTAACAGTAATAGTGCAGAAGTACTTCAAGAGATCAGTAATCAATTTAAGATATAATCCTCTTAACCTAACTTATAATAAATATAGGAAAATCACTAACTAATTAATATGAACAATAAAAAGGAGTTGGTGCATTAGCAGATTACTAGCTAATGCACCAACTCCTTTGACTTTATAGATATAAGTAGTTAAACATCTAAAGAAGTTTCTAAATGGATAGTTTTTGTCACCGATTTTCTTGATAAAAAGATGAAGAAACCTACACAGAGTATAATCTGTACAAATGTAGAGGCTGGAGTTGCTAGTCCAACTCTAAAGAGTGAGACAGGCTCTAGTTTGCTCATAAAATATGAGACAGGTATTCTGACACAAAAAGCCCCTAGTATACCTTGAATCATAACAAAGGTTGTATGACCACAACCATTGAAATATCCTACCATACTAAACATAATTGCAGTAAATAGGCAGTCTACACCAAAAGGTTTCAGATAATCCCAAGCTGCCAAGATAACAGCTTCATCTTTAGAGAACATACCACATAGTAAGTCCCCGTGGAAGAAGGCAGCATAGAACATGATCATTCCGCAGAATAAAGAAGCTAAGGTGCAGTAAATGAGAACTTTTTTAGCACGATCGTATTTTTTTGCACCATAGTTTTGGGCAACAAATACAGCGGAAGACTGAGAGAAAGATAAAGGTATGAGTAATATAAATCCTGCCAGTTTTTGAGCTACCCCCATACCTGCTGAAGCAATAACGCCCATACCATTACCAATTATCATAATCACTAAGAATGATAAATTTACAAGTAAGCCTTGTAGTGCTATAGGGCCACCATATTTAAGAATTTGAGTGGTATAGTGTTTATGGAATTTTATATTTTTCTTTGACAACTCAAATGGAAGACCTTGTTTTTTGATTAATATTAAAGATAATAGAACACTAATAGCTTGTGCAATAATCGTTGCCAGGGCAGCTCCAGTAGCAGCCATTTGAAAGGCTCCAACGAAGATTAAGTCACCAATGATATTAGCAGCGCAAGCTATTGCAACTGTAATAAGGGGAGTTTTAGCATCTCCTAAACCTCTAAATATCCCACCAATAACATTGTAAGCAATAATAAAAAGTGAACCAGAAGCACAGATTGCTATATAAGATATTGTACTACTGAGGGCCTCTGCAGGTGCATTCATAAATTTGGCCATAGCAGGTGCAAAGATAATCATCACAATAGTCAGGATAATAGTCATAATAGCAAAGACAGAGATTCCGCTTCCTACAACATCTCCTGCTTCTTTCCTTTTTCCTGCACCAAGCTTTTGCCCCAATAATATGGTTATTCCCATAGTAAGACCTGTAATGAGGGAGGTTATAGCTGTCATGATTTGACTTCCTGTTGATACAGCAGATACATCAGAAGCATTACCAAACTGTCCAACGATCAGTAAGTCTACAGCACCATACATTGTTTGTAAAAATAAAGCAACTAGGATAGGAAATGTAAATTTTATTAATGGTGAGAATAGTTTATCCTCTGTAAAATTAGATATATTCGACATATATTTACCTCCTTTTTATAAAGTGTCTATTTATTTATCACCCAATATCTTCTCCATATGTTTTACACCCAAATATAATAAGTATTACATATAGTTATGTCAACGATATTAATAAGATTTAAAAAGTACATTATTTTACTGGTAAGATTATGAAAGTATTAGTACAATGGCGGTCATAAGAATTTTCTAGTGAAAGAGATATGGATGATAGTACATTTTTAGTGGAAACTTTTGAGACCAATATTTAGATTTAGGTTGTAGAAAAATGTAATTAAATGTTAATATAGTAAAATATGTACTATTAAATAATAATTAGTATAGTAATAAAAATGTATGAAAGGATATAAAAGCATGTCGAGATTAATGAGAAGAATTGCAATGATTTTAGCAAGCATCATGATGCTAGAAGTAGCTATGCCAGTGACAATAGTACATGCCTATGAGCTAGTAGATATCAAAACGCAAAATATAAGTGCTAAAGGTAATCTATCGACTACCATAAGATTTGATTATCCCTTTGCTTATGAGAAGGTTAAGTCCCAGGATATTAAGGTGGTACTTAAAAAAGGTGAGAGTAGCATTGTAGAAGTAACACTTGGGGCCACACCACAAGTAGTTAAAAATATAGGAAATTATCCTGTAGAAATAGTGGCTAAAAATACAGAGAACATAGAGATTACAACAGAAGATATTATAGGTTCTTATGACATCAAGGTAGGAAATCTAGAGCTTGGCACCTATCAATGGGTATATGAAGGCAAAGGCTATAAAACCTATACTTCAAAAGAGATTGTCCTTAGTGATTATTCAAAGCATCTTACTGTAGGAACAGGTGATGCTACTTTTTCCTATGGAGATATAGATGGTGATCAGAATATAACTGAAAATGACCTTAAAGCCATTGAACAGGCTATAAGAAATCATAACCATGAATATGACATAAGTGGAGATGACAAGGTTGATATTGTGGAACTTACTTATGTGAATCAACAACTTCAGGCTGAAGGAGAAGAAGTACAAGCAGATTTAGATGCTATTATTCCAGAAAGTATTATCTCTTCTGTGAATGAAGCTATTAAAGAAGCAGGATTTGAGATTACTAATGGTAGTAGTGCTATGGACTTATTTACAAGTGATACTCAGGTTAAAATAGAGAAAACTTCAGATCAAGGAACCTTTGAGATACCTATTCATTTAGGGGATGGGCATATTGAAGCTCAAGTCATTGAGATCGTATCTCCTGTAGTGACAGGTGGACTAGAAAGTGGAACAATTTTAGTTGAATATGAAGAAGATGGCGTGCTTAAAACAGAAAGACAAGCTTTTGGACCATCTGTAGAAGCTTACCAATATACAAGAGCTACAGCTCACTCAGAAGATAAAAACAAGATTGTGATTAATTTAGGTAAAAGAGTACCAGTTAAAAGAGTAACTGTTGTAGTAGATAAGGTAGTAGGAGAAGATGGTAATCCTAACTATGTAGTTATGGAAGAGGTCGCTTTTATTAGAGATATTATAGCTAATGCAGGAAGCAATGATAAGAGTGTGATTAAGAACGTAAAAGTGACTGAAAAGAGCGAAGAAATCCTACTTGAATGGGATGCAGTACCTAATGTAGAGGGCTACAAAGTATTCTACGGACAAGAATCTGGGAAATATACAGAAGAAATGAATGTAGATAAGACTTCTGCAAGTATTAAAGGGTTAGAGAACTTAACGACTTATTACTTTACGATAAGAGCAGTATCTGGTGATTGGATGGGAACACCTTCACAAGAATATAGAGGAATACCACAGCCTTCCGCAAAGCCTTTAGCACCAAATTTCTTAAAAGTGGAAGAAATGAATGGTGGCCTTAAATTAAGCTGGGGCAAAACAGATAATGCCAGCTACTATAAGGTGTTTTATAAAGAAGGGGCTGATACTGAAGCAGAGTATCAACAATTTATACCAGCAGGAACGGATGGCAAAATAGTCACTACATCGGTAGTAGTAGGTGGTCTTAAGAATGATGTAGAATATCACTTATATGTTGTGGCAGGAAATAATATAGGTGAGAGTAATCCTTCATTAGTAGTTACAGGAACACCAGAGAAAGAAGTAGTTGAAGGCCCTATTTTACCAACTACAAATCGTATCAGTGTAGATGAGATTACAAATGTAGAATTAGCAAACCGTAATAATGTAGATTTAAGCTTTTATCCAAATGGATTTAATCTGAACTATGATTTAACAGACACACAAGATGGGATTAAAAACGTAGTAGATGGAGACTATGCTTCACACTGGACAGCAAGAGCATGGTGGGAATCAGGTCAAATCAACTTTACTTTTGCTGAGCCACATGAGATGAACTATGTAGTTTATGTCCCAAGATTAGATGAAAACTATAACAGTGTGGTTAAGCGATATCATATTACCGTATGGGAAGAGGGCGATGATTTATCCGGTCATGGAAGAGAGATTGTAACAGATAAGTGGTATAAGCTCAGAACAGATGAGAATGGAAAACAATATGCAATCTTTGAATTCCCTAAAACAAAGGTTAAGAAAATTGGTGTAAGAGGTAGAATATTTGATGGAGCAAGGGTAGAAGCTAGTGCATCAGAGATTGCCTTCTATGATTATGATAGTGTAGAAGACGAAATTAGTGCTTTATTTGCAGATACTACCTTTACAACTTTAGCACCAAATGTGACACAGGCAGATATTGATGCTATTAGAGCAAAATTAGAGGATAAAGATTCTTATTATGTGGATAGTACTATTTTAGCAGATGAGCTAGACCTAGCAGAGGCATTGCTAGTACAAGATACTTCTAAAGTAGGTCTTATCAAAGAGAACTTTATATCTATTGATGCGAGCACGGATGTAAAAAGAATTAATGATTGGAGTCCATTAGGTTTAGTAGGATTTGCAGGGAAAAAGGTAGTAGTGTATGCAGATATTCCAGAGGGTGAAACACTACAATTAATTCCGACCCAATATTATTCAGAAGCAAATTCTCTATCAGGAGACCCTATAGAACTCACAAAAGGTAGAAACATTATTGAAATACCTAAAATCACAAACCTTAATGTAACAGCTGGTGGTGCCTTTTATTATCGCTACTCAGGGGATAAAGGGGAGCAAATTAAATTACAGATTAGAGATACAGAAAGTGCAGTGAAAGAAATACCAACTTTAGAGCTTTATAATTGGTATGAGTTAACTGAAACAGAAAGAAAAGATAAGATATCAAAATATATTGATGAGCTTGTGGCTTATGCACCTAATAGATTAAGCAATAAAGAAACTAATCCAGCAAACTCAACAGAGATTTCAGGAAGAAATATCTTATTATCTATCCCAGCAGATCAAGCCCTTGCAGGTATTACAGCTGCTACCACAGATAAAGAGGCACAAGTAGAGAAACTCTACAATAATATGCTTGCCTGGGAAGAAACCATTAAGGTAACCCATATCACCTATGGTCTAGATGACCCATTAAATGTGCTTAATAGCAGACAAAATATAAGATATATGAGAATGTTTGCCAATGCATTTATGTATGCAGCAGGTAGCCATATTGGTGTTGGCTATGGTTCAACAAGTGCATTAGTACAAGGAGAACCAACCTCTGTAACAGGTGAAGGCAATGCAAATAGTTTATTTGGATGGGGTATTGGCCATGAAATTGGTCACAACATGGATAGGTTAGGCAAAGCAGAAATTACTAACAATATCTACTCGATCCTATTACAAACTTATGATGGTAAAGATAATACATTAATCTCAAGACTTGAAACTTCTAATAAATATGAAGATATTTATAAAAAGGTTGCAGTAGGAGACCAAGGTGTATCTAATGATGTATTTACACAACTTGGTATGTACTGGCAATTACATCTGGCTTATGACAATGGTATAGATGATGAGGAGAATGGACCATTAAGCTTCTATAACAAATTATTTAAAGTATATGATAGTGGTAAGGTTGATGATTTTAGTGGAGATGAAAAGTTTGCAGTAGCTGCAAGTATGGTAGCTGAAAAAGACCTTACAGAATTCTTTACTAAATGGGGTGTTGTTTTATCAAATGCTGCAAAGGCAGAGATGAAAGTATATCCTGCAGAAGAAAGAAAGATTCAATATTTAACAGATGAGTCTAGAAGATATCGATTAAAGGGTGGTGTGGGTATCACCGATATGGTATTCACTGCAACAGCAGCCATTTCACAACCTTCACAAGGTGAAACAAGTGACAATAAAGTGACCATTACCATTACTCCAGATGAAACGATTCAAGCGAAAGACTTATTAGGATATGAAATCTTTAGAGATGGTAAGCAAATTGCCTTTATTACAGGCACCACTTATGAGGATATTATTGGTTCTGCTAATAATAAAGCCTTTGAGTATGAAGTGAGAGCGATTGACACATTAGGTCATATCATAAATGGAGACACTTATAACGGAAAAGTAAGTGCAGGGCAAGTTAGAGTAGAACATGACAATGTCATTGATAAAAGTAAGTATGGCATTGAGTTTGTAGAGGTGACTGAAACAACTACAAGCCCATCATTAGTCCTAACTTTCAATGAAAAGACACCAGTAACAGGAATCAGAATAAAAGCTAAAGCAGGTAATCTGTTACCTGAAGGAACATTTAACATTGAAGTAGGCAGAGAAGACGGAGAAGAATACACCTACACCATAGCTAAAGAAGGTAACTTTGAAAATAATGAAGCAGCCGATACAAGTAAATTTATCACTTACTTTAATAAACCTGGGGTAGATGCAGAAGACACAAGAATTTGGACTTATGATGCCCAGGTGATACGCATCACTGGAGAGCCTATTGATGAAGAGTTCCTAGATCAGTTTGATGTTGAGCCGTTAGGTGATCCAGGTGATAATGTGGCATTTGAGGATTACAAAATAGGTGTATTAGGACAAGACTATGAATACGCTGATGGAGAGGGTATCAGTACTATTAAAGAAGGAACGCTTATTGTGGTAGGAACTTATAGAGGAGATCCACTTTACAATACGATTCATATCGAAGGAAGATATGCTGAAACATCAGGATTAGATGAAACTATAACTTATACAGAAAGAGCCATGAATGGTGAATTACTAATGTTTGCTGAAGTACCTGAAGATGGTGAAACCAGTGATATTAGTGACGGATTATTCATATTCATTCCAGATATACAAAAAGAAGAAGAACTACAAGGAGATTGTTCAAATCTAAGTGTTCTTCCAACACAAATTATGGCAAAGATGTATCGCTATGATTCTGTTAGTCATACAGGAAACCCTAGAGTGACGAGTACAACATTATGGTATTCAACACCTTCTTATGACTCTATGCCAGAAATTATTCTGGGTCAAGGCGTAACATCATTAATACAGGAGGATAGACATGAAGATAAGTAGACTTGGTGGTCTTATAGCAGGAATTTTGCTATTTGGAAGTACTACCGTATTAGGTGCTGTTCCAAGCATCAACTTACAAAATAATGCGAACAACACTGTAACCGTAAAAGTACCAGATGTTCAAGAAGATATCTATGGTATTCAGTTAGAGCTTTTAGCAAAAGAGCCACTTACTGAAGAAGTTGTATTTGAACCAAAAGATAAAGATGCTTATAGTTTTACAGTAAAAGATGGTAATAAATTAACGATATATGTTACGAGCAATGACCTTTTAGACCTAGAGCAAGAAGCTGTTCTAGGGGATTTAGTGGGTATGCGTAATGAAGAGTTTCTAGACTCAGCTAGCTATAGGGTGGTGGATTACTTCTTCTGTTCAAAAGATATAGCAAGTGTAGTTGTTGAGTATACAGAAGGGGCAAATGACTCAAGTAACCCAGATGATTCAAATGACTCAAATGACTCAAATGGCTCAAATGGCTCAAGTGGTGCAGGCGGTTCAGGTGATTCTCAAAATCCATCGATGCCAAATACACAGTTTACAGATATCCAGTCACACTGGGCAACAGAATCTATTGAAAGAATAGCTGAACTTGGTATTTTAAAGGGGTATGAAGATGGTACTTTCAAACCTAATAAGCAAATTACAAGAGCTGAATTTGGGGCAATCGTAGCACGTGCATTTGGACTTAAAGGCTCAGGAGCTCAGTTGCCATTTAAAGATGTAGTATTTGATAAATGGTATACAGATTCTGTTGTAGCCTTATATGACAAAGGCATTGTAGAAGGCCGTCCTGATGGGACACTTGGTGTAAATGATGTTATTAGCAATCAAGAGATGGCAGTGATTGTTTCAAGAACACTAAAAGCATTAACACTAGAACTTAAGGTGGAAAGAGATTATGAGCCATTTAAGGATGAACAATTAATTAGCTCATTTGCCAAAGAAGCAGTTCAAGAACTTTATAAGGTAGGATTAATTCATGGTACACCAAATGGTATGTTAAATCCAAAAGGTGGAGCTACTAGAGCACAAGTAGCAGTTATTATAGATCGTGCTTTATTAAAAATTAAAACACAATAACAAAAGAAGAAGCATGTGTTATCCTTATAGCACACGCTTCTTTTCTTTAAGGTTATCTATTAATACAGAGGCTTATTCACAACCATTAATATTTTTTCTATTAATCCATTCAGTGGAAACATCCATTGCAGCCCGACAGGCTTTTGTTTGGTCCAAGGCATTGAGCATAACAAAATCATGAATAATGGCCTGAAAGCGTATGGCTGTAACATCTACTCCTGCCTTTCGTAGTTTCTGGGCATAGCATTCTCCCTCATCTCTTAACACATCTGCTTCTCCATTTAAAATCATAGCAGCTGGAAGCCCTTTTAAGTCCTCTAGAGTAGCTCTAAGGGGTGAAGCTGTAATCTCATTTCTTTCTCTTTTATTCATTGTATATTGGTTCCAAAACCACATCATTCCAGCTCTATATAGATAGTAATCCACTGCAAATTGCCAGTAGGATTGGGTATTAAAAGAAGCATCTGTTACAGGATAATATAATAGTTGCTTATGAATTTTAGGACCATTTCTTTTCTTAGCCATAAAGGTCATAATGGTTGCCATATTGCCACCTACACTATCTCCAGCAACTGTTAAAGTATTTAGATTGGCTACATAGCCCATTTGGCTCAGTAAATCAGGTATTTTACATAGAATTTCATAACACTGCTCAACAGCAGTAGGATACTTAGCCTCAGGGGAACGTGAATATTCAGGAAAAATGACTATTGAATTAGTTCTAGCACCTAGTTCTCTTATTAACTTATCATGGGTATGTAAACTTCCAAACACCCATCCAGCACCGTGAATATAGTAAATAATATTGGGTATATCACAAATATTGCTAGGAATAATAAAATACACATTAACATTACCCCAACAACTGGTTGTAGTGTAGCATGTTTTGATCTCTGCTGGGTATTTATACACAGGACTATCTTGTGCCCTTTCTAAAACTTCTCTTCCTTCTTTAGGTGGAAGTTGAAAAATTAGTGGAGGTTTGGAACTCTCATTACAGACAACCTCTGCTTGTGGCTCTAAAGGTACTGATCTTTTCATAGGCTTATCTCCTTAGACATTATTTAATTCTATACTTCAAATATATGTGAGATGAAGCAAAATAATATATAAATGATGAGAGATAATAAATGCTAAGGTAAAGTTGAAAAATGGATGAGTGTAAAGAAAGTGTTTGTTTTTTATGTTTAAGCATATTTTTTTGTTGAAAAAGAGATAATTTTGAGAGATAATATACAAAAATAAAAGGGGTGGGGATGTATGATGGATAAACAAGTAACTAATTATCGAGCAAACTTATTAAATTTATCAATACTATGTTTAATGGGTCTTTTTCTTATCATAGGATATATTGGTGAGATTGTTAAAAAACAAAGGCCTGTTACTTCGGTTATCATATTTATTAGTTTACTTATTGTTAGTTGTGGTATATCCCTTTATCTGTATTGTAAAGACAAAGATAGTTCTATAATAAAGTACGTTGTTTTTGCAGGGATTTCTCTAGTATATATATATGCAACGTTTACATCAACAAGAATATTAGTATTTACATACGTTATGCCTGTAATGATTACTAGTATATTATATTTTAACTTAAAGTATGTAAAAATAGTTTGTTATACTATGTTGGGAATTAATATTGCTCGTGTAATTTATATGGTCACTGTACAAAATCAAGTTTCAAATTCATTAACAACAGATTACACGATTCAACTAATAACCATGCTTGTGATTAGTATAACGCTGATTAGAGGCAGTAAAATTACCATCATGAATAGCAGAGAACAAATAGCTTCTATTGAAGAAATGGCAGAAAAAGAGAAGCAAATAGCTAATGAAATTATTAACATAGCAGGATTATTAGATAAGAATGGTAATCGTGTTTTCAATCATATTCATGAATTAGAACAATCAGGTATTACTGTGGAGGATTCAATAGGGAATATTTCAGCTGCTATGGAACAAGCTGTGGAGCGTATTGAAACTCAAAAAGTACTGACCTCTAATATTCATGAGAATATAAAGACAACTGTTAATGCTACAGAAGATATGAACAATATATCTGATAAGACCATCCATGCGTTAGATGAAGGTATTAGTGCAATGGAAGAGTTAGAGAGCAAGTCTAGAACCCTTGATAAAAAAGGGGATTTGGTTTATGATGCGATTCAATCATTAGCATCACATATGCAGCAAATTCAAAGTATTACACAAACAATCAGTAGTATAGCTAATGAAACGAATATATTATCTCTTAATGCAGCTATTGAAAGTGCTAGGGCTGGAGAAGTGGGAAAAGGTTTTGCAGTTGTTGCTTCAGAGGTAAGAAATCTCTCTGAGGATACCAAAGAATCTGTTAATCAAATTGCAAATATTATATTTAGCTTACAAGAAAGTATGACCCAGTGTACAGAAGCCATAGCTGATTTTAGAGCAATTAATAGTGAGCAGGCGGAGCTTATCCATTCAACTTATAAAGTATTTAGTAAAACCAATGAAGTTGCTCATCGTACTAAGGAAAGTGCGAATATACTTAGGGAAAATATTAATAGTGTACTTAAGGCAAATACTGAAATTGTTGAGAGTATCACTGAGATTTCTGCATTAAGTCAAGAAACGATGGCAAGTGTAGAAGAAACTGCTCATACAACACAAACTAATGTTAAGGTTATAGAAGATACAAAACAATTAACACAAGAATTACTTGATACATCCTTACAAATGAGAGCTTATTTGTAGATGGAAATGAAGTAAGGTGTTTTAAAGTATTAAAGTAATGATAGCTATATTAAGATTAACAAAGAAATAGGGTCAATACTGTCCTAAGAATAGGAGAGTATTGACCCTATTTCTTTAAAGAGATTTTTAAAAGAGCATTGTTATGGAATAAAAAATGGAAATTATGCCACTCTAACTATAGTTAGTATTTTGAAAGATTAATGGAGTGAAATGATGACTAAAACATCTAATAAAGATACCAAGTATAATGTAGTTGTAATTGCTGGCGTTTTTCTTTTAGGGGCATTTATTACCTTTTTAAATAGTACATTTATGAATGTTGCCTTACCAGATATCATGAAGGAATTGAATATTAGCCTATCGACAGTGCAATGGCTGAGTACGGGATATATGCTTGCAACGGGTATTATTGTGCCTTTTTCAGCCTTTTTTATCGATAAGTTAAAAACAAAAAGTCTTTTTTTCATAGCCATGGGGCTTTTTACCACAGGAACCATTATAGGTGCTCTTGCTAATAATTTTACCATGCTGTTAACAGCTAGATTAATACAAGGGGTATCTGGTGGTATTATGACAGCTCTCATGCAAACAGTATTTATGATTATCTTTCCTAAAGAAAAAAGAGGATTTGCTATGGGGATTGTGGGAATCGTTATCGCCTTTGCACCTGCTATTGGTCCCACCTTATCTGGTTGGATTATCAATCACTACCCATGGAGATATTTATTCTATGTGACAATGCCATTTGGTATTCTTGACTTAATATTAGGTGCATTTTTATTAAAGAATGTAACAGGAGGTAAGGAAGTATCTATAGATATACTTTCTCTTATTTCATCAACAATAGGTTTTGGGGCATTGCTTTATGGTTTTAGTAATGCAGGAAATGCTAGTTGGCTAGATAGCTCTGTATATCTACCTATTATTCTAGGGATTGCCTTCATTGCACTATTTGTTCTAAGACAGCTCAAGATGAAGGAACCAATGCTGAGCTTAAGCGTTTTTAAAAGTAGAGTTTTTACGTTTGCTACGATTATCGTCATGATTACTTATGCATCTTTAATTTCATCAGAATTAATTATACCTATGTATCTAGAAAATATTAAAGGGTTTTCAGCCTTTGATTCAGGGTTAATTTTAATGCCTGGTGCTATTGTGATGGGGATTATGAATCCTATTACAGGAACATTATTTGATAAGTATGGTGCAAGAGCCCTTGCATTAACAGGTTTAACTATATTAACTATTGGAACTTTAGGATTTGGCATACTCACGCCTAATACGAGCGGTACTTATGTTATAGTCGTTTATGCTATAAGGATGCTTGGTATATCTATGATTACAATGCCACTAACCACTTCAGGATTAAATACTTTGGAAAGAGAATTTTATTCTCATGGAAATGCTGCTATTAGCACACTAAGGCAAGTAGCAGGCTCTATAGGCACATCTATGATAGTGACATTGATGAGCAAAGCAAGTGCCAATTCAGGAATAACTGATCCTATAAAGGCTAATGTTCATGGAATGAATGTGTCGTTTTTATCCATAGCTGGACTAACTTTAGCAGGACTCATTATTACCTTCTTTGTTGTTAAGAAAAAAGAAGCTAGTATTTAGAAACTTTATTTATAAAATGAGCTATCTAATCTTTACATGGTAAAAGATCAAAAGGTATAATTATTATAATAATATATAAAATATAACAAATATTATAAAAAGCAATCTGTAAATATCTAATGAAACAATATTAAAAGGAAAGAATAGATAAAATAGTTATTATTTAATCAGGGGGAATTATATATGGGAAAAATATTCGAGCAAAAAACAATTCTAATAAGCTCAATAAATGAAGAAGGGGAACCTTCTATTAGTTGTGCACCTTTTATAAAAGTAGGAGACAAATTATATATCTATCTCAGTCGATGTGCAGACCACTATAATAACATTATTAAACACCCCAAAATAACTATTATGATTATTGAAGATGAATCAGCTGCAAAAACAGTATTTTCAAGAGTTAAAATAACTTCTACTGCAACAGCAACAAAGATGGAAGAAGTGCCAGAAAATATTTGGGAAGCTTATAGAGAAGGACAACATAAAAATATGTTGAAAGCTCTTAGAAAATTAGATTTTGATATGTTCGAACTTGAACTTGATAAAGGTAAAATTACACGGGGGTTTGGTATAGCCCATAATATCTACTTAAAAGATGGCGAATGGGTAGAAGAATCGGAAAACATTCAAAGATTAGGTCATGGTATGAAATCGAGAGATGAGAAGCTATTCTTAGGCTGTTAAGTAGGTTTTTAAAGCTATAATATGGGGGGATTTTTATGGATTTTACAAGTACATTTTCATTTAATTATCTGATATTAATAGCAATTGCATTAGTAGTTTGTTCAGTTGGATTCTATAGATATATTTATTTTATTTCCTTAGGATATGGATTTTCTATTGCCACAATGGGAATTGCTATTCCTATCCTATTTTTTAATGATTTAAGTATAGGAACTATAATAGGGAGTGCATTATTGGTGATTTATGGTGGTAGACTAGGTGGGTATTTACTTGCTAGAGAGCTAAAAAGTGCATCTTATCATAGTATTGTAGGAAAAGAAATAAAGGATAGTAGTGCTGTCAAAATGGTATCGAAGGTAATGATTTGGATGAGTTGTGCCTTACTTTACACATTACAGATTTCACCCTTGTTTTTCCGTTTACAAAATGGAGCAAAGACAGATGCATTTTGTATAGTTGGAGTAATTATTATGGTAGGTGGCATTGTGATAGAATCTGTAGCTGATGCACAAAAGGCTAAGCTCAAAAAGCAGAATCCAACACGTTTCTGTGATACGGGGCTATATAAAATAGTACGTTGCCCTAATTACTTTGGAGAATTAATATTTTGGACAGGTGTATTTATTTCAGGAGTAAACATTTATGAGGGGGTATGGCAGTGGATAGCCGCATCTCTTGGATATATCTGTATCATTTATATTATGTTTAGTGGAACTAGAAGAATAGAAATAAGGCAAAATAAGAATTATGGCACCAATGCAGAATATCAAGCATACATAAAGAAGACACCTATTCTTTTACCATTCATTCCATTGTATAGCGTGGAAAAATATAAATGGTTAGTAGCATAGAAAATCTAAGCTTAACTAAAGATGCTAGCAAATATTATGCCCTTTTAGGTCCAGGAATCCTGGGCTTTTTTTATTTTCCAGAGGCATGCAAGCGTATTATTTTGGAATCAGATTTAATAACTGAATAGTTTGAACTTGCTAAAAGGGAGATTAATCTTAAACCAATTAGTGGAGTGATGAATAAGTAGAATGTTATAGGTAAAAGTCTCAAGTGCACATTAGTAACATAAAAATGTAAAAATTTTGTAATAGTATTGAAATTTCTGTTTACAAGGAGTAAACTATAATTAGTTTACAGGAAGTAGACTGACCTGGAGGGATATATTATGTCTGAAATGAAACTTGGAGTAGTAGAATCACGCTTTGCAGATATTATTTGGAATAATGAGCCACTGCATAGTCGTGAGCTAGTAAAACGCTGTGAACAAGAATTAAGCTGGAACAAGTCCACAACCTACACTATATTACGGAGGTTGTGTGATCGAGGGATCTTTAAAAATGAGGGGGGGACGGTATCATCCCTCTTATCTCGCCAAGAATTTTATGCTGTGCAGAGTGAACAATTTGTGGAAGAGACCTTTGATGGATCACTTCCAGCATTTATTGCTGCCTTCACTCAGAGAAAAACCTTATCACAAGAGGAGGCCACTGAGATTCGCCACATGATTGATAGAGCTGCGGGAAAGGAGTAAGTTATGGAAGTTATTTTTCTTAGAGTATTGAATAGGAGCATTATGGCAAGTTGGCCCATTTTGGCAGTAGTTATACTTCACTATTTATTAAAGAAGGTTCCAAGGTGGCTATCCTGCGTTCTTTGGGTGATAGTAGCTATTCGTTTAATTTGTCCTTTTTCTTTTGAAAGCACTCTAAGCTTGATGCCTAGTGGGGAGGTTATAAGCCCAGATATCCTCTATGCACAAGAACCCACTATTCATAGTGGTATTGAAGTGCTCAATAGTACTGTGAATCCTATGTTAATCCATTCGTTTTCACCAGAACCAGTAGCTAGTGTTAATCCTTTGCAAGTATGGACGCTTATAGCTTCTTATATTTGGCTAATGGGTATAGCCACCCTATTGATTTATGCTATTTTTAGCTTCTTAAGACTACGGAAAAAGGTGAGGGTATCCCTCAATATCCGAGACAATCTATGGATTTGTGATGATATCCAAACCTCATTTATTCTTGGCATTATTAAAC
Organism: Bacillota bacterium; assembly: GCA_023436395.1. Classification (GTDB taxonomy): domain Bacteria; phylum Bacillota; class Clostridia; order Lachnospirales; family Cellulosilyticaceae; genus Cellulosilyticum. The sequence goes on along the minus strand of JAEZJJ010000047.1, from coordinate 48,948 downwards.
CACGTATTTACCTTCCTTCCACACTGAATGAAATACAGCAAACCCATGTAATTGCTCATGAAGTGGCTCATTTAAAACGCCGTGATTATTGGTGGAAACCCCTAGGGTATTTGCTGCTTATCATCTACTGGTTCAATCCACTGTGTTGGTTAGGGTATATTTTATTTTGCCGTGATATTGAGCTTGCCAGTGATGAAAAGGTCATTAGCAAAATGGGCAAGGAGGATAGGATTGCTTATTCTGAGACATTACTTTCCTGCAGTATTTCCAATAGGATGATTATGGCTTGTCCCCTAGCCTTTGGCGAAGTGAGAGTTAAAGAAAGGATTAAAGCCGTTCTGAACTATAAAAAACCAATCTTTTGGATAATTATTGCGGCTATTACTGTTTATGTTTTAGCAGCAGTAAGTTTTTTGACAAATCCAGTTAAGAATCCTATAACGCCTAAGAACAATCAGACAAAGCCAATACAGCTTAAGATAAACCCGGAATCAGAGAGAGATAGTGTTACGGTCACAAAATGGTTTGATTATTTGCATGACTCTCCAATGCCTTGGGAGGGTAGCTTGGAAACAGAAATTTCGGACTATCCTGGGATCACTTTTCGCTGGACACCTTATGGGATGATTTCAATCCATAAAGGGAAAGAAACTGAATTATTTACAGGGATGCCTATCTGGAATGCTTTCTTTCGTGATTTGACTGGGGATGGTAAACCGGAAATCTGTTCTACTATTAGCGTGGGCTTCGGAATGATTGACAATCGCATCATTGTTTTTGATTATGCGAAAGGAGTGAGCTATGAGCTTTCTAAGAGGGGAGAATTCGACTATAGTTTGTTTTTACAAGATGGCAACCTAATGGTAAATAAGCACCGCTACAATAGTGATGAATTACTGGAAGTAGGGCACCTTGCCAATATTAATGGAGATATTGAGATGGTTAAAGATGAGAGTTCTAGCTCGAATAAGCTGATTCGTACGTATGTTTTTAGAGATATAGAAACCCTGCATACAGAATCTGCTTCACTTTATGATTTATCAAATTCAGGGGAAGAGCCTTCTGTTGATCACCTACATATAGCCACCATTTCACTTTATGATAATGGTGAGTTCTTGTTTTCCTTTTCACCTATCAGTAGTTACATTGGACATGGCCAATATACAATGAGTGATAATCGCTTAACACTAAAGACAGAAGATGGCAGTTATACTTATGTGTTTGACATGGTGGATGACCACTTGGTATTTGATGCTGAAGCTTCATCTGATAAGGTATGGGGCTCTGGTATAACCAGTGGAATCATCTTTAAATTAATGCAAACAGAAACTATAGAATGAGAAATAACCTAAACTACTGTATAATAAAAGGGTAGTTGGCTATCTCATACAAGGAGTAAGAAATAGGATACGAGGTGAGGGAAAGATATGAGTAAAAAACAGGAACAATTTGCAGTTGATACATCAAAACGAACTTTAACGCAGTGGGCACAGGGGTTATTTACCCTTTTTATTGGGCTGACTATTGCCCATTTGGGAGTTACACTTTTTTTAATCACAGAGCTGGGCACGGATACCTTTACTATTTTTGTACAAGGACTTTCAGGGGTAGTGGGTATCAGCATTGGCACTTGCCATGTGGCCATATGTATTATCTTAATGGTACTGATGTTGTTTACTACAAAAGGCTATGTAAAACCAGGAACAGTAGTCTGTGCATTTTGTGGTGGCTGGATTATCGACTTTTTTAATTGGTGTCTAGGGGATTTGATATCAGCAGCATCCTCAATGCCCATTCGAATCATTGTCATGCTCCTGGGTTGTGTTATTCTTTCTTTTGGTATGTCCATTGTAATAAAGAGTAATTCAGGTACTGGTCCAAATGATTTAGTAGCTATCATACTAACAGATAAAATATCAGAGTATCATATGGTGAAGTTTCGCTGGATAAGGATTGCTTGTGATGTGGTGTTTGTGATGGTTGGAACCTTACTGGGTGGTACACTGGGGATTGGAACAGTAGTGGCAGCTATTCTAACAGGACCAATCGTACAGTTTTTCCTTCCAAAGAGTGAGAAACTGATTGGTTGGTTTTTCCCGAGATTGGATGCTTAGTACATAGCTTAAAAATAAATAGAATAGTAAGGGACTCTAGGGGTTATTACATGGCTTTTTATGAAAAGTGCTTGAAATAACCCTTTTTAGGAGGCAAAAATACTTTACTAAAAATAAAAATGAACCATTGCATTCTAGGGTGGCACTATATATATAGATGCGCATCGAGGCAAGGAGGAAATGGGTTGGATGAACAGGAAGCAATAAAAAAAGTTCAAAGGGGAGATATGACAGCCTTTGAAGAGTTGTATTATACATATGAAAAGAAAGCACTTCGGATGGCCTATTTACTGACAAGTAGTGAGAATATGGCTAAGGATATTGTTCAGGAAACTTTTATAGAATGCTTTCTATCAATTGGCCAATTGAAGCAGACGGAGTATTTTAGAACATGGTTTTATCAAATTCTACGCAGGACTGCTTGGCGACATATTAAAAAGGAAAGCAGGTTCATTTGTGCTGAAGAAGATGAAAAACTAGAAGATATAGAAAAGATATGGGCTGACCCTTATGAGCAAAGTGACCTATCATCTTTTTTAATAAGTCAAATCAAAAGAATGGATTACAAAAAACAGACAACGATCATTCTCTATTATTATAACGAACTATCCATCAAAGAGATTGCCAAGGTCATGGGGTGTTTGGAAGGAACGGTAAAATCCAGGTTAAATAGTGCTAGAAAGCAACTAAAGAAGTATTTAATACAAGAAAGATATATTAATAAAGGGGAGCAGGTGACAAGCTTATGAGATGGTCAAAAAATGAAGATGATTTAATAAGGTGTGCCTTGATCCGAGAAGCAAAGCAAATAGAAGAGGATAAAGATCTTTATAATAGAATAAGAGAACAAATTTATATTAAAGGGAGAGATGAGGATATGAGAAAAGGGAAAATAGGTACAAAAGCTGTCTTAATTGCAATAATATTAGGGGTATTAACATCTGGAACAATATTGGCAAGTAGTCTTGGTACAGTCAGTTGGGAAAGAAAATCACTTAATTTTTATGAGAAAGTACCAAGTCAAGAACAGCTGAAAAAAGAGGGAGATTTCGTTCCTAAGTTTGCCAAAGAACTACCAGGGGGATATACATTTGCTATGGCTAGCTTGGAAAAAGGGGAACTTATAGATAAGTGTAATAAAAAAGGAGTTGAAGGAAATGAATTCACATTAAGGTACTATAGCAAAAAGGACAAGGCTCATACTCCTATACTTACATTTCATGCATCAGACATAGATCATGGTTTTGATTATCACACAGGTGAAAAGGAAATAGAAGTAGATTACGGTGTGACACTATATTTTTCTGACTATATAAGCAGATGTGTTAGTGTAGACTATGAACCAACAGCAGAGGACCAAAAGAAAATAGATAATGGGGAATTAAGTTTTGTACTTATGGAAGCGGATGAGTTAGCAAAAATTCCTGCTAATAAGAGGGAGGAGCAAAACCAATCTATTAAGTGGAAGGAAGATGGTATCTACTATTACCTTATGCCAAGAGGTGGTCATCAGTGTACAGAAAAGGAATTAGTAGATATGGCCAAAGCTATTATTGATACTCAGAAATAATAGAAACAGAAGCTAGGAATCCTACCTTGAGGGGAATGTCACTAAGTTAAGAGCAGTATTTATATTTGTAAAAAGCAAATATAAATACTGCTTTTGTGTATTAGTGCTATAAAAGGTTTTTAAATTATAATCAAGAATTGTAATTGTTATTAAAATAAGAATAGTTTACTAAAACAAGTACAGTACACTAACTTTATATGATATAATCAAAATAAACTGAATTTTCAATAATATATATTGCTAATGGAGGAATGATAATGGATTTACAATCAGATATTAAAATGAAAATAACCTATAAACGTATTGGGAATGAAAATAGTAGCCATACCCTCTTATTTATACACGGTGCAGGAGGTATCTCTGAATCTTTACTTGATTTGGCATTACACTTTAAAGATTATAATTGTATATTGGTAGATTTACCAGGACATGGTCAATCCACTGAGGATATCCCCAGTTCTGTTACAGGCTATGTGGATGTATTAGAGAAATTTATTACCACGGAGAAGGATTTATTTAAAGATAATGTTACATGTATTGGTCATTCTATGGGAGGGATGATCACTATGAATTTAGCTCTTCGAAAAATCCCAGTCATTAAGCAAATAGTCATACTTAATTCTTCTGCAAAATTTAATTTAGATCAGAAGTTTATCAGTAAAATTCATAAGGGTATTCTTGATAAAGTATACTTATTCAAAGCAAGTGGTTCATATTTTCACCCAAGAACCTATAAGTTTTTCTTGTCCAGTTTAAAAGTGTTATCTGATGAGGTGATGATTAAAGATTTTAGATTGATAGAGGACTTCTCTTTAATTGACCAAATTAAGAACATTTCAGTGCCAACATTAATTGTTACAGGAGAAAAAGAAATCCTGGCAACTCCAGAAGATTCAAGATTTATGCATTCGTGCATTAAAGATTCAGAACTAGAAATTATGCCAAAGTTAGCACATTTACTTCCTATTATAGCTCATGAAAAACTGGCAGAAAGAATGATGCAATTTCTAAGTAAGTAGTAATCTAGACCATAATAAAGCCTTCTAGCAATTATGGATACTAATCGTTAGAGGGCTTTTTTAGTATGATGATCTTTACCCATGGGTATTACAAAAAATAATTTTATCAATAAGAAATTAGGGATAGTCAAAGGATGAGAAAAGATTTAAGAAGGATAATGATAATATTGATTTAAAAAATTTATAATTATATGTTATAATTTATACAATTTAGGCGTGTGTTATTGATTTGATAAATAACTGGATAAAGAGCTTAAAGAAAAGCATATAAAACTAATTTTTGGAGGATTTAAGCATGGAAAACAAAGAGGTATCGAAAAAGGTCTTGATTATTGGTTCTGGCCCTATTATTATTGGACAGGCTTGTGAATTTGACTATTCAGGGACACAAGCATGTAAGGCACTGAGAAAATTAGGTTATAAAATCGTTTTAGTGAATTCAAACCCAGCAACCATTATGACAGACCCAGATATTGCGGATGTTACTTATATAGAACCACTAAATGCACAGCGTTTAGAAGAGATTATTGCTAAGGAACGTCCAGACTGTTTGTTACCAAACCTAGGTGGACAATCAGGACTCAATTTATGCTCTGAGCTTAATAAATTAGGGATTTTAGAAAAGTACAATGTAAAGGTTATTGGTGTACAGGTAGATGCCATTGAACGTGGTGAAGACCGTGTTGAATTTAAAAAGACAATGAATAGCCTTGGCATTGAAATGGCTAAAAGTGAAGTAGCCTATAGTGTAGAAGAAGCCCTTGCTATTGCAGAAGACTTGGGTTATCCAGTTGTCCTTCGTCCTGCCTATACAATGGGAGGCGCTGGCGGCGGTCTTGTTTATAATAAAGAAGAATTAAGTACAGTTTGTGCAAGGGGACTTCAAGCTAGCTTAGTAGGTCAAGTATTAGTAGAAGAATCTATTTTAGGATGGGAAGAACTTGAACTCGAAGTAGTACGTGATGCTAAAGGTAATATGATTACGGTTTGCTTTATTGAAAACATTGATCCATTAGGTGTTCATACAGGGGATTCTTTTTGCTCAGCTCCTATGCTAACCATTTCAGAAGAGGTTCAAAAAGAGTTACAGCATCAGGCTTATAAGATTGTAGAAGCGATACAAGTGATAGGTGGGACTAATGTTCAATTTGCTCGTCAAACTGAAACAGGACGTATTATTGTTATTGAAATTAATCCAAGGACTTCTCGTTCATCTGCCCTTGCTTCTAAAGCAACAGGTTTCCCTATTGCCTTAGTATCTGCTATGTTAGCAACTGGGCTTAATTTAGAAGATATTCCATGTGGTAAATATGGAACTTTAGATAAGTATAAGCCAGATGGAGATTATGTAGTTATTAAATTTGCAAGATGGGCATTTGAGAAGTTTAAGAAAGCAGAAGATAAGCTAGGCACACAGATGAGAGCAGTAGGAGAAGTAATGAGTATTGGAAAAACCTACAAAGAAGCTTTCCAAAAGGCTATTAGAAGCTTAGAAACAGGACGTTATGGCTTAGGATTTGCTAAAGATTTTCATGATAAATCCAAAGAAGAGCTACTCCAAATGCTTCTTATTCCAACCAGTGAACGCCAATTTATTATGTATGAAGCCTTAAGAAAAGGGGCAACAGTAGAAGAACTGTTTGAATTAACACGTATTAAACCTTATTTTATTGAACAAATGAAAGAGTTAGTAGAGGAAGAAGAAAGTCTCATTGCTTCTAAAGATCAAGTGCTTTCAAAGGAAGTGCTCCTTAAAGCAAAACAAGATGGTTTTTCAGATAGATATCTTGCCAAAGTACTGGAACGATCTGAAACAGAGATTAGAAATACGCGCCTTGGATATGGTATTAAGGAGGCATGGGAAGGTGTTCATGTGAGTGGGACACAAGATGCGGCTTATTATTATTCAAGCTATCATATTGAAGATACACCAGTTCAAACAACTAATAAGCCTAAAATCATGATTTTAGGAAGTGGACCTAACCGTATTGGGCAAGGTATTGAATTTGATTACTGTTGTGTTCATGCAGCCAATGCCCTTAAAGAATTAGGATTTGAAACGATTATGATTAACTGTAATCCAGAGACTGTCTCAACAGACTATGATACCTCTGATAAATTGTACTTTGAACCACTGACTTTAGAGGATGTTTTAAGTATTCATGATAAGGAAAAGTCAGTAGGTGTCATTGCTCAATTTGGTGGACAAACACCTCTTAATTTAGCAGCAGATCTTAAAAAGGCAGGAGTTAATATTCTAGGAACTACACCAGAAACCATTGATTTTGCTGAGGATAGAGATTTGTTTAGAGATATGATGGAGAAATTAGAGGTTCCAATGCCAGAGTCAGGTATGGCGGTAACAGTAGAAGAAGCTTTAGAGATTGCAAATCGTATTGGATATCCTGTGATGGTAAGACCATCTTATGTTTTAGGTGGAAGGGGTATGGAGATTGTACATGCACCTGAAAGTCTAGAAATCTATATGAAAGCAGCAGTTGGTGTTACACCAGACAGACCTATTTTAATTGACCGCTTCTTACATAATGCTACAGAGTGTGAAGCAGATGCTATTAGTGATGGAGAAAATGTTTTCGTACCAGCTGTCATGGAACATATTGAACTTGCTGGAATTCACTCTGGTGATTCAGCATGTATCTTACCATCTATTAATATTTCAGAAGAAAATGTAGCTTGCATTAGGGCATATACTCAGAAGATTGCTAAAGCTATGAATGTACGTGGGCTTATGAATATGCAGTATGCTATTGAAGATGGAAAAGTATATGTACTTGAAGCAAATCCTAGAGCGTCTCGAACAGTGCCATTAGTTTCTAAGGTTCTAAATATTAAAATGGTGCAATTAGCGACTCAAATCATTACGAGTGAACTGACAGGGTCCTCGTCTCCAGTACCAAATCTTAAAGAAAAGAAAGTGCATCACCATGGTGTCAAAGAAGCTGTATTCCCATTTAATATGTTCCAAGAAGTAGATCCACTATTAGGACCTGAGATGCGTTCAACAGGAGAAGTTCTAGGAATATCAGATAATTTTGGCGAAGCATATTATAAAGCTCAAGAAGCAACACAAACTAAGATTGCCTTATCAGGGACGGTTCTTATTAGTGTTAATGACCATGATAAGAAAGAAATCGTTGAAGTGGCTAGAGGATTTATAGAGTGTGGTTTTAAGATTATAGCAACAGGTGGAACAGCAGACTTATTAAATGAGGCAGGTATCCCAGCTAAAAAGACTTTTAAACTCAAGCAAGGACGTCCTAATATTTTAGATGCTATTACCAATAATGAAGTAGATATTGTAATCAATACACCAAATGATCAAAAAGGTGCAGATGATGATAGTTATATTCGCAAGGCAGCCATTAGGAAACGTGTATTTTATGTGACGACTATTGCAGGAGCAAAAGCAACCGTTGAAGGTATCAAAGCTGTTAAAGCAGGTAGAGGTAAAACCATTAAGTCATTACAAGAATTCCATAAGGAAATTGAAGAAATCTAAGGTTAACTAAAAGATCCCCTAATAGTCATATACATTGTTTTAAGTACTGGCGTACAATGTATTTACTATTAGGGGATTATCTATTATGCTTTGCGTAATTGCTCATTAATATATTTAGCGATTTCAGGATAGTCTTTAGTGAGACGACCACCTACTATGTAGTAACCATCACAATGCGTAATACGTAAAATCTCTCCTTGGAGCTGTTTAGAATTTGGTATATCAAGGTTATCTATAGTGAGTTCAATCATTTGTCCTTTTTCACCGTTGAAGGTTTCATCTTTGGTCATAAAGCAGAAACCATTAGCACAGATATTTTTCATTGTACCGCTAATGTGTTTATTATGATCTGAAATTTGAATATTACAATGATTATTAAGTACTAAACGTGAATATTTTCTACGGTTAGTTATTTCAGGATTACCACTTACAATAAGGTGACTAAAGACATGTTGATCTATTTTCTTAGAAGAAAGTTTAACATTTTTCCATGAGTAAATAATGTTTTTATAAATAATAACAATGCTAATATCTAAATTTTCATTTTTGGCATTCATGAGTTCATTTGTATTATTTAATGGCTTAATAAGGATACCATCCTCTATAACATCATGAATAGTTGTTTCATAACATTCCTCTTGATTTGTGGATGGATTTTTAATATGTATTTCAATAGGTAGACCTTCATATAAATCTTGAAGGTGCATAAAGCCTTCAGTACCTAAATTTCTGACTAATTCAGCAACGATGCCTTCGATGCTTTTTATGTTTTCTGAAGTTTGAAGATACTTATTAGACATTTCTTTAGCTGCATATTCAGCATTATGAACTAAGGTTGTGACTTGCTCCATTACCTCTATAACGTCTTTCATATTTCCAACTAAACGAACATTTGAATTCTCTACTTCATTAATGGCACCACTAATGATATTAATGTTCTCGTCTAAATAATTTGTATCCTTGGCAATACCTATTACTCTCTCATTAACTTGGTATACTTTGGCTAAAGAATCGTTAATGCTAGTGGTAATACTATTAATAGAGGCAGTAACCTTTTTTGAAGTTTCTTCTAAGCTTTGAAGTGTATTAAAGATATTACTTGAAGAATTTTTGGTGCTATTACTTAATTGTCTAATCTCATCTGCTACAACTGCAAAGCCTCTACCAGCCTCACCTGCTCTTGCAGCTTCAATAGAAGCATTTAAAGCGAGAAGATTAGTTTGAGATGTAATACTTTCAATGGTTCCTATTTCCGTTTTAACATCAGCGAAAACTTGATTGAATTCATGGATAGTATTTGTTACATCCCTAGATAACTCAGACATAATATTAGCGAGATGAACAACTTCCTGTAGTTCTGTCTTACATAGTTCAGTATGTTTGTTAGAAGTATTAATGAGTTCAACCATAACGGTAATAAGCTTGGCAACATTTTGAACTTGTGTACTAATAGATTCTGTCATATCCTGGGAAGACTTAGTCTTGTCATAAAGGACTTTATTATTTTCAAATATCCCACCCATATGATTAACAACTTGATTCGCATCATAGAGGTTATCATCAGATAAATCTCTTACTGTAGTCATACCGTCTACAATATGATTACTAGCGGATTTAACTTTCTTTACCATAGTAACAACGGTATCTAAGTTATTTTGAATATTAGCACGCATAGTGTTATCTTCAGTGATTAAGTGATCAATAGACAGTACATAACCAATGAAACATAATATAATAGAAATAAATTGGATCTCATAAGCAGTTATATCTATTGCCTGATAATCACCTGTAAGAAGATTTTTTGCAATATAGATAATAGTTACTATTGTTGCAGCAATACCAACTCTGACAATATAATTCTTGTCTTTAAATAAAATAAGCATACTAGTAAGTGGCAAGATAAAAACGAAAGTCTCTATTGAAGTACTAGTCAGCAATGCATAGGCATAGGTTATACCATAGCCTATAGAAATAGAGTGTTTGAAATAATGTGTAGCTGGCCCGAATTTTTTTAAAACTAAAACACCAACTATAAATGGAATCCAAATGAAGAATAAGAAAGTACTATAATATAGTAAAGTCTTACTTCCTTTAAATACTTCAATCATATAAGTGAGAGATAAAAGTACACATAATGTACTCCACATATTGGTGGCTTTTTTGTTTGCGCTTATATTGAAATATTCTTGTGTGTGTTGCATCTGACATGCCTCCTTTTCGTAATGTATCATATTATATTGTGTATGATGTTTAATGATTTATAGTAATATATAATTAAATTATTTACATAAATTATATACTAAAATAGCATAATATTGCACGAATTATTTACAATTAATTTATTTTTTTGATGAAAGAGAAGGGTTATAGCAATAAATAATAAAAATATATTTGGTTATTTTCTTAAATAAAAGAGATGTTATGTATATTAAGATAAAGAAGGTATCAAAATTTGAAGTTAAATTTTGATACCTTCTTTATCTTAGGGAGATGTATTTGATTAGCTTTTGTTTTTTAAGGCTTTAATTAGTTTTAAATCTTCATTTTGCTTTTTAATTTCCAAACGTAAACTTCTATAGTAAAAAAGGGCTCCAAGTATATAAGGAATAGTAAAGGAGACAAAAATATCTCTATAACCACCTTCTGTAATAGGGGTAATAAAACCTGTGAGCCAAGTAATAAGAAAAGCTAGGATGAGAGCTACAACATATTGTCCAATAATAATCACCAGAGGGGAGAAATTGTCTAAGCGATAGTGTTGGGACAAAATAATAATAGATAGTATACAAAATGCAAGGGACATAAGATTGTTAAAGTGTTCGCTAGAAAGGGAACCTTCTAAAATGCTTTCAATAAGGGTACTCCCTATTATAAAGCACATATAGGTTATGCCTAAAACAGAAAAGAAGTTGTTCTTATCAATAATTTTCATAGACCTTATTTAAGGTGCATGCAAAGCATTTATGTTCTATGGCTTCAAAATATAAAACTTCTGATAAAGGAATTTTGAAAAGTTGACCTTCTAAGTAACCAAACAATTCATGGGAGTTTGACTTGATATATTTAACAATATCTTTAATCCTTGAGGTTTCTTCTATGTAATGAATATCGATATAATCCTCTTTTAACTGGGAGTGTTTAAAAAGATTTATTTTCATAAATTACCTTCCTTATATCTAGAATTATCTGTATTGTATATGCATATTATACATAAAGTTCATGTGAAATAGAAATTAAAATCATTTAGTTACATTTTAGGATTCATAAGTTACAAGAATAGGAGAAGAACTGTAAGTATAATGAAACTATAAAATGAAGGGGGCGTTAGATATGGAGCAAAATAAACAAGGAAAAGGTTTGGATTATTTATGTCTGGCCTTATATGCCTTTGGGGGATTAGGTTTAGAAATACTCTTAGCCTTTGCGATAGAACCAGTATTGTATGGGCGTTCAATGAGTCAGTGGTCTGTCATGGAAACAATTATTCATTGGATTTTAACCTGTATTTTATGGGGGATGATGACCATTTGTCTTATTAACAAGGCGAAGAAAAATTATGCCTTTGATGTTTTTCAATATAAACCCATGTTAAAAAAAGTACAATGGCTTAAGGTGATGATACTAGGAATAGGTATTGTCGCTATATCCTATTGGGATTGGAATGGATTTAAAATCATTAAAGAATATCAAAATAAAGGTTTAATTAAATTTATTTTTCAGTATATTTATTACTTCTTTGAAGCAGGATTATTTACACTTATTATTGTTTTTGGACATAAAGCAGGGGAATTATGGTTTAAAACAGCTAAGATACCTTTTGGAGGAATGGTACTCGGGTTAAGTTGGGGGTTAGCACATATTTTGACTAAGGGAAGTATACGAATGGGATTAGAATTACTAGTAGTATCTATTGTATTTGGAAGCATTTATTTAATTCTAGGAAAAGATATTAAAAAAGCGTATCTAGTTTTAACAATACTATTTGTATTATAATATCCTTTTATTTGACGAGCCTCTAAATTATATAGATACCTATTTTTGTGAGCAATTAGAAAAAGCGATACCTCGTTACTTTGGAGAAACAATAGCAACTAAAATGATTAGGCTTTAGTGTTTATTTTTTTGCTTTAACTTGTATAGTGATGGATATGATATACTATTTAGAGACAGTGTGAAAAATAAATTAAATAGGATAGAATAAGAAGTAGTAAGAATGGGTTATCAATTTTATATATACTAATGGAGGAACTATGAGCTTTTCTAAAGAAAATAAAAAAGTAGCACCACGCAGTGGATTTAAAAAGCAGGAAACAGGTAATAAAAAGCCAACTATGAAAAAGAAAGAAAATGTAGGTATCAATTATAAGAATGCTGTAAAAACAGGGAAGAACTTTATGTATAAAGATTTAAAGAGAAGTCATTGTTATGACTGTGATTTCTCAGAATCTAATTTTGATTATGTAAGTTTTAGAGGAGCACACTTTAAATCTTGTAACTTTTATGGGGCATCTTTTAAAGCGGCAGAATTTGTAGGAACTAATTTAAAGAAGAGTCGTTTCAAAAAGGCAAGATTTGAAGATACAGTTTTTGAAGGGGCAAATCTAGATGGTGTAGACTTTGCAGGGGCAGTTTTCAAGAATGTAGTATTTGTGGGGTGTGATGTAACGCAAGCGAAAAACCTTAATACCATTAGTGTAAATATCAAAATCTATGAAGAAATGCCAGAATTAGAAATAAGTGAAGCATTAAAGCAAGCTGTAGCTGAAGCAATGGAGAATAAATATGTAAAGGCATCTAGGGTATTAGACTTAAAAGATGGGGGAATTAATCCAATTAGTATGATGAGATTACTGAATCATTTTGAGGAAAAAACACTTATTAAAGGTTTACAACTTATGAAGGGGAAAATTGATAATGATTTCTGTACCCTTAGTTATATTATTAAATTCTTAGCAAAACATGAAGCGCAAGGCTTGATATAAATACCTTATTGTTACTCCTACTCATGCACGAGAGGTAAGTTTATACAGAATACTTAGCCAAAGGATGCAAGGGGAAAATTATTATGTAGTAGCACACCTCAGCTTAAAAAAGTACAACAGCTAGCACCAAGGCGCATTATGCACACATGGGCAGAAGTATATTATGAGAATAAATGGCTTGCTTTAGAAGGTGTGATTACAGATGATAGATATATACGTGCAATTAAGAAAAAGTTTAGCACTATTAAAGGAAGGTTTATAGGCTATGGTATTGGAACAAAGAATATAGAACATCTAAATGTTGAATGGAAGGGCACAGACACCTTTGTTCAAAAAGAAGCTATCATTTACGAGTACGGTATATTTACAGATCCAGATGACTTTTTCCTAAAATATGGACAACACCTAGGTCTTATAAAGACTTTTATGTTTAAGCATTATGGTAGATATATAATGACAAGAAATGTGGCAAAGATAAGGGATCAATATGCGTAGAAAATAATGTTTATCTAATAATAGAGTCTTAGAGCATCAAAATTAAAGTGTTCTAGGACTTTTTAAATAGGAGGATTGAATGATATATAATATGGGGGAAGTAGCGCAAAAGCTAAATGTAAATAGAGAAACTATAAGATATTATGAAAGAATAGGTTTGCTTAAAGATATAAAAAGGGATAGTAATGGCTATAGAAGAAATATTAAATTCATAGGTTGACATTGTACTATAGTACACCCCTTACAATGAGTATATTAATTGTTGGAGGGAGCTAACTATATGATTATTAACAAAAATAGTATTTTATACTTTTCAGGAACAGGTAATACCTATGAATTGTCAACAAAAATAGGAGAGACATGCGGATTTGAGCTTATTAACATGGTCGCCTTAATGAAAGAGGAAGTAATAGAAATAAACTGTACTATTATCGGAATTGCTTTCCCGGTATATTATGGAGGTTTCCCCAAAATAGTGAGTCAAATAATTAGTAAAATAAACAGCTTAGAGAACGTATATATATTTGCACTAGCTACATATGGGGGGATGCCAGGCAATCCTTTTGAAATTCTAGATAGGAAATTAAAAGAGAGGAATTTAAGCATAGGAGCTGGATTTTTAATCAATATGCCAGGAAGTTATCTTCTTTTAAATGGTGCAAGAAGAAACAGCATACAGATGAAATGCTTTAAAAAAGCTGATCATAAAGTAAAAGAAATTATAGAAATTATTCCGGCTAGAAGAATTCTAAAGTATGAAAAAAGTCCTTATATAATCGATAGACCATTTAGTAGATTCTCAGAAAAAAGGATTAATGGCTTAGCTTCACTTGATGTGAACTTTCATGTTGATGATAAATGTGAAGGTTGTGGGACTTGTTTAAAAATTTGTCCCGTTAAAAATATTAGAATTGATAATGGCAGGCTAGAATGGTTAGGAAAATGTGAACAATGTATGGCGTGCATACAATATTGTCCCAAAGAAGCGATACAGTATGGAAATAAGACTCTTAAGAAAAAGAGATATCAAAATCCTAATGTGAACTACTTAAAGGTGCTTCTTGGCATAGAATAGTAATATAGATAAAAAAGATAGTAAATAGGGTTGAATTCTTGTATAGGTAATTTGGTTAGGAATTAGTAATATATAATTATAGATAATCAATTAAGAGCGAGGTTACATGAGAGGAGTAATCTTGCTCTTTCATGTTATACCTTAGTCTATTTATATTTTATTAAAATATAAAAAATGTTTAAAATATATTTAATATAGCATTAATTTTAACCTTACAAGTAATTTATTATGATATAATACGAGTATATATAAACATAGAAAAGGAAGATGGGATGAAAAGTGTTTAACCCTGGATATTTTTTGATTATATTGATATTTTCTTGCTTAATATGTTTATTCTTCTTAATTTTTAACTTATATTATAATGAACGCTATTTAAGTAGTATATGTGGTAGTAATATGTGTGTTGTATTAAGTATTTTATTACTATTACTTTATAGAATGTATAATGAAAATTGGTTTCTAAAAGGAATGACGGCAGTTATTTTTAGTATAGGGATGTTACTAGCTATGAGTGCTAGCATAATTGCAATGAAGATTCAATTAAAGAGAATTCATTGGATAGTTATTTTTAGTTTATTATTTTTAGATTTTTTTTGTTTTCCATTTTATATGGAAGTTAGTATTTTTCTACATAAGATTATTATAGTCTTTGGGACTCTGATTATCTCTTTTAAGTTTTTTCATTACAAAAATAAGAATTTATTATCTAGGATATTACTTATTAATAATATAATAGCAGTTTTAATTCAAGGGGCATTTGCAATTCTATGGTATTCTAATCATCCAGTACATTTCTTTTGGGATAATATGGCTTATGTACTTCAAAATTTTATCACTTCTATGAGCTTTGTTTTTATTACAATCCAAGATTCAAAGAAATATTATAATCAAAAAGTAGATGAGTTACAAGGTGAGATTGCCTTAAGTCAAAAAGAGCTTAAAGAGAGTTACGAGAAAAATCAGTTAAGAAATGATTTCTTTGCAGAGTTATCACATGAATTAAAGACACCAGTAAATGTAATTAATAGTAACATTCAGTTATTTGAGAAATGCTTATTAGTACAGGACAATAAAGAGGGATTATTAGACTCTCATCAATATCTGAAAAGTATGCAAGAGAATTGCTACCGTCTTGTTAAACTAGTTAATAACATAATCGATACCAATAAGATTGAAGCTGGCTATATGATGGTAGATGCAAAGAATTATAATATAATTCCTTTTATTGAAGATATGGTAATGTCTATTAAGGCCTATGCCTTGCAAAAGCAGATTAGTATTATTTTTGATACAGAGATTGAGGAGTTAATAGTAGCTTGTGATATGGATAAGGTTGAAAAAATTGTTTTTAATCTATTATCTAATGCTATAAAATATACACCTAATGGGGGAGAAGTCCATACTTACATCAGCTGTGATGAGGGGTATATGTATGTGACAGTGCAAGATACCGGAGAAGGGATACCAGAGAGTTTACATGAAACTATATTTGATCGTTTCACACAAAATATAGGAGCTCTCCATGAAAAGTATAATAGCAGTGGACTAGGGTTAACGCTAGTGAAATCCCTTGTAGAGTTACATCAAGGGAAGATTTGGATTGATAAAGAATACAAAGAAGGATGCAAGATAACATTTTCTCTTCCAAGAGTAATCCTAGATAATATGGAGCCTATATTATATAAGGCTATGGGATATAGTGAATATAACCTGGAATTTATGTAGAAAAAGAATCAGAGTTGACTGGGTTTATCCTATAGGAAACTAATGAGAGATAAAACAATAGGAGATAGGAGCTTTGTATATAAATATGATATAATAAAGAAAAAAGTCTCTGGGGTGAGTTGATGGATATAAAAATAATTGAGAAGTTAAACCCTATTTGTGAAATCCTTGGTTTACTTTATATGAGTAATGATTATGGAAATTTTGAAAAAATAGCTATAGAGCAGCTCAGTAAGCAAGGGATTAATGGAGAAATTTTCATAAAGAAAAATTTAAGAGTTATAGAAAAGTATGTAAAAGAATTCAATAAATATAAAGTTATTAAGGATAATGATATTTTATTTTTAGATGATAATGAGCTTGAAATTTACTTGCTTTTTGCAAGTGTATTAATTAATAATAATAACATATTTGAAAATATTAATGAGATTACCGATGAGGAATTAAAGAAGTTAATCATAGATGTATATAATGACCAAGCTGAAGGAAACGAAAGTGTTGACTCTATAGGTGATTTAAGAGGAATTATAGATTTTTTAAAGAAGGCGGATATCAGTGAAAATAGTAAATGGAAAATGATAACGGTATTCGATGCCCCTAAGGATTATTATATTAAATTAATCAGAGTAATAAATGATAATATGAAAGCTTATGAGGAAGCATGTAAGGTAGTAGATAATCATATAAGTAAGCTCCTGGTGGATTTTGTAAAATATATTAACTCAGGGAAATGTGAAATTCTTAATAATATGATTAATACATCAAATCAGGAGAATATTATACTACCTACTTTAGCATTTGGTGCAATGTTAATTAATATCAATAACACGTATTTTGTAGGTTTATTAATTGAGTTAATCTTCAAAGAAGAAATAAAGGCAATGGGGAACAATGGAGAGTTAGTGCTTAAACTAAAGGCACTAAGTGATAAAAGTAAATTAGAGATAATAACTTTACTTAAGGGTGGACACAAATATAATTTAGAAATAGCTGAAGCTTTGGGATTAAGTCCAGCAACAGTTTCTTATCACATGAACTCATTGCTGGAATATGGAATGGTAACCATAGAGAAAAAACAAGGTAAAGTCTATTATTTTCTAAATGAACCTGGATTAAAAAATTTTATGAATGAACTTAGTGAATTATTATTTTAATAGAGCTACTTAGATGGATTAATGATGTTAGTCTTATCTAAGTAGCTCTATTTCTTTGAAAACAATTAGATACTTTTCAAAAACATTTGACATATATCTAATTTAGGGTTACTATAAAGTTAGAATTTAATAAATATTAAACATATTAGATAAGTATCTAATATATAAACGAGGGGGATTTAGGTGAAAGAATGTGTAAGAAAAAGTAGGTTCATATTAGTTTTGACGTTGCTACTTAGTTCATTATCATCAATAACAATTGTATACTTGTCCGTATTTATACAAAAAACTATTGACTATGTCACAATAGGAGATAATAATCAGTTTCGTAATACTCTTATTTATACTATTGGCTATTCAATAATACTGGGATTAGTCTATTTTGCCTATGATCTTTGTAGTAAGAAATTCATTAGAAACGTTCTAAAAATGCTAAGAAGTAAGGTTTTTAGAGGAATAATGAGAGCTAATCACAAAGATTTTACAAATAATAACACAGCAGATTATATTTCTGCATTGACTAATGATATGAAACTTATTGAAGAGAATTATATAATGCCACTACTGCAAATCTTACAATATACAGTTATGTTTGTAGCGACGGTTATTCGTCTAATCACTTTAAGTCCAATAGTTACACTAGCATTATTTATTAGTATGCTACTATTATTTATTGTGCCTAGTATTTTTGGGAAAGCTTTAGAGAGTAAGCAGCTAGAGATATCTAATAGCTTATCACTATTTACTTGTAAGCTAAAGGATATGTTTTCTGGATATGATGTTATTCGATCCTATAACTTAAAAGAGAAGATTGATGGTGAATTTGAAGAGAATAATGAAAATATAGCACGGGTAAAATTTAATGCTGATAGGTTATTTGCTATTAATGAATCGGTGTCTCAAATATTAGGACTTGGAACCCAGCTAGTTGCCATTTTTTTAACAGGCTATTTTGTACTGAAGGGTGAGCTTTCTATGGGTATACTAATTGCTGTATTCCAGCTTTCAGGAACACTTGTGCAACCTGTAATAATAATCATGAGCAATATACCTAAAATTGCCAGTATGAAAGCAGTTATTGAAAGATTAGAAACATTTTCAGATTATGCTGACCATGGATTAATAGGTACGGATGAACCTACTTTTAATAAAAGCATAGAAGTATCTAATTTGCAGTTTAGTTATGATGAAGATAAGGTTGTTATAGAAGGAATAGATTTAGAACTGAAGAAAGGGAAAAAATATGCAATTGTAGGAGGTAGCGGTTGTGGTAAATCCACATTAATCAAGCTTATATCAGGATATTACTCAAATTTTACTGGTAATATTAGTTTTGATGGTAAGAGTATTGAAAACTTAAGTATTGAAAAGGTTAATACAATGATAGCTATGATTCATCAAAATGTATACATGTTTGATAAAAGTATTAAGGAGAATATATGCCTATTTAAGGACTTCGCAGAAGCTGATATTAATGAGGCGCTAGAGTCAAGTGGAGTGGATAAATTTATAGAGCATGTGGAAGATGGATTAAATTATTTAGTAGGTGAAAATGGAAGTAACCTATCAGGAGGTCAAAGACAAAGGATAGCTATAGCTAGAGCATTAATTCAAAAAAAGCCAATTCTTATATTAGATGAGGGCACATCAGCCATAGATATGCAAACGGCTTATGATATAGAAAGCAAACTCTTAAGTATAAAAGATTTAACATTAATCACTATCACCCATAAAATGAGTGAAGAATTATTTGGTTTATATGATGAAATTATCTATATGGAAAACGGACAGATAATGGAAAAAGGAACTTTTAAAGAGTTAATCAATAAGGAGGAGAAATTCCTTGATTTTTATAGCTTAACAAAAATGAGCTAGAAGAGCTGATATATTTTAAGCAGAGTCTATTAATTAGAAGATGGCTATAAGCACAAGTATTTAATGAGGTGATGGATTTAGAAAGCTAAAGAGAGTGACTCAACTAGTTTTGAGATACTCTCTTTCTTTATATGGTTTATATAGTTAATGGATAAAGTTAATAAATATAGTAATAATAGCAGAGTTAACAAAGTCAATGAATAAACCACCAACAATAGGGACTACAAAATAAGGTGTGGGGACAAAACCATAACGATTTGTAAGTTCATCCATATTAGCAATGGCATTTGGCGTTGCACCCATTCCAAAACCGCACATTGCAGAAGCGAAAACAGTAGCTTCATAATTTTTTCCCATTACTCTATAGATAACAATATAGGCAAATAAGCCTACAAGAATAACTTGAGCGATAAGCATAATAAATAATGGAAGTGCTAGGTCAAATAATTCCCAAAGTCTAAGTCCCATGAGTGCCATCGTTAAGAAAAAGGAAAGGCTTAGCCCACCTAAGGTTTCTATTTCCTTTTCTACAATGCCCTCCCCTTTAAAATCATAAATATTTCTCATAACAGCAGCCACAATCATGGCACCTATATAAGAGGGAAAGGTCAAACCAGAGGTTTGAATCAGCTTAGAGACAATAGAACCCAGCCCCATGGCAATAAATAAGAAACAAGCACCAGTCATAAGTCTCTTAAAAGAGAGGATATTATGGTTCTCTTCATTATAATCACCAACTTCTGTAGGAGGAGTAACATCATTTTCATCATGTACAGTATGAAGTCTATGACGGAGAATAAGAGTTCTAGCGACTAAGCCACCAATAATACTTCCCATAATAAGTCCAAAAGTAGCAGAAGCTACAGATACACTAGTAGCACTTAGGATTCCCATCTCTTCAAGCATGGGACCAAAGGAACCAGCTGTACCATGACCACCCACCATAGGAATAGAGGCGGTACATAATCCGAGGAGTGGAGAAAGATTAAAGAGAGAAGCAAAAGTAACGCCAACGATATTTTGTAAAATAACCAAAATGATAGAAAGACATAAGAAGATAATGACCTTACTTCCACCTTGTTTTAAAATTTTAATACTGGCGGTAAAACCAATACTGGTAAAAAAGGCTGTCATAAATAGATTTTGAAGACTCATATCTAGATTTAAGGTGGCAAGACCTGTTTCATGTAAGAGTAGAATAAGTAAAGCGAATATAAAACCTCCAACAACTGCAGGAGGAATACAGTATTTAGAAAGCATAGAGAATTTATTTCGGGTATACTTTCCTAAATAAAAAATAAGAGAAACGAGGGCCATAGTCTCGTAAAGATTCAAATTAATGATCATATAAGTTATATTCCTTTCTAGCCTAATTGAGTTGAGTGCAGGTAATATTCTATAGCATAATAAGATTAAAATAAAGGACTCTAATGATGTAAAAGATATATTTTTAAAGGCAAAGCTATTAAAAGTAGTATGATGCTATTGTGAGATATTCATTCCATTAGATAATAGTACAAATAATCTCATACTAAAATGATTTAGGGAATAGTAGAGATTGGTTAATGATTTCCAATTATGCTTATTCAAGGTGGATTTGAAGGTATAATATGAATAAAAGCTAGTAGCACGGAAAAGGAGACGAAAGGTTATGTTTTATAAAGAAGATAATACTTATAAAGATATGAGAAAAAGTTCATCATTACAGTGGCTCAAAGAACAGGCTGAGATAGGAGATATTGTAAACAAGCATGGCGCAAAACTAACATTAGAGTATATAGAATCTCTCAATGATAAAATCAAAGAGCTTGAGCATAAAAATGCCCTTAAAGATGAATTTCTTAAAAAGTTAAAAAATAAAGTGAAATAGGAATAAACCTTTCTGTGATAATAAGGCTTGAAGTGGTAAATACTAAGCAAAAAACAAAGGAGACTTTGAAATGGATGATTATAATCAAGCAGAAGACTTACCACTAGGACTGATGATGCAGTTAGGAACGAACATGGAAGCCATGCAAACTTTTTCTGCAATGTCTGCTTCAGAGAAAGAGAGAATGATTAATTATATCAAAGGTGCAGGAATGGGAGGAGATGTCAGGGCACGCATTGATGAAGTGATGAATGCCCTTGAAAATCATCAAAGTTTATTTTAATAATCAAAAAAGCTGTAGTCTCATTTATATTATAAAAATATAAGTGAGCTACAGCTTTTTGCATTGTAAAGAGAAATACCCTTGTCATTTTCAGATGGTAGATTGCTTATAATTTTTATTAAATAGTATGTGAAAGCATATAAAGTGTACGGTTAGTGTGATACCCCAAGATACTGGATAAGAAGTATAGAGGATAGGAAGAGTTGGAAACATCCTAAATACAGTGAAAATCCATAGTATACGTAAGCCACAGGCTCCCAATAAGGAAACAATCATGGGGAGAACAGAATAACCTAAGCCTCTAAGACTTCCTGCCAATACATCCATAATGCCACATAAGAAATAAGTGGAGAATATGATGTTCATACGGCTAATACCATATTGAATAACTGCAGGGTCATCTGAATAGAGTCCTAGTAAAGGATATCTCAATAAGTAAAAGAGTAGACTCATAACACTCCATACAATAAATACACTCACTAAGCAAGTACGTAAGATAGGTTTAATTCGATTATATTTCTTACCACCCATATTTTGTCCAGTAAAACTAAGGGTTGTTTGATGAAAGGTATTCATAGAAGTATAAACAAAACCTTCTAAATTAGCTGTTGCAGCATTTCCAGCCATGCATATAGAGCCAAAAGAGTTCACAGAGGACTGAATAAGTACATTAGAAATAGAAAAAATAGAACCTTGGAAACCAGCAGGTAAACCAATACGCATAATTTTAAGGAGTACAGATTTATTGATATGTAACTTTGAAAGAACGAGTTTATAACACCCATCAGTATGCATCAAGCAAAGCACAATAAGTACAGCAGAAATACATTGGGAAATAATAGTTCCCAAGGCTACTCCAGCTACACCCATTTTAAAATAAATAACAAGTAAGAGGCTCAGTACGGCATTCATAACGCCAGCTATAAGTAAAAAATACAGGGGCCTTTTAGTATCGCCCATAGCACGTAAAATAGAGCTACCAAAGTTGTATAGGAGCATGGCAGGCATACCCATAAAGTAAATTCTCATATATAAAGTAGAAAGCTCCAGTATTTCACTAGGGGTGCCCATTAATGTAAGTAAGGGTTTGGTTAGGAGAATACCAACAAAGCTTAAACAAAAACCACAGATTACACTTAAAAGTATGGAAGTATGTAATGTCTCATCTAAATCACGCTCATTTCGTGCACCATAGGCCTTAGCAGTAAGGACATTGGCTCCAATAGATAAACCAATAAATACATTAACTAATAGATTAATAAGTGATGTAGTTGAACCTACAGCAGCTAATGCTTCCTTGCCAGAGTATCGCCCTACTACAATCATATCAACAGCATTAAATAAGAGCTGTAAGATGCTAGAACACATAAGCGGAACAGAAAAAACTAAGATTTTTTTCACCAATGGACCATTACACATGTCCATTTCATAACATTTTTTTTTCATATAAACGACCTTCTTTTTGCTGAAAATATAGAGTTACAAAGATGATTATAACACAAAATAGATTATTATTTTACATAATTAAAAAATAATGTAAAAATTTCTGCGTACTTTGAATTTGAGAATGATAAAATAATAAGTGGAGATGCATATATCAGTAAAAAACGTATGAGTATAAAGAATTATTTTAAGATGATAGATTTCTTATAGGGTTTATTAAATAAGAGGTGAAAGCATATAAAGTGTGCAGTAAGTGTGATGGCCCAAGATACTGGATAAGAAATATATAAGATAGGAAGAGTTGGAAACATCCTAAACACTGTAAAAATCCATAGTATACGTAAGCCACAAGCTCCCAATAAGGAAACAATCATTGGAAGAACAGAATAACCTAAACCTCTAAGACTTCCAACTAATACTTCCATAATACCACCTAAGAAATAGGTAGAGAACATGATTTTCATACGACTAATACCATATTGAATAACTTCTGGTTCGTCTGAATAGAGCCCTAGTAAAGGATATCTCAATAAGTAAAAGAGTAGGCATATAAGGCTCCCTACAATAAATACACTCACTAGGCAAGTACGTAAGATGGGATTAATCCGATCATATTTCTTACCACCCATATTTTGCCCAGTAAAACTAAGGGCCGTTTGATGAAAAGCATTCATGGAAGTAATTACAAAACCTTCTAAATTAGCTGTGGCAGCATTCCCAGCCATACATACAGGGCCAAAGGAGTTGATGGAAGACTGAACTAGTACGTTAGAAATAGAGAAAATGGCACCATGGAAACCAGCAGGCAAACCAATACGCATAATCTTAAGGAATACAGATTTATTGATATGTAACTTTGAAAGAACGAGTTTACAATATCCATCAACATGCATCAAACAAAGCACAATAAGCACAGCAGAAATACATTGGGAAATGATAGTACCTAAGGCTACTCCAGCTACCCCCATTTTAAGATAAATAACAAATAAGAGGCTTAGTAGGGCATTTATAATACCAGCTATAAGTAAAAAATAAAGAGGTCTTTTGGTATCACCCATAGCACGTAAAATAGAGCTTCCGAAATTAAATAGGAGCATGGCAGGCATACCCAAAAAATAAATCTTCATATATAAACTAGAAAGTTCCAATATTTCACTAGGAGTACCCATTAATGTAAGTAAGGGTTTAGTTAGGAGAATACCCATAAAGCTTAAACAAAAACCACAGATTACACTTAAAAGGATAGAGGTATGTAATGTCTCATCTAAATCACGATCATTTCGTGCACCATAGGCCTTAGCAGTAAGGACATTGGCACCAACGGATAGACCAATAAACACATTGACTAATAGATTAATAAGTGGCGTAGTTGAACCTACAGCCGCTAATGCCTCTTTGCCGGAGTATTGACCTACTACGATCATATCAACCGCATTAAATAAAAGCTGCAAGATGCTAGAACACATAAGTGGAATAGAAAAAACTAAGATTTTTTTTACCAATGGACCATTACACATGTCCATTTCATAACATTTATTTTTCATAAAGACTACCTTCTTTTTGTAGTAAAATGTAGAGTTACAAAGATGATTATATCATAAAAAGTATTATTATTTTACATAATTAAAAATAATGTAAAAATTTCTGTGAGTTTTAGAACTAAAATGATAAGCAAAGTAATTTGGTATTGCAATCTAGGGGTGGATTAAATGATTAAGTAAGTGAAAATGAAAGTAACTTATTAGGGGGCAAATAGAAATAAGGTAATAATGTAAGATTAAAATTGCTTTTAAATAGACAGAATAAAATAAATTTTTAACATATTAAAAATTTATTGTCTATGGTATAATGATGAACACGTGTATTTAGCAATAGAAATGGAGAAATATATTGGATTGAATAGCACATTAATATGACATGCTATTGTCAAGTTTAACCTGCTACTATGCAATAAAGAAACAAGATACTGGAGGGGGAGTAGAATTGGGAGAAAAACACCAATCAAATGAGGAGATGTCTGTGTGGCAAAGTATGGGATATACTATAAAAACCATTTGGCATGCAGATAAAGGGTGCATTATTTATACCTTCTATAAGAATTGTACAGAAGAAGTATTTAATGCTTTTTTCTTTGTTTATATGACAAAAGCTATTTATGACTGTATTGGCACTAAGGCACCTTATAGTGAACTGGTAAAACTCATTATATTTTTCTGCAGCTTACACATTATTATTCATGTAGCTTCTGCAGGACATGCCTATTACATTAGATTAAAAACACCTAAAGTATATCGCTACATATTTGATCAGGTGATTACAAAGGCCACATCTATTGAACTTACTAGATATGAACAACCTGATTTCTATAATAAGTTTTCAAGGGCTTTAGATGAGTGTCTTAATAAGGCTATGGATGGCTTAGCTAATGTAGCTCAAGCTTTAGGTCTTATTCTCTCTGTCATTTGTGCCCTGGGTATTATTGCAACAGTAGATCCTTGGCTTATTCTTTTCATTTTTCCACCAGTCATTGGTTCTTTAGTTTGTGGGGATAAAGAAAATAAAATGCATTTTGAGCTTAGGCAAATGGAAACACCAGATAGGCGTACTACAGACTATGTGAAACGTGTCTTTTATGAAAAGAAGTATGCTGGAGAAATTCGTTTATATGGTATTAAGAATATCTTATTTAAGAAGCATGTTGAAGGCTACAAGAGTCGATATGCTATTAATGTGAAATACCGTAAAAAGATAATGCTTTATCAATTTTTAAATACAGTTGTCTTTTTTGGATTGACTTACTTTAGCTCTTATATCTATATTACCTTTGTGGTTAAAATGACAGATACTAGTAAAATAGGAGTTTATGTAGCTATGTTAGCTTCAATAGGGTTTGTAGCTTGGAAAGTTAAAGATGCAGTGGTAAAAAGTATTGAGGGGGGCAAATACTGCCTCTATATGAATAACTTAAAGGACTTCCTAGAGTATGAATCTGCCAGCACATACAAGGGAGATAGAAAAGTAGAGGGAGTTCTTGGAGATATTGAATTTAACCATGTTAGTTTTACTTATGAAGGGGCTAAAGCACCTGTTATTAATGATTTATCTCTATTCATTAAAAAGGGAGAACGTATTGCATTAGTAGGTGAGAATGGGGCAGGTAAAACTACTCTAATTAAACTATTAATGGGATTATATCCTGTTACAGAGGGAGAGATTAAAGCAAATGGCTACAACATTAATGAGTTTGAGCCAGAAAATTATCATAGACATTTTGGAACAGTATTTCAAGACTTGCAGATATTTGCCTTACCTTTAAGTGAAAATGTACTGATGAAGACACCAGAAACAGAAGAAGAAAGAGCATTAGTAGTAAGTTCACTTATAAAGGCCCAGTTTGGCGATAAGTTAGCTACCCTAGAAAAGGGTATAGATACCATGGTGACAAAAGAATTTGATGACCAAGGGTTTGTGTGTTCAGGGGGGCAAGCGCAGAAAATAGCCATTGCAAGAGTATTCGCTAAGAATCCAGATATTGTTATTCTAGATGAACCTTCCAGTGCACTAGACCCTATTGCAGAATATAACATGTATAACAATATGCTACAAGTATCAGAAGGAAAAACTGTATTTTTCATTTCTCATAGGCTTTCTTCAGCACGTATTGCGGATAAGATTTATTTCTTAGAACATGGCCAAATTAAAGAAAGTGGCACTCATGATGAGCTTATGGAAATAGATGGAAGCTATGCTGCTATGTTTAAACTGCAAGCAAAGAATTATCAAGACAATGGGAGAAGGGAGGTGGTCCTTCATGCCTAAAAGTAAAGATAATGAAATCAAAAATAACACAAGTAGGAAACAGATAGAATCAAAGAATAATAATAAAGATAAGAAGAAGCAAGATAAATTAACGATGAGGCACATTATTAGCAATGTACTTTATGTAGTAAGGTATGCATTAAAAATAGATAGAGCATTGGTGTTCTTAGTAATAGGTTCTTATATTATTTGTGGTATTATTAATGCACTATTTGGCACCCTATTCCTTAAAATCTTTATAGATATGCTTTCAGATAAGGCTATAGATCTAAAGGTTACACTTATTATTATAGTAGTAGGAATATTAGTTATGGGAATAGGTCAAGCCATAGGAGTACTAACTGACAATTGGGCAAGAGCCAAATTTGTAAAAATGACAGGTAAGCTTCAAGAAAACTTTATACGTAAGGTGGCAGATGTTGATCTAATCTGTTATGATCATAAAGAGTATTTTGATGACTTTGTTATTGCAGCATCTCAGTCTGAAGAGATGATTGCTTATGGTGTTTTAAGTGTGGCATGGATGTTTGGGCATATAGCTACTATTTTGACCTTGGGTGGACTTATCATGGCCATTAATCCTATCATAGCTATTTTCCCTATTCTAGGTTTCCTCATTAATATAGTGACACGCTTTAGCATTGCTAAAATTGAGTATAATTATAAAATGGAAAGAAAGAGGGTTATGAGAAAAGCAGACTACTCTAAGCGTATTTTTTATCAACCAGAATATGCTAAGGAGATTAAGCTTTCAAAGATAGAAATTCCTCTTCGTAAGCAGTTTGAAGAAGCAATAGGAGATATTATATCAAAAGCTAAAGTAGCAGGGGTTAAGGTTGCTATTTTGTCTTTAATCAATTGGATTTTTGTGTTTACTTTCTTATCTTTCTTTTGTGTGCCTATGTACTTAGGATACTTGGCGTTAGTTAAGCTGGGAATAGGGTTAGGTGACGTAGCTGCTATGAATAATGCGCAAAGTACGGTTGGATATCAATTGGATTCCCTTAACTATGCTATGATAGAGCTTCAAAAGGTAGGGCAGTTTGCAGAACGTTTCATACGTTTCATAGAATATGATATTAATATTGAAGGACACAAGGGAAATAAAGAAGTACCAGAAGAAAAGAGTGTGCTTGAAATTAAAGATATGAGCTTTCGATATGAAGGGGCTAGTGAAGATACCCTTAAGCATATTCAAATGACCATTAAGCCAGGAGAAAAAGTAGCCATAGTAGGTGAAAATGGAGCAGGAAAGACAACGTTTGTGAAACTTTTAATGCGCTTATATGATGTGAGCGAAGGGTCCATTTGTTATGGAGGAGAGGATATTCGTAATTTTTCAACTAAAGCTTATAGAGATATCTTTGGAGCGGTATTCCAAGATTATCAACTTTATGGTGCTACTCTAGAAGAAAATGTTTGCATGGATGATATTTCTCTAGATGAAGAACGTATTAAAAAGGCTTTAAACCTGGCTGATTTTGGAGCTAAGCTGGAAAGATTACCTAAAGGGTTAAAGACAGAAATGACTAGAGAATTCTCTGATGAAGGAACCATGCTATCAGGTGGTGAAGCACAAAAGGTAGCCATAGCTAGAATGTTTGCTAAAACAGGGAAACTTGCCATAGCTATCTTAGATGAACCTTCTAGTGCCTTAGATCCTTTTGCAGAGTATAAGCTTAACCGAAATATGATGAAAGCAGCAAAGGATGCGACTATTATTTTTATCTCACATAGGCTTTCAACCACTAGAGAAGCAGACCGCATCTATATGTTTGAACATGGCGAGATTATAGAGCAAGGCACTCATGATGAACTGATGGCTTTACAGGGAGAATATGCTAAGATGTTTGAAAAACAGGCTTATTATTATCAAGAAGAAATAAGTTGTTAAAAGGCAGATTTAAGAGTGCGCAGCAAAAAATAGCTTACTATGTATAATACTTAGTAAGCTATTTTTGTTATTTACAACTACTATAAATAGAAATTTATTGCCTGTCTTGAAGTTTATTGTAAAGTATTTTAAAGCTACTAACCTTTTAGAAGCATAGTCCATTTATCAATAGACTCAAATCCTAGCTTATGATAAATCTTTCCAGCTTCAGGATTATCATAGAATAAGCAAAGTAATTTACCCTCTTTTTCAATTAAATCTCTACATAGTTTGGTAAGGCAACCCGTCATAAGTCCCTGCCCACGATAAGCTTTACGTGTGGCTACCCCTACAATCATAGCAGACATAGAGTTTTCTGCAGAGGTTTGAACGATACTCTTAATCACACCTTCTTCCGATTCGATATAATAGGCACGTCTAGCACCTGTACGAAGCTCATCTTCTATAATTTGAGGAGTAGAAGTAGAATCACTAAATTCTTCAATTTCATTGACAAGCTCACAGATGCGAGTGGCATCTTCAGGTAAAGCGCTTTTAATAGGTAATGAATAGGTAAGTAATTTTTCAGCTGTTCTAAGTTCACAGAAATAAGTACAGTGTAAGTTATAGGCTTCAAAGTAAGGCTTAAAAACATTAACCACACTTTCTTTTCCGGATAATCCTGTATGTTTTAAGTCCTCCTTAATAATTTCTATAAAAGGTAATGGATTAAAATCTGAGTTTTTATAATAAGGAATATAAAATGTATTATAGCGAAGGAGAACACCTATTAAATTTTTATGCTCATCAAAATCTCCCCAAAGCTCTTGGAAGTTTTGCTCAAAACCATTTTGCTCAATATCGCCTATTATAAAAAGATTAATAGCAGGCTCTATGCTGAGAAAATCTAAGGTTTGAATACGGTCACTTTCTGTTAACTTGCGAGTCATAGAAATCCCCCCCAATTAAAATAATTTTATCTATATTAACATTAACATAAAAAGTTGTCAAACTATTATTAATTATTTAGAATAATGGTTACCTTGTTGTTAAAATAAGAAGTAAAAAATATAAGGATAACCCTATTATGTAGCTCAATAGAGTGGACAGCTATTGGATTAATGGAGGGGTATCATGATACTTGAAGAATTTGATAATAATAAGGTTGCAGTGATTAATGTCTTTGATATTATTAAACCTATTGAGGATTTTCCTTTTGGGACTTGCGGGGTATGGGACTCTTCCATAGATGATTGTTCTATCATTATTCCTAATCAAGCAATTAGAGATGAGGGAACAAGTTTTCTAGATAGTGAAGTATGGGATAAAAGAAGTTTGGCTAATGAGGCAAACCCATTAGAAAAGGACAGAATTGCTATGCTTGCCATGGAATTAGCCATAGCGATTGCTATAGAGAAATAGATTTTAGAGATAGCCCTAAAGAAAAGGTTATCTCTATTTTTTATTGAAATTTATTTTTCATAAAACAGTTGACTCTCCCCTTACAGGAGCATTTAAAGTGATTTTAGATTTAAGTCACAGCTTTGAAAGGAGAGAAAATGAGTACAATAATCGAAGTAAAGGGACTAAGAAAGCAGTACGGAAACAAAGTGGCAGTAGACAACTTATCTTTTCAGGTCAAAAAAGGGGAGGTGTTTGGTCTCCTAGGGCACAATGGAGCAGGCAAGTCTACTACTATTAATTGCATTCTAGGACTTAAGAAATTAGACGGCGGAGAGGCTACTGTATTAGGGTTAAAGGCCGCAAAGTCTAGAAAACAGCTTTTTGAAAGAGTAGGCGTTCAGCTTCAACAGTCTTGCTACCAAGACCGCATCAAGGTAGAAGAGCTTTGCCAGGAAACAGCAGCTCTTTATAAAAATCCAGCAGATTATAAACAGCTATTAGAGGCATTTTCCTTAAACGAGTTTAAAAAACAGTATGTCTCTACTCTATCAGGAGGAGAAAAACAGAAGCTCTCCGTACTTCTAGCATTAATTCCACAACCAGAAGTTGTTTTTTTAGATGAACTTACAACAGGATTAGATACAGCTGCTAGGAGAGAAGTATGGAAGAAACTACGAGAACTTAAGGAGAAAGGTGTGACAGTTTTACTTACTTCCCACTACATGGATGAAGTGGAAGCACTTTGTGATCGCATTTGTATTATACAAGAAGGAAAAGAAGTCATCAGTGGTACAGTCAAAGAAGTAGTGGAAAAAAGTCCGTATGAGAGATTAGAAGAAGCTTATCTTTGGTATATGGGAGAGGAGATTGAGGGATGAAACGATTTTTAACATTACTTAAAATAGAAGGATGTGTAGCACTTAGAGGAATCGATGGTATTTTCTTTGGTGTACTAATGCCAGTAGGAATTGCACTTTTAATTGGGATGATTTGTGGAGATAAACCAGCTTTTGAAGGAGCTGATTATACTTTTGTACAAGGTTCTTTTGCAGGGCTTATTACAGTAGGAATTTGTGCTACAGCTTTTATGGGAATTCCACTTACCTTAGCTGACTATAGAGATAAAAAAATATTAAAGCACTATTGTGTGACACCTGTTAGCCCAGCTGTGATATTATTAATACAAGTAGTCATTAATATGTTAATGGCATTAGTTTCCGCAGTAGCAGTATATCTAATGATGAACTTTGGATTTGGCTATCAGCTTCAGGGCTCTATCTTGGGATTTATAGGTAGTTATATGCTAGTGATGGTAGCTATGTATGGATTGGGCATGCTTATAGCAAGTTTATGCACAACAGTAAAAACAGCTAATTTAGTATGCACTTTAGTGTACTTCCCAATGTTCTTTTTATCTGGCTCATCAATTCCTTACGAGGTATTACCTAGTCCTCTTCAAGCTGCAGCTAATGTATTACCTTTAACTCAGGGCATTAAATTACTTAAGGGCTATTCTTTAGGAACACCTATAGGAGATTTAGCATTTCCATTACTTTTAATGATAGGTATTGCTGTTATAAGTAGCATTGTTGCAGTGAAAATATTTAGATGGGAATAGGGGGAGGAAGATGGAAGAAAAGCCTCAAAATGATAAAATAGAGCCGATCTTGAGTAAAATCAGCTTATTTTCAGAAGGAAAAGAAAAGTGTTATGAGTGTGAAAAAGTAGAGCCGATTTTATATAAAATTGGCTTATTCTCTCAAATGAATCGTGTTACGATTAAAGCTTTAAGGCATTATGATGAGACAGGTCTTTTACATCCAGAATACATAGATGAGGAGAATGGATATAGATACTATACCTCTAGTCAATTACCTATTTTACATGAAATATTAGCACTTCGCCAAATGGGCTTCTCCTTGGAGGAAATTAAGAAGGTCCAAGAGGGAATGTCTGTGGAGGAGTTACTCCTTCATAAAAAGGCAGACATAATTAAAAAAATTGCAGAAGAAAATATGAAGCTTTCTCAGGTGGAGTATTATCTTATTCATAAGGGGCGGGATAGGTCCTACAATGTTATTTTGAAGGAGTTACCAGAAGTAATTGTAGCTTCTGTGAGAACCATCCTGCCAAACTATAATGAATTATTGAGTATAATGCCTCGTATAGGCAGTGAAATGGAAAGGTTAGGTTGTGTTTGTGCTGTTCCTGAATACTGCTTTAATATTTATAACGATGGTGAGTATAGAGATAAAGACATAGATGTGGAGATTTGTGAAGCAGTCACCGAAATGAAAGAAAACTCTGAAATGATTACCTTTAAGACTATGGAAAGGGTAGAAATGGCGGCATGTACTTTGCATAAAGGACCTTATGAAGAATTTCCAAAGGCTTATAGTGCTATTATCACATGGATAGAGGAGAATGACTTTGAAATGGCTGGGTATGCAAGAGAATCTTATATAGATGGGATTTGGAATAAAGATACAGAGGATGAATGGCTGACAGAGATTCAATTCCCAGTGAGAAAGATTACTGGTGAAAATTAACTTTAAGTTTATTACAATTAATAGAAAGAGAGGGATAGTAAAATATCCCTCTTTTTGTTTTGTAAAGATATTTTAGAAGAGTGAGGTTACGATGAGAGAGATATATGTCATAAAAACAATTAATAATTAAAATATTTAAAAAATTAAAAATAATTTGCTAAATAAAGTTAAAAATAGTATTATAAAGGTTAATGTGCAAATTGTTTTAAGCTCAGAGTAATAGACAAATGATATTAGGGGAGACAATATATGAAATATCAATTCAGCTCAACAGAAATAGTAAGTGAAAGTAGTATTGTGTCAACAATTCAAGCCACTAAGATGGAAAAAGTAAGCTTTGTTATCTTTTTTGCATCATCAAAATTTGATTTTAATTTGGTGGCGGCTAAGGTCCAAGAAATTTACCCTAACACGCCTAATATCGGGTGTGTTTCTACAGGTGAAATTACAACGGAAGGTTATTCAGAGGGGAGATTAGCTGTTTTAGCAGTATATAGTTCTGATTTTATCGTAGAACCAGTTA
The DNA here is from genome assembly GCA_023436395.1 of Bacillota bacterium. Classification (GTDB taxonomy): domain Bacteria; phylum Bacillota; class Clostridia; order Lachnospirales; family Cellulosilyticaceae; genus Cellulosilyticum. The sequence continues at coordinate 15,652 of JAEZJJ010000047.1, read as the reverse complement.
TTTTAACATCTTTAAAAAAGAAGGTAATGTTATATAAGAGGCGGATAACAAGAGCTATCACACAATTAGGTTTAGATGTGAATCGTAAAGAGAGTACCAATCAGTTTTTTATGATTGCACTTACTGATGCTTTTGCGGCTTGTGAAGAGCGTATAGGTACATTATTAAGAAATATATTTGAGGATAGAAAAATAAATTGTGTGGGTGGTTCAGCAGGAGATTTATCTAATGGTTATTCGTATGTAGCTATAAATGGAAGAGTTGAAAAGGAAGCAAGTGTAATTTTGTTTGTTCGTACTAATAAGAAAATTATGGTTTATAATGAAAATATTTATGTGCCTAAAGGAGAGATGCATCGAGTAACCAGCGCGGATTTCCAATCTAGAACAATTTCAAAAGCAGATAATAAGCCTTTTATTGATTTATACACGCAAGAAATAGGAGTAACACGTCAGCAATTAGATGCCAACATTTTTGCTAAAAACCCCATCGGTAGGGTTTCTAAAGGGAATACATATATTGCCTCACCTTTAAAGGTAAATTCAGATGGGACAATTACCTTTTATACAAGAGTTTTAGTGGGACATCCCTTTTATTTTATGGAAGCAGCTAATCTGTTAGAAAAGGCCCAACAAACGGCAGAAGCTATTAAAGGTAATTTTAATAAAGTAGAAATGATTATAGGCTTTAATTGCATTTTAAGATATATACAAATGAAAAATGAGAAAGCTTGCCAATCAGCCTATCAAGCCATTAGTAGCAAGACAGAATCACCTTATTTTGGATTTACCACATTAGGTGAACATATTAATATGACACATGTCAATCAAACACTTACTCTAATTGCATTAGGAGAGTAAAGGGGGAAAATAATGTTTAGTATAAGAAAAAAACAAAATGAAGAAATACAAGTTATTGATGGAGTGAAATCAGAGATAAAGGAGGAGCAAGGATCAAGAGAATTAGATTATATTGTAGCTATTTATGATACAGCAAATACAATCTTTAAGATTAATGAACAAGCTACTTCCCAACTTTCGAATATTGCAGTTATGGTACAACATAATGAAAGAGATTTGGCAGAAGCTATTAGTACATTAGAGGATATTACTGGTAATACCCAAATCTGTCTAAAGAATCTAGATAGTGTTATTGAGATTAACAAGAAAAATCTAGAGTTTATGACAGAAGTATCTGAAAAGCTAATGACACATGTGAAACTACTACTTGATAATATACAACAAAGTAATGAACAAATGTGCAAAGAATTAGGACAATTTACAGAAATGACAAAGAAATCTACAGTCAATGTTAAGCAGTTAGAGGATATTACTTCTCAGATAAAACTTGTAGCGCTTAATGCTAGTATTGAAGCTGCCAGAGCAGGGGAGCACGGTCGGGGGTTTGCTGTCGTTGCTGAAGAAATACAGAAATTAGCTAAGCAATCAGAAGTATGTACCAAAGCATTTTCAACGGAATTAATATCTATTAAAGATGGAGCTCAAAACAATCAAAATATGTTGGCCCAAAGTTTAGTGACTGTATCTTCAGAAAGTAGTAATCTTGCCGATTTACTAAAAGAAATTAATGCAAAACAAACACAAGGTACTAAGGAAAGTTTTGAGTCATGCCAGGACTTATCTAAAATACTAACTAATAATGTAAAAGAAACCAATAATACTATAGATATTATGCAAAAGCTAGTTAGCATCTTAAAATTAAGTTCAGAAGACATTGCAGTTGTTTGTGATTCACAAGTAAACCAAACTTCTAACATTTATGAAGCGGTAGATTTATCTACACAACTTTATGAAATAAATCAACAATTATAGATGTACACAAGTAGGAGGGAAAGATTAATGCATTATAGAGAAGCATATAGTAGTGATATAGAACAAATAGCTAGTTTTTATAATGAGTTAGCCTATTATATACAACAACAAACCCATGATGCTTATTGGGATTTTGGTAAACTAGAAACAGAAGGACTAAAAGAATACTTAAAGAATATTATAGCCCATGAAGAAGCAATACTCCTTGTAGCAGTTGAAGAACAGGAAATAGTAGGGTTTTTAACAGGAGAAATCATGACATGCCATCTCCCTATATCTAGTGTAAAGGAAGTGGGTTACATTGCTGGTGCTTATGTAGTAGAAAAGTATAGAGGACAAGGTATTATGAAGAATTTAGAGGGGCGAGCTATAGAGTTTTTTAAAAATAAGGGCTTAAAGTATGTGGAAGTTAATTTTATTACTAACAATGTGATAGCTAAAGAAAGTTGGAAAGGTATGGGGTATTGTACCTTTAGAGAGCAGGCTAGAAAGTTTATAGGATAAGAGTGACTGCAAATTTAATATAGGAAAAAATAAGAAGCTTAAAAAATTTAAGCTTCTTATTTTTTTATAGTCTAGGAAAGTTCGACTTTTAACTTTCCTAGACTATGGGGAGTACAGAGGGGAGTCTCCTCTGTCGTATGAAGGAGGGTGTTCAGCTGACCGCTCTTTGTCAGTGCCGAAGGGAACCTAGGGTTCCCTAGCGGAAGAAATGTGGACGCTAGTACACTTTCTTGTTAAGAAGTTAACAAGTGTAAATATTTATATTGACAGGTGTTAATATTCAAGTTATAGTAATTATATATAAAATATTTAGAATATAAGAATAACGGGGGGACGGTATGAGCACATCTTATCATCATGGTAATTTACGCAATAAACTTATTGAAGGTGGAATTGCAACTGTTAATGAAGAAGGGATAAATAATTTTTCTCTAAGAAAGGTGGCAAAAAGATTAGGGGTATCACCTACTGCTTGTTATAATCATTTTCTTGACAAAGAAGCATTACTTGAGAGCATGAAGGAATATGTTAATGAAAGTCTAGAAAATATACTTTTAAATGCCGCAAAGCTTTCAGACAAGAAATATTCCACATTAGAAATGGGGAAAGCCTATGTAAAGTTTTTTGCAGAGCATCCTAATTACTTTAACTTTATTTATGATAATGAAGATTATTACATTGAATTAATGGAAGATGATTTTGTAGGAGATCATAAGGCCTTTTGCATATTTAGGGATGCTGCAATAGAGGAGATGAAGGCATTAGGAATTCCTAAAGGAGCATATCGTGATAATCTTGTTGCAATGTGGGGAATTGTTCATGGATTAGCTGCCATGTCGAATATGAAAGGCTTTTATTATGATGGAGATTGGGGAATACTTGCGGAAAGAATTTTAGAGCAAAAAATTAAATTCGATTAGTAAGAAATAAAAGCTATAACATATTAGAAAATAGATAAAAGGGAGAGAATAATATATGAAGATAGCAATAGTTTATAGCTCGATTCATCATGGCAATACTAAAAAGGTTGTAGAAGCAATTAAGGATGAACTAGGTGTAGAATTAATTAAAGTCCAAGAAGCTAGTAGTAAGGATTTTAGCCAATATGATGTAATTGGTTTAGCATCTGGGATTTATATGGCAAAATGTCATGAACAAATACTAAAGTTTATTGAAGAAAGTAATGTATTGAGTAACAATATGAAGGTATTTTTAATGATAACCAGTGGTAGCAATAGTAAGAAATATGGACAAAAGGAACAAGTTATGCTAGAAGATAAAAAGTGTAAGTTTTTAGGAACTTATAGATGTAAGGGTTATGATACATACAGCTTTTTTAAGTGGATTGGAGGCATTGCTAAAGGTCATCCTAATGATCAAGATATAAAGGCAGCTATTGAATTTGTAACACAATTAATGTAATAAAAAGAGTAGAATCTTTATCACAAAAATTCTATGATAAAGATTAATGTTAAGATTTTAATGATAGACTTAAAAGTAGGAGACAAAATGACACGAAAATTACTATATACTATAGAGCAACAAGATGCGGGAAAGAGTATTGGGACATTTCTTAAGGAAAAAGAATATTCTAGAGGTGTTCTTATAGAATTAAAAAAAACTCAAGAAGGCATCAGGAAAAATGGAGTATGGGCAAAGGTGAATGAAATCCTAAAGACAGGAGATAGACTGGATATATCCTTAATAGATGCTGAGCCTTCGGAGAATATTGTACCTAAGCCATGTGATTTTGAAATTCTATATGAAGATGAAGATATTCTAGTGATAAGTAAACCTTATGATACACCTATTCATCCTTCTGTTAATAATTATGATAATACCTTAGCAAATGGAATTGCCTACTATTTTAAGAAGCAAAATAAATCTTATGTCTTTAGATGTATCAATCGATTAGATCGCGATACCACAGGGGTGACGATTATAGCAAAGAACTTACTAAGTGCTAGTATTCTCTCCAAAAGTTTAAAGGAGAGAGCATTTAGTAGAGTTTATGTAGCCTTTGTGGAAGGCATTATTGAGGAAGAAGGGACTATAGATTTACCTATTGGGAGAGTGGAAGGAAGTATTATTAAACGCCAGGTAGATTTAGAGGAAGGAAAGCGTGCAATCACTCATTACCGTAGATTAGAAGTTTTTTATCCTCACGGTAGGCCAGTATCAGTGGTGGAATTAAAGCTAGAAACAGGACGCACCCATCAAATACGTGTCCATATGGCAGCAATAGGTCATCCTTTATTAGGTGATTTTCTATACAATGAGAAAAATCATATGCTGACTAGACAGGCCCTGCATGCAGCAGCGTGTACTTTTTATCATCCTATCACTAAAGAAATAATGAAAATGAGTGCACCATTACCAGAAGATATGCAGAAGCTATTAGTAGACTCAAAATAAAGAGAAGAGAAAATAATTGTTAAGTTTACAGGGAATATAGGTATTATTTAAGTGGGAAGTTTTAGTATTCACTATAAGGATAGAAAAGAGGAAAATAAATGATTTTAGTAAGTAGCTGTTTATGTGGAGAAAAGTGCAAATATAACGGACAAGATAATTTCAATGAAAAAGTAGCTTCATTATGTGAAAATACACCACATATAAAAATCTGCCCTGAAGTTTTAGGAGGACTATCTACCCCTAGAGAACCAGCAGAAATAGTAGGAGGTACAGCAGAGGATGTCATACAAGGTGGGGCAAAAATCTATACACAGAAGGGAGAAGATGTAACGGATGCTTTTATAAAAGGGGCTAATGCAGTTGTGGATTTATTAGAACAGCATACTATTGAAAAAGCCATTTTAAAGGCAAAGTCTCCTTCTTGTGGTAAAGGTAAAGTTTATGATGGGTCATTTGAGGGACGTTTAATTGAAGGAAATGGGGTAACAGCACAGATGTTAATGAATAAGGGCATACAGGTTATAACAGAGGATGAAATGGTATAAGAGAATATAAAAATACTTATTGATAGTCATAAGGAGGAATAAAAATGCTAGATAAGAGGGGAGATCATATTCTTTGAAGGCGTTTCAACTATAAGGAGTTCTATAAGACTTTTATTAAAATGATAGATACATGGTAACTCCCATAATATAATGAAGTAAAGTAAATGTAATAAGTGAAAGTGAGGCTATAGAGCTGTATGGGCAGGAAGAGAAATCTAACTATGAAAAAGGTTGGAATGGAACATCTTAAGCAATATAATCAGCTACTTCGATATGTCTTTCAAGTAACTGATCAAGAATTACAACAAGTGGGATGGGAAGAAAAAGAGATTATTCGTGCGAAAGCACCTGCTTTAGAGCGGGCAGATGTACTGGGGTGGTTTGATGGAGAAAATCTTATTTCTCAAGTGGCAGTCTATCCTATGAAGGTACGCATATTTAGTGAGGTCTATGATATGGGTGGGCTTACGGGAGTAGGAACTTACCCTGAATATGCCAATCAGGGGTTAATGCATAAGTTGTTGGAACAAGCACTGAAAAATATGAAAGACCGTCAGCAAAGTATCTGTTATTTGTATCCTTACTCTGTCCCCTATTACCGCAGAAAAGGTTGGGAGATTATTTCTGATAGAATTACTTATGAGATTAGTGATTATCAATTACCTAAAAACAAACAAGTACCAGGAGAGGTACAAAGGGTAGAAGTAGAAAGTGAAGAGGTTAAAAAGACCTATGAAAGGTTTGCCCTTCAAACTCACGGCGCACTGCTAAGGGATGATTTGGCTTGGAATGAATACTTACTATGGGATACAGATGATTTAATGGCAGCCGTTTATTATAATGAGCAGGGCGATCCTGATGGATATGTCTTATATGATATTAGAGACGAAGTTTTCCATATCAAGGACATGATATTTGTAAATGAAGAAGCACGTAGTGGACTTTGGAATTTCATTAGTGCCCATTTTTCCATGATTACAAAGGTAATAGGCAATACATATACAGATGAACCTTTAGCATTTTTATTAGAAGATGCAGATATTAGAGAGACAATCTCACCTTATTTTATGGCACGGATTGTGGATTTAGAGGCATTCATTAAACAATATCCTTTTAAACCAGATAACGTAAAGAGAGAATGGACTTTTACCATGGATGATCCCATACTCACCTGTAATCAAGGGTTTTTTACACTCACCATTTCAGAGTCTGGGCAAGGAGAAATAAAACGTACTACAGAAAAGACTAATGATAGAATTAATATACAAACGATGACAACGATGTTATTAGGGTACAAAAGGCCAGACTATCTTTATAAAATAGGAAGGTTAGTATGTAATAGCGAAACATTAGATATGTTAGAAGATGCTATAGAGCAACAGACACCTTATTTCTCCGATTATTTTTAAGGGAATTAATGAGGTAAAAGGAGGGGATTTAAGCCGAGTAAGTGGGCTAAATTCTCTCCTTTTTATTTTTTGCGTTCAGGGATAGCTAGGTACTAACTTATTGGAGTGTACTTATAAGTTTTTGCATCTCTTTGATGTCTTTAGATTGTGATTTTATAGTGTTGATTGCTAGATTAATAAGTTCAGGGTCTTTAGTATACTCTAAAATATTTTTAGACATATCAATGGCACCTTGATGATGAAAAATCATTTGCTTAAGAAAGTTAAGGTCGGCATTGGGGGTGAGAGGAACACTTTCCATGTTTTTAAACATAGTCCCTTTAATCTCATTATATTTTTTATTATACAGAGCAGAAGCTTCTTTGCCTGAGAAAGCTTCTTGTTTAAATTTCTCTTGCATATTTTGGAGGACAGGTAATTCTGCTTCTTGAGAAGTAACAATATGTTCAGCCATTTTTTTGACTTCTGGGTTAGAGCCATATTGAATAATGGCTTTTGACATATTAATTGCACCTTTATGATGAGGTGGCATTTGTGTTACAAAATCTAAGTTCACATTGCCTGAACTCACTACATTATTCATTTCCATTTTCATTGTGTTGAAGATGGAAGTATAGATATTGTTATACTCACTAGCCTTTACTGTAGATTGAGTAGTTGGTGTATTAGCTAACACCATAGGTGTAAAAAGGAAGCTAGATGAGAGTACTGTCCCTGAAAATAAGAGTGCATAGATTAACTTTTTCATAAATACCTCCATAAAATAAAATACAAAAGTAGTATTACAAAAAAACAAGAATTTATGAGGAAAGTAGAATGCTTTTATGTGAGTTTTCAACGAAGCTGTGTGAATAAGTGAATAAGTTGGGGATTAATGAACACTTAAAAAGGGTGAGTTGAGGATAACTTTTGGTTTTTGTAGTTAGGATAAAAAGAGGATGAATTGCTTAATATAAATGTAAAATAAACAGCTAAAACAGTAAGAAAGGGAATTTTACATGACAGAGCATTATGTACAAGGGAAAACCGCTTTTTTAAAAATGCATAAACCTATAAGGCAATATCCTTATTTAACAGAAAATATTGAGACAGAGGTAGTTGTTGTAGGGGGAGGAGTAACAGGAAGCATCATGAGTTACTACCTATCAAAAGCAGGTATTAAGGCAGTAGTATTGGAAAAAAGACGTATTGCCCATGGAAGTAGTAGTATTAGTACATCACTTTTGCAATATGAATTAGATACTAACGCTAGAGATTTAGAACAGTATGTGTCATTAGAGCAAGTTATTACAAGTTATAAGTTAGGGCTTAAAGCATTAAGTGAAATTAAGAACTTTATTAATACCTATAGTAATCAATGTGACTATGAAGAAAAAGATACATTAATATATACAGCAAAAGAAGAGGAAGTATGTGAAATAGAAGAGGAGTATCGTATTAGAAAAGAAGCTGGACTAGAGGTCAAGCTCATTAAACCAGAGGACGGTTTATATGATTTTGATTTAAAAGCAGGTTTATATGGGACTAAGGGAGGGGCTAGTTTAAATCCTTATCAGTTTGCTCATCAGCTTTTAGAAGTAAGTATGAACCAAGGTGTAAAAGTTTATGAAAATACTAGAGTAGATCAAGTGATTTATGAAAATGAAGGGGTAACAGTAATCACGGAATATGGCTATGAGATAAAGGCCAAGAAGCTTATTGTGGCTACAGGATATGATACAGATTTATTTACACCTAGACAATTTGGGCAAAAGAGTATTAGCTATAATATAGTTACTCAGCCTCTCAATGAGATTGTAGGCTGGCACAATCAATCCCTTATTAGAGATAATGAAGAAACTTATCACTACTTACGTACCACTCCAGACCAACGGATTATTATAGGAGGAGTAGACACTCCTTATGAGGAGGCCCCTATTACTGAGGATAAAGCTAAGCAAAAATATGAAGAGCTTTTAAACCACTTAAAGGGCCTATTTCCTAGAATAAGACCTATAAATATAGAGTATGGCTGTTGTGGTGTATTTGCCACTACCCAAGATAACCTAGGGTTTATAGGTCCAGACCCAGACCATTCAGAGCTTTGGTACTGCCTAGGTTACGGTGCAAATGGAACTTTATTTGCTATTCTAGGGGGCATGATGCTTACTAAGCTTTATCAAGGGGAAAAAGATGAGTATCTAGAGTTATTTAGACCAGATCGGTTTGATGGCGTGAAGAAATAAGAAATATATATAAAAAGTAGGGACTGCTAAAAGAGGTATGAAAGTATACCTTTTTTAGCAGTCCCTATAGTTTAGTGAAACTATATTTAAAGGAGTAAAGTAGAATAATAGTATGATTTAAGATTAAAAATTTGACAGGAATAGACAACTCCTAGACGGATATTATGCTAAACTTGATGTAAGTCTAAATCAAACATTGGGGGAATGGAGGCTATTTTATCCTTGTATTTATAATGCTAATTATACTTATATCATATGCTCCGGGTGGTTTTATTCTATCTTAATTTTTCATTGGGTAATTCACTATCTGTTTAGAAATAAGCAACAGAGCTATTTCAAAAGCTTATATTCTTTAGTCATTATCAATTCAATGGGTATTATTTCAGTAGTACATATTATTATATTTTTTATTAATGGAAAGTAGGTGTTATATAAATGAGCCAATGTAGTGTTAGTTTTCATTTGAGATCAAAAAATTCTCAAGAAGTTGTTGATTTGCTTAAAGGCTGTGGATTAAATGGGTATGTTTTCCCAAGTGTTAGCAATTGGACAACTTTTGTTTGTGAGGAAGAAGATATAGAAAAGAACGATAGGCTTATAAATGCAAATACAGGATTGATGGTTTATTATTCTTTTGCGGAAGAGTATGGTTGGGAATTTTCTATCTTTAAAGCTAATAAGAAGATTTGCAGTTATGGCTGTTTGTGGGGTGGACCTATATTTGATGAAGATGGTGAAATCATTATTGATGAAAATGGTGAATTATTAGAAATAGAAAGCATTAGTATAAATGATAGTAACTTAAATATCAATGAGCTATTGGAGTTAATTGAAAATGATTCTTCTAAAGTCAATAAGATGAAAGAAATATTATATCCAAAGAGTATACAAGAAGCTATTGAAAGTAGGCCATATTATACATTTGCAGAACTACTGGGAATTGAAAATATTGATTGGATATCCTATGGAATTGTATCAAGGCATAAAGAGGATTACTCAACGATGTGTCAAGTCCAAGAAGTTATATTTTAGAAGTAAGCATGAACCAAGGTGTGAAAGTTTATGAAAATACTAGAGTGGATAAAGTAATCTATGAAGCTCAAGGGGTAACAGTAATCGCGGAATATGGCTATGAGGTAAAGGCTAAGAAGCTTATTAGAATTATTTAGATCAGATCGGTTTGATGGCTAAGGAAATTATATAAAAAGTAGGGACTACTAAAAGAGGTATAAAAGTATACCTAACTAACTAGTAGTCCCTATTGCCTAGTGTAATTATATTTGAATGAGTAAAGTAGAAGAGTAGAATCATTTAAGATTATGAATGTGACAGGAATAGACAAATCCTAGACAGATATTATGCTAAACTTGATATAAGTCTAAATCAAACATAGGGGGAAGCATGAGAAATATTTTAGTCATCATTACATATTTTATAGTGCCATGGATTGCTTTGATTTTGGTAAGGCGTGCTGTTAAGAAGGGGTATTTATGGAAAGAAGATCAACGGAGTTTTATAGCACTCTTTATTGGGGTGGGCATTATTAATACCATAGGATTAGCTGTGTTTTGGGGGAATGGAGGCTATTTTATCCTTATATTTATAATGCTAATTATATTTCTACCATATATCCCGGGTGGTTTTATTCTAGAAATAGGTATAGGTATTATTGTAGCTATACTCGGTATAAGATGTATTGCTAGATGGGGGAGTATTGAAGGGGATAAAGAGTGTAATGAAGAGAGGGAAAGGGATTAAAATGAGGATTCAATCTATAGTACGAATGATATATATTAGTTTGCTATGTAATGTTTTAATATTTTTTCCTAAATTAACTTATGGAGATATGGGGCCTAAACCCTCCCTGACAATCTATCTCAAAAATGCACCAAAAGAATATTACTTAAATATTCTTTATAAACCAGATAAAGTAAAAAGGAGAGAAACCGATGAAAGATTGGAAGAATTTATAAAGTTGCCACTATATCAATATCATGAAGAAGGATGGGAGATATGTTATATAGGAGATCCTAATAGCTATCCAGGGATAGTAGGAGGAAATGATGTAAGAACAGGACTTAGGAGACATGACTGGCCAAGACAATATTTTTCAGATGGTTTTAAGGTTATTATCCAAGAAGGGGATGGAAATATCCTAGTCTCATCTCTGATTAAAACTGGCGAGTATAATGCAGTAGTATTATTAGACTATAGTACTATGAAGAGTCAAGTCATTCAAGGGATGCAGTGGGGAATCTTAGGAAGTAAACTAGAGCTTTTAAAGATGCTAGCAATGGCAATGAGTTTTACTATTATTGTGGAATTATTGATTGGAAGGTTGTTTTGGGTAAAAGCAAGTAGGGTTATTATAGCTGCTAATATAATCACTCAAGTGATGTTACATACAGGACTTATTGGTTTATTTTATCTTGGATTAGGACAATGGGGAAGTATAGCCTTTGTTATTTTAGAAGGCTTAGTTATTTGGATAGAATATTTGATTTATAAAAAGTATCTTACATGGGAGTACACCACCAATAGGTTAACGGTTATCAAGTATTATGTGGTAATAGCCAATTTAATGACAATGACCATAGGTGCGCTTATTCAGATATAAATAAGAAGCTTATAGACTACGTTAAAAGTAGTGATGACAGTGAATAGAATAGGTTATGTACCTCTATTAAGTAAAGGGGACAAAATATGTGTATAAAGTCAAAAGTGTTTTTCGGCAAGATGATGGATTTCTTACCATGTACAGTAGAGAGTTACAATAAATCAATTGAGGAATATGGTGAATTGCTTGAAACGGTTGTAATTGAAGATGTATTTATGCCAGAAATAATAAAGCTTGTGAATGAGGATGAAAACCATAAGCTATTAAAAGAAACATTTAATTATTTTGAGGTAATAGTACATTTTGGAGAGCAAGACTTAGTGAGTAATTTTCAGGTTACAGTCTTGGAGATATTAGGTAATGATAAAGTGATACTAAAAACGGCACAGAAATATATGGGCGAAAAAACAAATGCATTACAAATAGAAGCTGACAGAGGCTTAGGAAGATTATAAGTTGCACCAATTATAATTAAATAAGGAGATATTTTATGGAATTAGTATTGAAACTATTATTCTGTACCAACATTGCTCTACTTATTTCCCACGAGATGGATGCCATACGATGTAAAGAGTGGGGGATGTTTATTGTACTCAAGGATATGAAAGAAAATAAAGATTATTTAGTATTTTCAATTGTACATATACCGTTATATATTGGACTGATATATCTAATAGCTTATGGTAGTACCAATACAATTAACATTTTTAGTCTTTGTAGTGACATATTCTTAATTTTTCATTGGTTACTTCACTATTTATTTAGAAATAAGCAACAGAACTATTTCAAAAGCTTATATTCTTTAGTCATTATCAATTCAATGGGAATTATTTCACTTGTACATATTATTATATGGTTTATTAATGGAAAGTAAGTGTTATATAAATGAGCCAATGCAGTGGTAGTTTTCATTTGAGTTTAAAGAACTATCAATTTATATGTGTTTTACTAAAATTCATTTTTTCCCTCCATTTCATTGAACAGCTTAGTAAATGCGATCCGTAGTTTGGTCTTGGCATCTATAAAAAGGGCTGCGTTCCAGCTATTCAATTCTTCTTCTCCATAGTAACGATTGTCAATATATTGCGAATAGCGCAACTCCACTTGAATGCAGTCGATATTATCTTTAAAAATTCTTTTATAGTTTTTCAGAATATATCGACCACGAATGACGTTGATTCCCACCTTATAGCCTTGTTTTGCCAGTATGTCACGCAAGGCTTCAATGGATTGTGTCGTTGATGATTGATGATTGTAATTGGATAAGCTTATATCCTCGTTGGCTCCCTCAATAAAATCCACACAAAAGCTATGTAGGTCTAAAAGTAATACCTTATTATAAAAACGCAGTTTTTCTTCAATTAACTTTTTAAGTGCCGTGTGATACGGGTCATAATATTGCTTTAGGCGTTCTTGAATTTCATCAGAACACAAGGGTCTAGAGTACAGTGGTTTTCCAAATGTATTATGAGTGTGTACAAGCTTTGTCCAGAAATCCTCACCATTTATATCCTCTGTTTTATCACGATTAAGATCTATAACATATCGGCTGATATTAGATGATATAACAGTGATACCCATATCAGGTAAAAAGTCATACAGTTCCTTTAAGAACCAATCAACATTAGATAAAACCACTGACGGTAACATACCTGAACGTATCTCATTTGGGACAAATGTGCCACTATGGGGTATGCTCACTATTACAGGATATTTATGGTTGTCCGCATTATGAAGATTGAATAAATCCATATAATTATTATTCCTCCTGTTCGTTCTTTACAGCTATCCAAAACTCACACTTTGAACAATATTCAAAGGGTTGTGTAAATACCTCGCGAGCAGGATATACCTTCATCTCTGCAATTTGAGCTACTTCATAATCTGTAAATGGTAGCCATTCTGTGAAAAAACGTTTATTCGCTTCCTCATATGTTAACAGTTGCCTACCAAAGTATGTGAACACAGCCCACTTTGTAGCAGGTATCACAATCTCTGACATATTGCGTGGTTTAGGCTTATTAGTTTGAACTGCAAGATAATACACTGGATTATGAGGGTCGATGTCACTTATCAGTCCGCAGACAGTTGAATTTGTATCACCACCAAATTCAATTAATTTGTGAAGTGTACAATTAGTGGCTGCTTCCTTCCAAAACTTACCGTAATGCTTCTCGTATTGAGATATATTGTTTGGTAAAGGCAGTGTAACACCTACAAACCGCATTGCTTCTCGTTTCTCCATTCGATAGCGAAGCCCATTAGTACCACTAATCGATACTGAAAAGTGTAGTTGTGGATAGGAATTAAGTTCGGTGCCCGGCGATCTTGCTGCTGATGGAGATACCCCATGAACCATCTGAAAAGCACGATGAAATGATGCAGGAGATATATACCCATATTTTGCACCAATATCTTGTATCCTTTCTTGTCCATTTTGCAAATCAAAAGCTGCTTGGGTCATACGCCTCTGCCGAATATATTCTGAAAGAGATAGCCCTACAACATAAGAAAACATTCGCTGAAAATAATTAGTTGAACAACAAGCAATCCTAGCAGCTTCGTCATAGCTAATTTCGCTATCAAGATTTTGCTCAATATAATCAATCGCTTGTGAAAATCGTTTTAACCATTCCATATTTATCAACACCCATTTGCGAAATTTGATATATATACTATAACATAATATGTTGTATTTCTTTTCTCTTTTCATGTCTTCATATGTAAACATAACCAATTCCTATAATAAAAACCGACAGTTTAGATTTTCATATAAATCTTACAATATCCTCTGGTGCAAAGGATAAGTCGGTACTAAAAATGGCTAACCATTCACTAACATAGATTAAGAGTAACTCACTTGGTAGTGATAATGGCATTCTTAGTTAGGTTGAATTACTAATTTCAACTAGACTAAGGATGCCATTTGTGTTTATATTAAAAGATAAGGTATCATAAAGTAAGCATTAGAGGGGAGGAATATTAAACATGATAAAAACAGTGATTTTTGATATGGACGGGGTACTTTTTGACACGGAGTATCTTATTTTACAAGTATGGAAAAAGGTGGCTGAGAAAGAGGCTATTAGTAATATTGAGACCGTATTAAGAGAATGTATTGGTAGGAGCTATGAAGATACAAGACTTATTTTTCATAAATATTATGGTGAAGATTTTGATTTTGAAGGCTTTAGAACAAAAGCAGATCAGATATGTGAGAAGGAAATAGAAGAAAAGGGATTACCTATTAAATTAGGTGTGAAAGAAATATTAGCTTACTTAAGAGAAGAAGGCTATAAGATAGGTTTAGCTTCATCTACTAGGAGAGAAGGGGTGCTCTCTCATTTAAGAAGAACAGACTTAGAAGGGTACTTTGAGGCAGTAGTAGGTGGAGATATGGTGAAGCAGAGTAAACCTAATCCAGAGATTTATGAATTAGCATGTAGTCTGCTAGGGGTAAAACCAGAGGAGGCGTATTGTATAGAAGACTCTTTAAATGGGATACGTGCAGGCAGTAGCGCAGGACTTAAGGTAATTATGGTACCAGATTTAATTGATCCTACAGAGGAAATCTTACCTTTGCTTCATATGAAGTGTGAATCATTACTAGAGGTAAAAGAATACTTAGAAAAGTGCAATAATAGCGGTTTGTAATAAGATAACTATAAATGAATATGAATAGCACAAAAATAGCACATACATCACGGCATGTATGTGCTATTTTTGTGTCCCAGCCTCTTGGTAGAACTTTCATGACTGCCTAAGTAAACCTTATAAAAGGCATAGATAGCTCCTCAGCACCCTATACAAAGATATAGAGTTTACTAAGAACAGTTATGAAAGTTAAACCAATGAGTGAGGAGCTCCTTAAAGTCTTAGCCGGTGCACCCTTTGTGATGAGGAAGCTAAGGCATTAAGACTCTGGTTTAAAACTTTATTTGGTGTTGCAGTATAAAGACTAGGCAAATAACCTATAATTTGAGCGCCTCCCTTTACCCGAGCAATCAGTGAACATTTTCCTTAAGTCCAGAGGTACCTGTAACGACAGATTGAGACTTGGCTGACCCGGTCAGTTCCTCAGAATCTCGAAGTGGTGATTCTGCTT